>CAZITV010000016.1:0-28498 GCA_964542255.1 uncultured Victivallaceae bacterium
GATCAGCCCGACCTCGCAGAGAGAGAGAATTTGGGGTCAAAGGAATTTGGGGTCAAGCTTACTTTTCAGTGTTTTCGTTGCTTAATATTTTGGTTTTGAGCTAGCTTTTGTTTTTTGTGCTTGAATTTACATGGTAGCCCGCCCCAAGTTTTTCATAAATGAATTGCGGATGATTTCAGTCAATCAACGAAATTTTGTGCATAAAAATGCCGTTACCGGCGGCAATCCGATATTTGTGTTCGGCAAGGATTCCAGTAAAGTATTGTTCGAGGATATGCTGGGTTTTACGGTTGGTTCAGTGGAGAACGGCATGTTCGCGCAGGATGAGATGACGGCGTTTGGTGATTTATGTATGAATACTTCAAAAAATTTTGGCAATCACCCGCTGGCCATTAATGTTTATGTAAACTACACCAGAGGGATGAATCCGCCAAAAGTCGGTTGCTGCTTTTTGCGTCTCAACAAAAGTCCTTACCAGCCGCTCCTTGCCGGTTACCGCCGAGGGTAGCCGGCGGCGGAGTCGGCTTATAAATCCTTGTGCCGATCCATCAAAAATCACCTGACCGGGCTTTTGGCGGGTTCATCCAGAGGCACTTGATTATTAGTATAAATGTCATTCCTGAAAAAATCAAGAATATTTATAAATGCGGCCTTGATATAGTACCATAATGGTACTATAATAGAAGCATATTAACAATTAAGGCGTAAGATGAAAGTAGTCGGCTTAAAGACGCTCGATAAGTTCAAAAGGAAACATGGTGACTGCAGTGCGCAAATAGATGAATGGCTTAAGGATGTAAGAAACTCCAACTGGCAGTCGTTCAATGACGTTAAAAAAGCTTATCCGTCCGCGAGCGTGCTGAACGGCAATACCGTAATCTTTAATATAAAATGGAATAACTACCGTCTGGTTACAGTAGTTGTAATTGTGGCCGGCAGCGTATTTATAGAATGGATCGGCACGCATGAAGAATGTAACGGGAAAACATTTTAAAGGAGTATAGGGATATGGACAACATTCACCTGGTTAAAACCGCAAAAGAATATGATGCGACAATGAAGAAAATTCTGGCTTTGGCAAAAACCAACCCACGGGAAAATACTCCGGAATATGAGCAGCTGACAATTCTCAGTTTGTTGATTGAGGAGTATGACCGCAAGCATTATCCGGTGGTTGAAGCCGACCCGGTAGAGGCAATAAAATTCCGCATGGAACAACAGGGCCTAAGGCCGGTTGACATGAAAGAGTATTTCGGCTCAACCGGCAGATTCTACGACGTCATCAATAAAAAAAGAAATCTTAGTCTGGCAATGATTCGCAAACTGCATTCCGGCCTGGGGGTCACTTATGAAAGCCTCCTTGCATAACACCAGCCGCGATGATATGACGGTGTTTGGTGATTTATGCACTAATGCTTCAATAATTTGTGGCCCGACACCGCTTTATTGTTTATCAGGTAATTATTATGAGTTTTGAACTATTGAAGAAATGCACCGGCACCAATGCCCGGCTAGGCAAACTGACGACCCCGCACGGGGTGATTAATACTCCGGTGTTTATGCCGGTGGGAACGCGCGGGACAGTAAAAACGATGACTCCTGACGAAGTTGAGTCACTTGGAGCTGAAGTTATTCTCGGCAATACTTATCATCTGTTTCTTCGCCCCGGCATGGAAATCATTGCCAAGGCCGGGGGGTTGCATAATTTTATTTCATGGCAGAAGCCAATTCTGACGGACAGTGGCGGCTTTCAAGTATTCAGCCTCGCGTCACTGCGAAAAATTGAAAAAGATGGGGTAAAATTCGCTTCACACATTGATGGTACCCGCTTCTTCCTCGGTCCCAAAGAATCAATGGCAATTCAGCGTACCCTCGGTTCAGATATTGTTATGGCATTCGATGAATGCACCCCGTATCCCTGTGAATATGACGCCGCCAAAAAATCGATGCAGTTGACCACAAGATGGGAACAAATCTCCCGCGAACAACCGCTTAATGACGGACAACAGCTCTTTGGCATAGTGCAAGGTTCAAATTATCGCGAACTTAGAGAGCAATCGGCTAGAGATTTGGTAAAAATCGGTTTTGAAGGATATGCCATCGGCGGCTTAAGCGTAGGCGAACCTGAAACGGTGATGTTTGAATGCCTCGACTGGGTAACCCCGTTATTACCTGAAGATAAACCCCGCTATTTGATGGGGGTCGGGCTGCCGCGGCAGCTGATAGAAGCCGTCGCACGCGGCGTGGATATGTTTGACTGCGTTATCCCAACCCGATTGGCGCGGCACGGCAGCGCCTTCCTTGCTGACGGCAGCACGCTTCCGGTAAAAGCCGGCAAAAGCCGCGATGAAATGATGCCTATTGACCCGGAATGCAGCTGTTACTGCTGCAAAAAATTTTCCCGGGCCTACATTCGTCATTTATTTAATGTGGGTGAAATTCTCGGACTCAGACTGGTTACGATGCATAACCTGCACTACTATCTCTCATTAATGGCAAAAATCCGTCAATCTTTGGCGGAAGGCACATTCGCACAGCTTCGGGCAGCCTTCAATAATGACTAGTACTCTGTAAAGCTAAAAATTGCGTATAGATTGCGAAGATTTTGAAAATTGGTTTGTATTCTGAGAGACCGCCGATACCAAAGTATCGAAGGGACTTGCCGGACGGAGTAACTTATCCGGTATGACTACGGATAGCGCGGCGGGCATCAAGGCTGTCCTGACGTTCGCGCAGGACTTCGCGTTTATCTCCATGGGTTTTGCCTTTGCACAGCCCAATTTCAACCTTAACCAAACCGTGCTTGAGATAGAACTTCAGCGGAATAATTGTAAGGCCTTTTTCTTTGACGGTTTGAGAAAGTTTTAATATTTCGCGGCGGTGCATCAGGAGTTTGCGCACTGTGCGCGGCGTGTGATTAAAGACATTGCCGTGAGAATAACTGGCGATGGTTACATTATGGACAAAAATTTCGCCCTTTTCAATTTTAACAAAAGCGTCAGCGACAGAAATGGCGTGTTCACGGCAGCTTTTTACTTCAGTTCCATGCAGTTTAATGCCGGCTTCAAAAGTCTCGATGACAGCATAGTCGTGAAATGCTTTTTTGTTGGTAAGTAAAATGCCGTTACCTGGATCTGCTCTTTTTACCATAATGCCTTTTATCTTTCTGAATCATTACCGAAGCATCTTTTTATCATTAAAAACCACAGGTGCTGCCGGAACGCCAAAACGGCAACCCGGTATAAAAACCACCTTGCCGGTTACCGCCGAGGGTAGCCGGCGGCGGAGCCGGCTTATAAATCCTTGTGCCGATCCATCAAAAATCACCTGACCGGGCTTTTGGCGGGTTCATCTATTTACTCACCGGTCATAAACCGTGCCGACTTTTGCAGGAATGCGTTACGGTTTGGGTAGTTTTTGCTTTCTGAAAGCGCATTTGCCAACTGCATTACCTGCTGCTGCTGTTCGCGCGAAAGATTACGCGGCACCTCAACAACAACATGCACCAGCATATCGCCGCGGGAACCGCCGCGCAAATCCGGCATGCCTTTACTCTTCAACCGCAATACCGTATTATTCTGAGTGCCTTCCGGAATTTTCATCCTGGCTTTGCCGGTAACGGTTGGCACATCTACCACCCCGCCTAATGCCGCGATAGTAAACGGTACAGGCACTTCACAAAGGATGTCGTTGCCTTCGCGATGGAAAATTTCATGCGGCCGAATATGAATTACCACGTAGAGGTTACCGGTTGAACCGCCGCGCACGCCGCCTTCACCTTCACCGGTAACACGCAGCTTCGAACCATTATCCACGCCAGGCGGGATATGCAGCTGAATAGTTTTCTGAGTCTGAACTCTGCCCTGTCCGCGACAACCGGTGCAAGGTTTTTCAATAATTTGTCCGGTGCCTTGACATGACGGGCACGCTTGTCTAACAGTAAAAAAAGATTGCTGCGCAGTAACCTGTCCACTGCCGCCGCACCGCTTGCAGGAACTTCTACTTGAGCCTGGTTCACAGCCGCTGGCATTGCAACGGTCGCAGCTTACCAATTTTGGGATGAGAATTTTTTTATCAGCACCATAAACAGAATCTTCAAAATCTATCTCCAAGTCATAACGCAAATCCGACCCGTCCATAGCGCCATTGCGTGATGTCCGGCCACCACCACCGCCAAATAAATCCTCGAAAATACTGCCACCACCGCCGCCGCCACCACGTCCACGCCCGCCGCCAAAAACCTGACTAAAGATATCAAACGGGTCGTGAAACCCGCCGGCTCCGGCACCGGCACGTCCGGCGCTGGTAAAGGCTTCCGGACCGAACTGGTCATATTGCGCGCGTTTATTGGTATCGCTGAGAATTTCATAAGCGTGCGATATTTCTTTAAATTTTTCTTCTGCGGCTTTATCACCGGGGTTTTTATCCGGGTGATATTTTATCGCCATTTTTCGATAAGCTTTTTTTATTTCATCAGCGGCGGCAGTTTTGCTGACACCGAGTAATTCATAAAAATCCTGAGTATTTGCCATATTTTCACCTGTATAAGAATTATTGCTTTTCTGCCTGGTCTTTTTGTTCCGGACCGCTGCTGACCACTACTTTTGCCGGACGCAGCAGTTTTTCACCGAGCTTATAGCCATAATTCCATTGTTTAATTACTTTTCCTTCCGGGTCTTCAGAAACTTCATGGGCCAGTGCTTCATGCAGTTCCGGATTAAACGCTGTCCCCAGCGCATCAATTTTTGCCACACCCAGTTCATCCATCGCTTTTTGGTATTCATTCATAATCATCTTTAAACCTTCGCGGATGGAGTTGATATTGTCAGAAGCTGCCGCCGCACTCATCGCCATCGTCAGGTAGTCAAAAACTTGAAGAAACGGCATCAATGTATCTTCCAGGACAATCGTTTTTGCCACAGCGATATCTTTCAGAACCCGTCTGCGGTAATTTTGGTATTCAGCATTCAATCGTAAAAATTTATCCTGCGCGGCGGCAATTTCGGCATCTTTTTGCGCCAACAGTTGTTCCGGCGTAATCACTTCCGGTTCATTCACCACAGCCGCGTCAACGGTTTGTTCTTGCTCTTCTTTATGCGGTTTATGCGGATGTTTAGCCGCGCTGCTATCGGCTTGATGTTCATGGGTGTGATGATGCGTATTTTTGTTATGATTTTCATTCGAATGCGGCTGATTGTCCTGAATATGTTCAGACTCTTGACCGGCGTTCGGTTCTTCTTTTTTGGTATGATGTGCTGTCATAATTATTCACCTGTTTGTTACAATAAATATTCATAAGCTAAATTTAAAAAAATGATGTTAGCTTTTCGCAGTTGTCCTAAAATAAAATTTTTAAATTTCGCGAACTTTGTTGAATAACGGTAACTTTTTGCTGACCTGCCGGCCAGTCTCCATTTCTCAAGTAATCCGCAAATGGATAATCTACATCACTTTATAATAAATTCAATGTCCAAAATCTGTCAGGCGTTGGTAAAATACAGCATAAAAAGCTTCATCACAAGTGTAATATTTGGTTGATGCCGGCAGGTTATCTTCTATATGACAATATCTATTTTTCAGTTTGAATCGGCGACAATAATCAAGTCAAGGCTTGAAAAATAGTACGGATGAACTAACTTATTGCCTGTGGATTGGTTTACACACTTAATCAAGGAATAATAAATATGTGCAAAATGGTAATGCTGTTATTGCCGGTGCTATTGCTGGTTCCCGGATGTATCAACGTCAGTTATGACGGAAAAAGTTATGCCCCGACTACTGAAATAAAAGTTTTTGAGGACAAGACAAAGGTGCCTAAAGAAGATTACGCAATTATTGGACATTGCCGCGGCACTGGTGATTATAACAAATTCTCCAAGTCCGAGATTTACAACAAAATTATTGAAAAAGCTAAAGCCGACGGAGCCGATGCAATTCTGATTTACGCTTATCAAATTGTTCCAGGCGAAGTCGAAGCTGACAGCAGCCTGGATCATTTAAGAGTATGGGGCGAAGATGGCTCAACCGTCAGTGGATGGAACCGCATGGAAAAAGATTTCTCCAGTGTCTATGGCACTATCGGTGAAAAAAATGATAATGAGGCCGCCCCGAGAACATATACCCGCATTCTGCGCGCATGGTTCTTAAAAAATAAAGAGGCCGCCGAAAAAGAAAAACCTGTAGCAAATACCGCGCCTGCAGCCGTAGCAGTACCTGATCAACAACCTGTGGCGCAGCAACCTGCGGCAACGGCACCAACTGCCCCTCCCGCCGCGGCGAAATAATCTGGCAGCGGCCTTTTATAACTTTCCATAATAAATCAGTAACCGTGGCAGGATAATGGCATATCAGCAAATTCAGTTGCGTACCTGGGAAATTCTGAATGGCGGCAGAAATGACCGCCAAGACCGTCAAGGTTTCTGCTTTGAAGTGTTTATTTTATCCCTGATTGCATTGAATATTGTAGTACTGGTACTGGATACAGTCGCCAGTATCCATGATCGGGTTGGAATTTTTTTTGAGATTTTTGATATTATTTCCATTGCACTATTCACTGTGGAATATTCTTTGCGTGTATGGAGCTGTACGGCGGTGGAACAATATCGCGGCGCCGGCTTGACTGGAAGAATTAAATATATGCTTTCGCCGCTGACATTATTAGATATGCTGGCGATATTGCCATTCTACCTGCCCATCAACCTGGATCTGCGCTTTTTGCGGGCACTGCGGTTATTCCGGGCTTTTCGTTTACTCAAAGTTGGGCGATATAACAGTTCACTAAAATTGATTCGAAATGTCTTTATCGACAAACGCGAAGAAATCGTTTTATCATTATCAATGATGGCGATACTGCTGCTGTTTTCCGCCTGCCTGCTCTACTTTATTGAGAATAAATCTCAACCGCAGGCATTTTCAAGCATTCCGGCGGCGATGTGGTGGGCAGTAACTGCGCTGACGACAGTGGGTTACGGCGATATTTATCCGATCACGCCGCTGGGTAAATTAATCGCATCAATTATCGCGATCAGCGGTATCGGGATGTTTGCGCTGCCGGCGGGGATTATCAGTTCAGGCTTTGTCGAATCAATACAGCGGCGCAAGCAGGAGCATATCCGGCAGGACGATGTAATTCACTGCCCGCATTGCGGCGAACAGTTCCACCACAGCAAAAAAAATCACGAATAACGATGACGCTGAGAGATGCCGCGTCCGGTGGTCGGACTATATTGATTTGCCCAGCGCTCAACCAGCGGCTGCAAAATAAAGTCTTCCAGCTCCGGGGTTCGTTCCAGCATAAAATTGCAGTACGGACACGCCGGGTAGTTTTCGATATCCATTGGGACTAGTAATTCAGCGCATTTCGGACAAATCAAATATTTAATTTTTGGTTCGTCATTTCTGCGAAATTCATATTTTATAGTCATAATTAACTTCTTTCATTTATCCTGCAATTTATCTAGAGGAGTATCTCAAAACAACCTATGTTCTATCTGTTTTTTCGGATGATTCTCTGAAACTGGTTTTTGCCTTATATGCTCAAGCCGCACTAATATTCTGTCACGACTAAATTATCTCACTGCAATTACATAGTATAATATACAGCCGGTTTTATGATTTTTAAATAGCAATATCTGGATACTCTCATATTTTTCGATTGAATCGTGTATAAAGAGTTGGAAAAATGGGCCAATCAGCGTTATCTTAAGCAACTATTCGGCAGGCAGCAGCGGCAACCCGGCATACCAGCGGGAGATGTAGCGTACCAGCAAAACTCAAGGCGTCCAGTAGAAACACAAAGATATAACGGTTTTTCCGGATAGCAAATCATATTAAGTTGCCGTGACCAATAAGGAATAAACAGTGATTAAGACAAAAAGTTCTAAATATTTAGTAATTGGCGATCCGGTGGCGCACTCCTTATCTCCGGAAATGCAGAATGCGGCGTTTCGCCATTATAATTTAGGCGAGCCATACTCAAAATTGCGGGTAACCAAAGAAGAATTTCCAGATTTTATCAGCTATGCGCGAGTTCATTTGAACGGCTTTAATATTACAGTGCCGCACAAAAAATTGGTAATTCCTGAACTCGATGAAATTACCCCGATGGCAAAATTAGCAGACAGCGTTAATACCGTAACCATAAAAAACGGTAAACTCTCTGGCGACTCAACCGATGGTTACGGTTTATCAACTGCTATTAAAGAAGTTTTCGGAGTAGATGTCGCCGGCAGCAGCTTTTTCTTTATCGGCTGCGGCGGTGCAGTACAGGCTACCGCATTTTATTTTGCAGCCGCCGGAGCAAAATCATTATACTTCGCCAACCGCAACTTGAATAAAGTAGAAGATTTGGCAGGACGTTTAACTCAAGCTTTTCCGCAGAGCAATATTAACTGCTGCACTCTGACCAATCTTGAGCGCATCAAGGATTTTATCAACAAATCCCAAGTTGCGATTCAAGGAACCAGCCTAGGACTAAAAGATAGTGACGCAATGCCGTTTCCAGGGGAACTGCTGCGGGATATCTGTTTTTATGAAACTATCTACCGTGCCACACCGTTATTGCGCTGCGCCGCGGCAATGGGGTTAAAAGTTTCAGACGGCCGCACTATGCTGCTGCACCAGGGCGCGAAAGCTTTCGAAATTTGGACAGGCAAGCCGGCACCTGTTGAAGCAATGCGCGCCGGATTAGAGCACGCCATGACCATCAGAGAGAAATAAATGAATATATCGCCATATTGTCCGGATTTGTATATTTTCTGGTCTATTGCCGCATTCGTCTTAGGATGCTGCATCGGCAGTTTTTTAAATGTTTGTATTTGGCGGATGCCGCGCGGGGAATCCGTAGTTACCGCCCCGTCCCATTGTCCGCACTGCAATCACGACATTGCCTGGTATGAAAACCTGCCGCTGGTAAGCTGGCTGGTACTGCGCGGTAAATGCAGTGCCTGCAGGTCGCCCATTACATTTCGTTATTTTTTTGTTGAATTACTAACTGGAATCCTCTTCTTCGCACTATTCTACAAAGTAATTGATAATTCTCAGCCGGTGGGGATATTCCCAGTTTATTTGGGAATGGCCATGCTAATCATTACCACTGTTTTTATTGATTACGAACATTGTATTATACCAGACAAAACCACCTATCCGGCAATGGTGCTCGGAATCGCAGCGGCACTAATTTTTCCCGAGACCTGGCATGCTCCGCATTGGACTACCGCCGGCATCGCCGCGGTCTTGAGTATGATTATCAGCGGCACATTCATGGCGCTATTCGCCATGATTGGAAAAATGGTTTTTAAAGTTGAGGTGCTGGGCTGGGGTGATGTCAAATATATCGCCGCGGTCGGCGCATGTCTGGGCATTCCGTGCGCATTCGCTACGCTCCTGTTCGGTTCCATCGCCGGCGCCTTGACCGGAATAGGCATGGTCATATTGCGCCGCGGCAGCTTAAAAACGGCCATTCCGTTTGGTCCATATCTGGCAACCGGAACACTGCTGTGGATGTTTTTCGGTGAATGGCTGACAAATCTATATCTGCAACTATTTTCACATCATTGAGCAAAGGTTACCAGGAGGAGGATATGCAGGGTAATATCGCCTTCCATCCGGGTGAAATTCCCGCATTGCCGGGTGTTTACATATTTCGCGACCGCTTTGGCACGGTCATTTATGTCGGCAAGGCGGCGAATTTACGAAAACG
This sequence comes from uncultured Victivallaceae bacterium, assembly GCA_964542255.1. GTDB lineage: Bacteria > Verrucomicrobiota > Lentisphaeria > Victivallales > Victivallaceae > CAYMSF01. Next base: position 9,701 of record CAZITV010000016.1, read on the forward strand.
GCTCAGCTCATATTTCCAACCTTCCAAACAAATCCGTGCTGAACCTAAATTACGCTCGTTAATCAATAGTATCGCCAGCTGGGAATATCAATCCGTCAAGAATGAAGATGAATCGCTGCTGCTGGAGTCGCAACTCATCAAACAATATGCCCCTCATTACAACGTATTGATGCGCGATGATAAACGTTTCCTGCAGGTAAAAATCAATCTCAACGCACCTTTCCCGCGCTTGGAACTGGCACGACTGCGTAAAGATGACGGCTGCCGTTACTTCGGACCATTCCCGCACGGCTATGCACTAAAAGCAACTATAGAATTCCTATCGGTCTATTTTAAACTTCGTTCCTGCCGCACCCCGGTGCCAGATGCCAACGACCGCAAACACTGCCTCTACCATAAACATTGCACTGAACCGTGCCTCGGCAAAGTTACTTCTGAGGAGTACCGCAAGCAGGTTGAACGGATGCAGCAGGTGTTAGGCGGCAGCATCAACCCTTTGCTCGATGAATTACGGCAGCAAATGCAGGAATTGGCCGCGGCGCGGAAATTTGAACAGGCGGCATCATTTCGCGATGTTATGGCGAATTTGCAGGCAATATTCGGCATTAGTACCCGCCGCTTCATCAATGCTTCACTAAAATCGGCTGCCGGTGATGAAGCATTAAACGACTTGGCGCTGGCATTAGGCACTGACCGGCTGCCGGAGCGTATTGAGGGTTTTGATATCTCCAATCTTGGCGGCACGATGGCGGTTGGCAGTATGGTCTGCTTTATTGACGGGAAAGCAGACCGTGCGAAATACCGCCGTTTCCGCATCAAAACCGTGCATCAAAGCGATGACTTTGCGATGATGCGGGAAATGTTTCTTCGTCATTTCTCCCGGAAACTGCAGGAACAGCAATCCCTTCCGGATTTAATTATGGTGGACGGCGGCAAAGGACAATTAAGTGCGGCAATCAGCGCGCTAAATGAGATATCCTATCCACCTGCAGCAATTATTGGTTTGGCGAAAAAGAATGAAGAGATTTATCTGCCTGATTGTTCAGACCCGCTGGTGCTGGAGCGTTTCCGCCCGGCATTAAAATTATTGCAGGCGGTACGCGATGAAGCACACCGGTTTGCAGTAAACTACCACCGGCAACTGCGCAACCGCCGCATCAGTGAATCCCTGCTGGACGAGATTCCCGGCATCGGCGAAACCAGAAAAAAACTGCTTCTGGAAAATTTCGGTTCAGTCCGTGCATTGCGGCAGGCCTCAGCCGGAGATATCTGCACCAAAGTACCTGGCATCGGCAACATATTAGCTCAAACTATTGTTAAAATACTAAACCAAAAAGTAACCGGCAATAAAATATGCTGATACCCAACCAGTAATTTCTGCGATTATGCTTTGTTTGAGTTGAGCTGTTTGAGATAATTAATCCAGAGTTCGAATCCTGCGCCGGTACGACTGCTCAGCTCAAATAACTGCGCTTCAGGATTGACTTGGCGAAGGTAGCCGCGGCAGCGCTCAATATCCCAATCCAAATAGGGGCAAAGATCAATTTTGCTGATAATCACTACTTGAGCACGATTGAACAGGGTTGGATACTTAATCGGTTTATCTTCACCTTCAGGGGCGGAGAGAACCGCAATTTTGAGGTCTTCGCCAAGGTCAAATGACGCGGGACAGACCAGATTGCCGACATTTTCGATGAAGAGAAGTTGTGTTTCAGGTTGAATTGTCGCGGCGATAGCTTCGCCAACTTGTTTTGCGTTCAAATGACAGGCGTCACCGGTTTCGATTTGAGTCACTGGAGCGCCTTTACCCAGCATTCTTTTCGCGTCGGCATCGCCACGCTGGTCACCGACGATCACAGCGCAGGAAATTTTCCCGTTAAGCGCCGCCAAAGTACGTTCCAGCAGTGCGGTTTTTCCTGAGCCCGGAGATGAGATCAGATTGATAGTAAAAATTCCGTGCTGCTGCAGTAGCTGTCGGTTGGTCATCGCAAAGCGTTCATTTTCAGCTAAAATATTTAACTCTAAATTGACTATGCTTGAGCGTGAGTTATCATCGTGATGATGTGCACCGGCATGAGCTTCGGCGTGGTCGGCATGAAAATAGAGTGTGCCGTCAGCATGTTGATGCTGGTGAATGCCAGATGTATGCCTGCTGCCGCAACCGCATTTTGTGCACATTATATATTAACCTTTAAACATTTAAAATCGCATTGCTGAAAAAAAAATACCCCCGCACCGTGAGGAGCGGGAGTACTCAGACCGAGTAAGAAGATTACTTCTTGGCAGCCTTAATCACAGCGACGTCAGCCTTAGCATAAACATCTTTGCTAACGAAAGCGGTGAGGTTACGGCCATCTTTGGTTACGGCTTTAAACGCATAGCGTTCATTGCCTTTTTTGCCATAGGCGGTCTTTCCGGTTACGGCGGCTTTGACTTTCTTCTTGTTCTTCACATCGTAGAAACTGTGATCCATGTTGCCCTCCTACGGGTTTTATGGGGTTTAGGGAACTGGAATAACAATATAATCATCTTTATTTAATTGACAAATCGAAAAACTCATTTTTTTTACATAATTCCTGTAAGAATGTGCTTGAAATATTCGTATATTGTTACTAATAAGCATCTTATGATTTATAAATTTTTTTCGTTTTTTTTTCGTTTTTTTATTGCAAAGCGCTTGTTACGGTGAAAAATTGATTAAAATCGGCTGAATTTGCGATGGTTTGGAGAGTAATTATGCGGTTTAGACGCTTAATTATCTTAGTTTTCGTCTTGCTTGAGATTGATTTATGCCCAAAACTGCTGTATTTTTAGGGAACAGATATTTTATACTGAGCAGCAATCTAAAAGATGAGGTAATTGCAAAACTATTTTGAATTGATGTTTTGCAGGATTTTTGGAAGATTTTGACGATTATAAGCGAAATCTAGCGTAGCAGTGCTGCGCAAGATGAGCTTAAGTCGCCCAAACTCGAAAAAGACGCAAAAATCTCGGAAGAGTTTTGAAATTAGCTCAGATAGTAAAGATTGCACAGATTTTGAGTTTGGTTTGTATTCTGAAAGTCCGCCGATACCGGGCTTCTGGCGCCATTACCAAACTAATTCTCAAAATCTGCCTCGCCTTTGCTAACTTTTAGATTGCTGCTCAGTATTAACTACTACGATAATAATAAGCGGATTTATTTTCGATAAAATGGGATGCAGAGCAGATGAAAGGGTTGATATTTTTAGCTGACGGTATGGCGGATATGCCACTGGCGCGACTTGGCGGAAAGACTCCGCTGGAATTTGTGCCGACCCCGGCGATGGACAGTATCGCGGCGGCAGGCGCAAACGGAACATTTCTGACCTTACCGCCGGGATTGCCGACCTCATCTGACGTGGCCAATATGTCAGTATTGGGTTTTTATCCTGAAGAGAATTATCCCGGACGTGGTCCTATTGAGGCTATCAGTCAAAACATTAATCTAGCGCACGGCGACATTGCGTGGCGCTGTAATTTGGTAACGGTATCGCCGGAAGGAATCTTGCTGGATTATTCCGCTGGTCACATTGAAAACGAAGTTTCGAGCAGAATTATGCGGGATTTACAGCGTGAGTTCAACAGCAGCCGGATAAGCTTTTATCCGGGCGTGAGTTATCGTAACTTACTGGTGCTGCACGGTGATGAATTCTCCGCCGCGATTGACTACGCCAAGCCTGACTCATCACAAGGCATACACATTGATGAATTACGGCTAGTGCCGAGGCAGCACGGCGATAACCGTGCGCTGCATACTATTGCATTTTTAGATGATTTATCAGCGCAAGTAAGCAAGTTTCTCGCGCAGCATCCGCTCAATCAAGGTAAAAGTCTGCCGGCAACGCATATTTGGCCGTGGAGCCCCGGTAAAAAGCCGGCAATTAGTTCATTTAGTGAACGTTATTCCGGATGCACTGGCGCAATCATCAGCGCTGTTGATGTTATCAAAGGGCTTGGCAAGTGCGCGGGCATGACAGTTATAGACGTTCCCGGTGCGACCGGTTATATTGACACCAATTATGCCGGCAAAGCCCAGGCGGCAATAGATGCCATCCAGACTCACGATTTTGTCTATTTGCACGTGGAGGCGATAGATGAATGCTCACATATGGGCGATTTAGAGTTAAAGATGCAGGCCATCGCAGATTTTGATGCAAAAATTATTGCTCCGGTACTAAAGGCGCTGGCGGGCCAACCGATACGGTTTGCGCTGCTGCCTGACCATCCGGTGCCAATTGAATTACGGCAGCATACCGTTGACCCGGTGCCGCTGGCGATATGCGGCCCCGGCATCAAATCTGATAACATACATCACTATTCAGAAATAGCCTCGTGCTCCGGTTCCCTCGGATTGATGCGTGGTGACCAGTTAATGAGAATGCTGCTCAATTTACCCAAATAATATTTTACGGAACTGCACGATATGCACGAATGCAACAACAGTCGTAAACATCATCTGCTCATTGCTGCCGCGTTAATTTGTCTGGTGCTGTTTGTGACTCAAAATGGACTATTTCGGCAGTTGTGGTTCGATGAAGCTGTTACAATCACCAACTTTATGTTTTTGCCGTCTATTGCCGATATTTACCACGCGTATATTATCCCCAACAACCATATCGTCTATACCATATTGCTCAAGCTATGGTTTAAGCTCTATTCACCGGAAATTGCCTTTGACCTGTTTTTACGGCTGCTGTCGCTGCTGCTCGCGGTAATTACCGTGATCCTGATTTATACCCGCTGGCGCAAACGCTTTGGAACCGGCGCGGCGGTGCTTAGCGCAGTATGCCTGATAGTGTGTCCGGCATTTGCGGTTTACGCAGTGGCTATCCGCGGTTATATGCTGGCATTCCTGCTGATTGTAATAAGCATTGAATTAGCCAAAAACTGGACTGCTGAACGGCGCTGGATGTGTCTGTCCGGATATTTTCTCGTGTGCTGGCTCGCGGTAGGAGTTATGCCAACATCAATTATTGCATTGGGTGCAGTCGCGCTTTTATGTGTGCCGCTGCCGTTTAGCCGCAGAGGGTTATTGTACTGGCTGCCGCTGGCGCTGATTCCGCCGGCCGCGGCGCTCTTATTTTATCTACCGATTCTACAGCGCCTGCTCGCCGCTTCAGCGTTAAAAGAGGGCTGGAATAATCCTTATGCAGCAATGTTCACGCTCTATTCCGCCGCGTTTATTGCAGTTTTGCCGCTGCTGCTGCCGGTAGTCTGGCTGCTGCCGCGTTTGCTGCGCCGCAATTACGGTTATGCGCAGATATTTTTGGTTGTGGTCATTATTGCCTTGCCAATACCATTTTTTTTATCGCGGATACCGGCGCCGTTTCCGCGGGTTTTTATTCCGCTGCTGCCGGTGTGGTTATTTCTGCTGTGCCGCGGGGTAATGCATACGACAGCACTGCTCAGATTGAAGCGTAATCGTTTTACCGCTAAGCCATGGCGGATTGCCGTAATTTCATTGTTGCTAGGCTGGGGAATAATACAGACATCAAGCGCTGAATGGCTTTCTGCAAAAATTGTGGAAGGACAAGCCCTGGATGATTATTTTAGTCCCTACTATGTTCGCGCCTCCTACAATCCTGCTGACACAATTAAAAAACTGCAGCAGCTCAGTAATTCCACAGCACCAGGCAACACTTACCTCAGCTTTATGGCTGATCCTTATCCGCTTTGTTTGTACGGCAACCTTGCCGGAATAGCTGAAAAAACCTGGTATTTCGACAATCCGCGCGGGAAGGTTGCTTCAGAGCAACAACTTGACTGGGCGATTTTCTGGAGCAGCAATACAGACAGCGAGACGGCCCAATTCACCGCTAAATTTCCGCAATACAAGTTATCGCTGGCGGCTGAATGCGGCTATCACAATATCTATCAAGTGAGCAGAAAATAACTATTGGCGCCTTATTGACTGTTTTTTTTGCCGGCACAGACAGGGCACTGCTGCATAGAGAATGGTTTTTCCAATCCGCTCAGCGCCAACAATTCATCATTGCTAAAAATGGCAGCGGTAGTATCGTCAGCGATAATTCCGCCATTTTTTATAACGATTGTGCGCGGGCAAATTTCCAAAATCATATCCAGGTCATGTGAAGCGATAATGCGGGTGTGGGTGAACGAGTGCAGCAGCTTGATTAAACGGCGGCGTGAGCTTGGATCAAGCGATGACGATGGTTCATCCATTACCAGAATATCTGGTGACATCGCCAGCACTGCCGCTATGGCGGCGGCACGTTTTTCACCTTCAGACAAACGGTAAGGGGGCCGCCCGCGCAAGTGAGATATTCCAACAGTTTCCAGTGCGTTATTCACCCTGGATTCGACTTCCTCTTCAGGGAGGTTATAATTGCGCGGTCCAAAAGCAACATCATCATAAACTGTGGACATAAATAATTGGTCATCGGAATTTTGAAAGATGAATCCAACGTGCTGCCGGATGATTGGCAGCGAGTTTTTTTGGACACGGACTTCGCCGATACTGATTTCGCCGCTGGTAGGGAGCAGCGTGCCGTTCATCTGCATCAAAAGTGTGGATTTTCCTGCGCCGTTCAAACCGATAATTCCGACAGATTCGCCGTGAGTGATTTTAAAAGAGATATTATTTAGTGCCTGTTTGCCGTCAGGATAGGTGTAACAGAGATTGTTTGCTTCAACAATATGATGACTCATTTGAATAATTCTCCCAAGAGTAACGATAAATTAACAAAACGCGCCAATAAAAAAAATAGCGTAAAGCTAAATATAAAACCCAAATCATACCTGGAAAAAGGTTTCGCGGCACCGGTATGGTATTCGCCACAAAAACCCCGGCATAACATTGAATCATAAACCCGCTGAGCCCGCAGGTGAGTTTTAATTAACAGCTGACCTGCCAGCGAACCCCACGCGCGGTAATGCACGCCGCGTTGAAACGGTGAGCGCAGTGAATATGCCAGACTTACCCTGGCAGTCTCGTCCAGCAGCAGGGCAATGTAGCGGTAAGTAAGCAATAGCTGCATTACAAAAATACGCGGCACCCGCAGCATTCGCAACGCTGCGGCAATGCCGGTCATACCGGTTGAGGCAATCAAAATTAACGCCGCTGTTACCGTTAAAATAAATTTGAGCAGAATTACCGCAAACGACATCCAGCCGCCGGAAATTTCCAACCCGAAAATTGTTACCATCGGCGCATGGTCAAAACACGGGTTAAAAATACCCAGACCAATGGCTAAGGGCGAAAGCAGCAGTAACCGGCGCAAGAGCGGCATTAACGGAATTTCACCGGCAATTAATAACGCCATGGGGAAAACTGTCAATGGCAGCATAGCGCTAAAGTCATACTTGCCATAAGAGACGGTGACAATCAGAAACATCAACGTTGTCAGCAGTTTTGCCAGCGGATGCAGACGGTTAACCGGTGTATTTTGTGCTGAAAGTTCATCGAGCAGACGGATGTTATTAAGTGATTCAGCCAGTGTTCGCATAATTAGCTGATACCTCTATTGCTGACTTGCGGCGTTTGCCGCCGACTTTAGTTGTTTTATTTTGAACCGTTTTTTCATCCACAATATTGTCATTCCGATGGCGAGTGTTAGCAAAAGCGTGAGGGTCCCGCCGAGCAGTCCTGCAAAACTGGCATCACCGTCAACAATTGTCGTTTTCGCAGATGGAGTTGACTCATGGTTATCCTCACTGCCGGTAAATTTATAATCTGGCAATAATGCAGTTTTTTGTTGAATTTTTGTAAACACAGTATGCATCCCCTGCGGTGGCTGCAACTCTTCCTGGCCTGATGTCTTAGCAATAGACCACTCCAGCCCATCCGGCAGCGACGACGCGAACCAGGATAAAAATCCGGCAATCAAGATCGCCGCTATTATAAAAAATTCTAACAGCACTTTTAACGAGAGCGGATTCGATGCCGGAACAATTTGCGGGCATGCAATAATTTCCGGACGAACTTTACGAATGAATAAGATGATTGATGCGGTGACCAAACCCTCAACAACACCAATTGCCAAATGAATGGGCAGCAGCAGCATAATGAACGTACTGAACGGCAACTCAGTCCTGCCGGATATAAATGTCTCCACCGCAACACTGAACGCCCCCAGTTGCAGTCCCAATACCGCCGCCAGCAATGTCCCCCACAGCACCCGCGCATTTGACGGCCCGCCCCGCGTAATCAACCGGTAAATCAGTGGATATACCACAAAACACGGAAAAAAACCCAAATTTAAAATATTGCACCCTAACGCCAGCAAGCCACCGTCAGCAAAACATAAAGACTGAATGAATAATACCGTCGTTAATGTCAAAAAACCGGCATAAGGACCAAGCATAACCGCCAATAACAGACCACCGCCTAAATGTCCGCTTGAACCAGTACCAGGGATAGCAAAATTAATCATTTGCGCAGTAAAAATAAATGCCCCCATGACTCCCATCAGCGGAATCTTGTGGTCATCCAGGTGCTGCACCTTTTTAATCGAATATCCAGCTATTCCCGCGGCCGCTACCCACGTACCCAGACCAACAGCCGGAGAAATCAGCGCGTCTGCCATATGCATCGCCATGCCCTCGTTGTTAAATAAAACCAGTATTACAATATTTTAAAATTTAATATTTTCAAATTAAAAACGATAAAAATTCGGTAACCAATTTGACTTATTAAAACGAAAGTGTACGCTAAATTTTGATGTTTTACGTTGGAAATTATACAGAGTAACATTCTAAAAGATAGTAAAGATTGCTCGGCTTTTGAGTTTGGCTGGTATTCTGAAAGTCCGCCGATACCGGGGGTATCGAAGGAACTTGAAGTGTACGAATCCAAAGTCGAAAGAATGCAATCCGCAGGAGAGGGACAAGGTTCTTTGGAGTTTATTGGGCAGTAGCTTCATCACCTGATATTCATATCGGGCTTCTGGCGCCATTTCCAACTAATTCTCAAAATTCCCTCGGCTTTGCTAACTTTTAGATTGCTACTCAGTATTAGGAGGTATAAAATGCTGCGGAGGCAAATTATTGTACTGATTATTCTGTCTGGTGTACTCTGTCCGGCAGATACCGATTCGCAAAAGCGGAAAAATGCAGCGGACGAAAAACGCCGTAATTATGAGCAAAACAGTAAAAGCATTAAGCGTGATAATTCATCTTCTGATTCAACTGCAGGTCGTAATGATCCGAATGAAGATTATGTTCTGACGGACCAGGCGCCTTCGCATGACTGGAGCAAACCGGCGCCGCAATGGCGTGATGTAAAATGTGACAAATGCAAAGGCACTGGTTATATTACCGAAGTTGTCGGCAGCGCTAATCCGGTTACAAAGACTAAAATGTGCAAGGAATGCGGCGGCAAGGGTACGCGAGGCAAAACCAAAAATTAGCAGTCAGGATATATAGTAATGATGCGCTCTATTTTGTTAATATTATTTGCCGTCACACTCTTTTTGACTCAGGCTGTGACGATTGCTGCTTCAGACAGCACGTATAATCCGCTGCACTCTTCAGCGGCAACTATCCAAGTTTTAAATTTTGATATCACCGACACCAACCGGCAGAGAACAGTTCCTGTTAAAATATATTTCCCTGAATTATCAATTGCCAGTCCGGTAATACTGTTCAGTCACGGCTTGGGCGGTTCACGGGATGGAAATTTATATTTGAATAATCACTGGGCGGCACGTGGTTACGTGGTAGTTTGCCTGCAGCATCCCGGCAGCGACACCTCGGTATGGGCAAATATACCGCGTGCCGAGCGGTTAAAAGCAATGCGGCAGGCAGCGAATTATGAGAATTTCATGCTGCGCGTGAAAGATGTCGCCTCGGTCATTGATCAATTAGCTATTTGGAATAAAACCCCTGAACATCCACTCTTTGGCCGAATGAATTTAGATAGGATTGGGATGTCTGGACACTCATTCGGCGCGTCCACAACCCAGGCAGTCGGCGGTCAACGTTTTATGCGCGGACAACTTAGCTTGACGGATAATAGAATTAAAGCGGCAATGGCGTTAAGTCCAAACTGCCCGCGCAAAGGTGGAACTCCGGAACAGTCTTTTGGGCAGGTGGCAATACCGTGGTTGTTGATAACCGGAACGCATGACACCTCTATAATTACCGATGCTGACGCTAAATCCAGACTTGCCGTTTTCCCGGCGCTGCCCCCGGGTGGAAAATATGAATTGGTTCTCGACAAGGCGGAACATTCCGCGTTTGCCGACAGCAGTTTGCCCGGAGATAAAATGCCGCGCAATCCCAATCACCACCTGGTAATTAAGGCGATAAGCACCGCATTTTGGGATGCCTGGCTGTGCGGTAATGATGAAGCCAAAAAATGGCTTGACAGCGGAGCACCGTTAAAATCAATGGAACCCGGTGATGCCTGGCAGAAGAAATAGCTGCTATTTTTTGCCGGTACTTAATCCCGGTGAATTCGGAAGTACCGCGAGCTTGATGCCTTCGTTATTAAACCGGCGCAGAATTTCGAGATTATGAGCCTGCAGCCAGGTTCTGGAGAGATTCCAATCCGTAGTTTGATACCAAACCGCAATATTGATATTCATACACCATTCCTTGATTGAATCAAAACAGATTACCGGCGGCTGTTCCGGATTAAATCCCGAGAATCCGTCAAATACTTCGTGCAGAATGGCAACCGCGCGTTCAATTTTTTCAGGCGCGGTATCATATACCAGCGGAAGATTGAAAACACATTTAATATTTGGCCGGTCGCTGATGTTTTCGATAACGCTATCGGCCATTTTGCTGTTCGGAACTGACAGCAGGTGTCCTTGATGAGTGCGGATTCGCGTACTGCGGAAACCGACGCTTTCAACAATGCCGTCTATATCTCCGGATTTGACCAGCTGTCCGACAGAAAATGGTTTGTCCAGGATAATCATGACAGAGCCAAAAAAATTAGCAATAGTTTCCTTGGCGGCAAAAGCTACAGCTAAACCGCAGACACCGGCACCGGCAAGCAGAGTTGTGATGTTAATGCCGAGAATACTTTGACCGATAAACAGCACGGCTACCGAGGCGACGATTATCTTCAGCGCTTTACGGACAAGATTAACCATCATATCATCAAGATTATTATCTGATCGCGCGGCCAGCTCTTTCATTAGATAATCGAGTACATTGATCATCCGATATGCCGCCCAGGCAAAGGTGCCGGTCAAGGCGGCGAGAAATATCCGGAACGCGCTGTCGAAAGCTTCTGCCTTCATAGATTGCAGTATAGGCATGGCACTAAGATAAATGCCGCTGATAAAAACCGCCAGATTTATCGGACGGTTCAGTGCATCGCAAATAATATCGTCAACTTGTGTGGTAGTCTTTTTTGCCAGCTTCTGCACAATAACCCTGCGAAACAGTAAATTAACCGCGGCGACCGCCACCAGGGTCAGAACAAAACCCAAACAAAATACCAGCAGGTTAAATTTTTCACTTTCAAACCAGGCGGCCGCGGTATCATAGACTTCGTGCCAGAATTCGATTAGTGTCTTTCCGCCGGCCCCGATATCTTGTGCATTGACCACTGCCGGCAAAAGTGCCAGCGTAATACTCCATATCAATATTTTTTTCATCTTAAAATAAAATCCTGTTTAATTTTAGCCGCTGAGGAATTATAGTAATGCCGCCGGCATTCTTGGCGGTAACGGCATTTCGCCCAATGGATAATTTAGCGTAATTTTTAAACTTTGCCAGAAACCGCTGTGGCAGAGAGGATAATAATGACAAAAAAATGTTTGTTTGACGATATCATCGAATGCATGAACACTTTGCAGGAAAAAAATAAAAAGACATCCGTCAAACCAGAAATCTTAAATGAGTTTATGTCCCAGCGCAGCATTGCGCCGGCACAATCCGGCATGAGCAGTGATGTTCACCACCGCGCCGCGCCGCCGCTGCAGCAGGTCGATGTTGCCAATGTTAACTTAGAGGAGCTGAGAGCTATTACTGCTAATTGTCATCTTTGCCGTCTGCATAAACAGCGCAGTTCAGTAGTATTTGGCGAAGGCGATCCACATGCCGGCCTGATGTTTATCGGCGAAGGGCCAGGACAGGAAGAAGATCGTCAGGGACGACCATTTGTTGGCGATGCTGGACAGTTGCTTGACAAGATGATTGTATCCATGCAGTTTTCGCGTGCTGAAGTTTTTATTGCTAATGTAGTAAAATGCCGTCCGCCTGGAAACCGCGTCCCGGATCCTGAAGAGGCAAATCAATGCCTGCCATATTTAGAACAACAGATACGACTGATTAATCCCAAAGTTATTGTACTGCTCGGAGCCGTAGCGCTGCGCTATATCATGAAAAAAGAGGGCATCTCACGGGAGCGCGGTAACTGGCAGGACTATTACGGCATCAAAGTTATGCCAACCTATCATCCGGCTTATCTGCTGCGGAATCCAAGTGCCAAAAAAGATGTTTGGAGCGACCTCCAGCAGGTCATGCAGATATTTGGCAAAGTCCATAGCAAAAGTTGAAGCCGAAATCAGTTACGTTGAAACATTGAAATCAATTCCGGCAACTCCTTCGAACGGATCAGCCATGAGATAAGCGCGTAAGCGAGCCAAAATGCAGCACCGCAAACTGCCAAAGGCACCAAGTCCGGTATTCCCCAATGCAATGCCGGTATACCTAATAAATCACGATAAAACAAAAACAAGACTGCGGTCGGTACGACTGCCGCAATAATTGAACGTACTAAGGTGTAAACCACTTGGCGGATACCCAAGCCGCAATTCAAATCGCGGCGGAGGATGTAAAGCAGGATACAGTTGTTAGTGATTGATGAAATCACTGTGGCCAGCGCTAATCCGCCTTGCTGCAGTGGAAACATCAAAATCAGATTTAGTATTAGATTCAATCCAATGCAACCGGCAGAAACTTTAACTGGCGTCTTCATATTCTTGCGGGAATAAAACCCGGCAAGAACAATTTTAATGGAACAAAACGCCGGAATACCTAGACCAAAGAATAGCATCGCCCAGGCGGCGGCCTGCAAATCGCTTTCAGTGAAATTGCCGCGGAGAAACAGCACGCGCAATATCTGTTCACGGAACACCACAAAGAAAACCGCAACCGGCACACAGAGGAAAAGCACGTGACGCAGACCAAGATTAAGCGCCGAAATAAATTCTGCAGTATTGCCCTTTGCTACAGATTTAGACAGACTTGCCAGCAATACCGCACCAAATGAAACGGCAAAAATTCCTATCGGCAAATAGATGACTCTGTCACTGTAATTGAGTGCGGGAACAGCCTGAGGGCCTAAACTATATGCCATCGCACGGTCAAGCATAAAGCTAATTTGAATAACGGATGCACCGAACAGTGCCGGCAGCGTCAACCTGCACAATTCAGACAGAATGTCAATATTCTTGATATTCGCCCACGTGAAACTGGGGAAAATATCATGATAATACATCAGTCCCATTAACATTATCAGCTGAATCAATCCGGAAAGCAGCACTGCGTATGCCATCCAGTCAAACATCCGCGGGATATCACTCATTCCAGGGCAAATAAACAATAAGCAGGCTATTAAAAAAATATTAAGCAGCAGTGCGCCAAAGGCCGGAATAACGAATACTTTGAGTGTGTTCATGATCGAACCGGCAATGCCAATTAGGCAAATAAAGAATGCATAAGGCATAATCACCGGGGTAAGATTAAGCGCCCACACACCGCCTTCATCTTTAATCCAAATTTTTAGCAATAAGGCAATGGCTGAAACAAAAATACTGATAAAGATTAAGAGCAATCCCAGCCAGGCAAACACGGCGGCAAGTTGTCTGCGGGCATCATCTTTGCCGCGCAGCTCAACAATATGTGAGATCATCGGAACTAATGCTGTTCCGAGCGCTCCTTCGCCAAGGATACGGCGAAATAGATTAGGCAGCATAAAAGCCAGTTGCCATGCCGTAGCAATGGCACCGCCGCCGAGAACAGAGGCTTCAAGAATTTCACGCCATAATCCCAAAACACGGCTGGTAAGCGTAGCTGCGGCAACACTGGAAGAATTACGCAGAATATTTTTTTTCTCTGAAGCCATGCCCTAAAATCTTTCAAAATAAATACGGTGTGCAAACCGGCTGAGATTCATCATTAAATTGTAACGCTGGACTCAGCGTCAATGGTGATCAAGTTCCAATCAAGTTTCTTAGCGCAACCCCGGGATTGCCGTCTGCAGAAACTGGCAATAATATCAGTGCCGGGTTGTTTAAACCGAAAAACGCACGTGAATGACATCGCCATCCTGAACAATGTACTCTTTGCCCTCAATACGCAGTTTACCTGCCGTCTGTGCTTTGCTCCAACCACCGTAAGTGACCATGTCCTGATATGAAACGACTTCCATACGGATGAACCCGCGGCACATATCGGTATGGATTTTTCCGGAGGCTTGTGGTGCAGGAGTTCCGGCGGCCACTGTCCAGGCGCGGGCTTCCATTTCGCCGGCAGTAAAAAAAGTAATGTAATCCAATAGCCTGTAACCGGTATGTATAACTCTGGCCAATCCGTTTTCCTTGATGCCGAGATCGTCAAGAAACAATTTTGCTTCAGCTTCATCAAGCTGTGCTAACTCTTCTTCCAGTTTAGCACAGACAGGAACAACTTCCAGCTTATGTTCAGCCGCATATGCGATAAGACTTTTGGAAACAGCATCCTCTCCAAAGGAACGAAAAGTGGCCTCATCAACGTTGGCGCAAATGAAAGCCGGCATTAAAGTAATTAAGCCAAAATTACGGGCAGCCGCCACCTGTTTTGGGTCATTACGGTCAACATTGGGTACTTTGCCTTCGCCAAGTTCTGCGGCGAAGCGTGCACCTAATTCGAGTTCGGCTTTCGTCTCGGCATCACCGGCGCGCATCAGTTTTTTGGATTTTTCCAGCCGTTTTTCGATTAAGTCGAGATCAGCGAGCATCAATTCGGTCATAATTACTTCCAGGTCGCGAGCGGGGTCAACATCGCCATCAACATGAATTACATCTGGGTCCTGAAAGATGCGGACAACATGGGCGATAGCGTCAACATTGCGGATATGGCCGAGAAACTGGTTACCCAAACCTTGTCCCTGACTTGCCCCTTTAACTAATCCGGCAATATCAATAAATTTAAGCGTTGACGGTACAATTCTGCCGGAACGCTCAAGTTTAGACAACACCTGGAGACGCTCATCCGGTACTGCGACAATACCGGTATTCGGCTCAATAGTACAAAATGGAAAATTTGCTGCCGCCGCACTGCCCTTGCTGAGCGCGTTAAACAGCGTTGACTTGCCGACATTCGGCAATCCGACAAAACCACAGGCAAAACTCATATTTTAATCCAGCTCCCGGTCAGTAATAACACTTATAATTAATTTAGAATCTGTTTCAAAGTTGTTTTGAAAACAGCACGTGAACTCTTCATCCAAAACGGCGGACTGCGCATAATAATAAAAACTGTCAATGCACAATCGCTGATTTCAGCCGCATCTGGATAATCCCAAAACGTTACTGCCTATAACTTCTTCGCGTATTAGTATAACATACATCTTTTAAAGGATTATTCAATTGATTCACCGGTGTAATCTAATTGTTAATAAATACTTTTAAAATATTGGACTTTTTAGCAGAAAATGGCAGATTAAGCTCAAAAAACATTTAAAACGCTAATGACGTTTGTGCATATTCTGAGCTCATTTTGACAATGACTTCATCGCTCAAAATTACTATCGCAAACTTAACTGATATTTTCGCCCACATTCATCTGGAGGAAGTTGATATTCTATTGAGGGCTAATCTTACTTTCTCTAGGGTCAAAGCAATTCACATTCCCAGTCTCTGCTTCTCATTTTCGGTCATTTTCAAACAGACAAGCCATAATACCAGCGCGCATCTGTATGTTTTCATTCAGAAGAGGTAATTGCAAAACTATTTTGAATTGATGTTTTGCAGGATTTTTTGAAGATTTTGACGATTTTAAGCGAAATCTAGCGTAGCAGCGTTACGCAAGATGAGCTTAAGTCGCCCAAAACTCAAAAAAGACGCAAAAGTCACGAAAGAGTTTTGAAATTAGCTCAGAATACAAGCAATGAGACTTAATCGCAATGGCAGTAACCTATATCTGCACCGCACCAACAGAGGCTATTTTGAGTCAATACGCTGCGACCTCTGCTCCTGTGCTATGGCACAGTATAATTGTTATAAAATCATTAGGCAGGTGTTAGCATAGTTCGCTTTAAGTTAGGAAACAATTAACCTTGTTGCAAGCTGAAAAATACCAAGTAAATTGATTATCAAAGCGGCAAAAAATCAATAAACCGCGAATATAAAAAGCCTGCGAAAAGTGAGCAAACAAACATAGAGATTCGCAGTGAGACAGACAGAAAGAAATTTAAAAATGACAACTCAAAAAACAGGAGGTGCAAGTGATGAACGATGCAGAACATCTAAAGGGCTGAACGATGTGCGCGCTGTAGTATCGTTCAGTGGAAGTAACAAGCTATCTCAACACAGTGCTGTAATTAACCTGTTCCCGCGTTAAATATACAGCCAAATCAAAAAGGCGGGGAAAAACTAAAGTGTTTTCAAAACAAACCAAAAAAGGAATACAAAATGAAAACAAGAAATGTTATTAGAGGATTCACGTTGATCGAATTGTTGGTGGTAATTGCGATTATCGCTATTCTGGCAGGAATGTTGCTCCCGGCACTCAACAAAGCGCGTGGCACCGCTCAAGCCATCTCCTGTATGAGTAACGTTAAACAGCATGCCTTAGGACTGATTGTGTACGATGGCGAGTATGGCACGCTACCTTCATCTTATACTTACAAAGTTGGTGACACCAGTGGCGCGGGTTATATTCATTGGAGTGCGGCAATTAACAAAAGAACCACTGCTGCGTCTCCATTTGTAGATAAATCTTTCGCTTGTCCGTCGATGACCGTCGATAACGGTGTCCAGGGCGGTGCCGGCGGTTGGTTCGCCTCTAAACCTCTGTTGGATGCTCAGGCTCAAATAATGGCCTATACAGGAAATGCGATTTTTCTGCCGCGCCGCAAGTTCAATACTCAAGCTTTGAATGCCGGCATGCAGCTGGTCAAAATGTCTAAAGCCAAGGCTCCGTCCTCTGAAATTCTGCTCACGGAATTTACCAAAGTAGGGGCGTTGATTGATGACACCTCTGGCGCCGGTGGTCAAGCCATAAAATCTCATCGCCCGACTAACGCCATTACTGATGGCGGCGCTGTCTGGGGTGGAGGAGAAGCCGGTGCTTGTGCCGCTCCGAAGAAGTTAACCATTACAGACTTCAAAGCCGCGGTTGCGGGTGGTGCCAAGCATCATGCAGCATATATTGGTTACGACCGTCATAACGACCGTGCCAATTATGGTTTTGCCGACGGTCATGCCGAAGCGCTGACTATAGAGCAAACACTTGACCCGGTAAAATTTATGTGGGGTAAAAAAATCTACTCTCAGCCTAACGAACCAGACATAGTCGATTAATCATTAAAATAACCCATAAAATTCTTGCCAAGCTCCTTGGCAAGAATTTTTAACTTAACACTAATTATAAAGGAACAATATTATGTTAAAATTATTTTTTATAATGCTTGCGCTTGCAGCTTTTACAGTAATTTTAGTACAGAACAACCGTCATAAAACCGTGCAAAAGGTTTCGATACCACTATTATCTGTGGCAGTATTAATGCTGCTGGTTGGTGTAGGCGGATTTTTATTAGAATACAGCAGAACTCCGCCAACAATGCTAAGTAATGATGCTAAAAGCAGGTTATTTGCCTCGCATGGTTTCGTGATTGCCGAACAAATTGCAATTAACTATCAGAATGAAAAGATAGCTATTTTTGCAAATGCAAAGGATGATGGACCACGCCTGGTAGAACTGACTAAAGCAATAACCGAAAAACTGGGCAAAAATACAGTAATAGACACAATTCTCATTGAGCCAGAGTTGGCGGCAAAATATACAGAAGATGATTGTCCGAGTTATGATGACTTAATGCGCGCCAAGGATTTTGACCTTGCCTGCCGTAAGGCGCCTGATGCTAAATTCATTTTGATCGCTGCCGCCTTGCCTAAAGATGCAGAAAAAATGAGATTGTGGACAGAAAAAAGAAAAGTGTTTGTTATTGGCGCCAGCAGTTCATTGGGACAAAAAGCTGCAAAATTCAGCATCGCCGGATACACGACGCTTAACGAAAAAGCTGATTTTAGCAAACTTGATATTCCTGCCGATTACAGCAAAGCGTTTGCCGCAAAGTATAAATTAGTGATGAGAACAAATTAAATAATCCCGCGTTTTCAGCACTGCAATCTCAAGTGGCTATAGTCAAATTGACTATACGCCACTTTTTTATGGTGATTGTGGGCTTATCAGTAAACAGCTCTCGCCAACCAAGTATCAAGAATAGCCATACCATCTGCGCACGTTGATATTCTTCCTTGTTATGAGTAAATTTTGGTGTTACCTCTAATTCAAATATCAGCGGCAAAGTAAATTCAGACTTCCTGATCCGTGGAAAAAGGGGATGTAGGTTTTTGGGTTTTATTACGCCATTGGCGTTACCTTTGCATAACCCCCAGATTCATCTAGGGGTAGCAGATCCATAGGAGCAACAACTCTGTAGGAGTTTCCTACGGTATCGTCGGCAACCACGCTGTGGTTGGTAATTGGGCGGGATGCTTATTCCCCCAGATGAATCTGGGGGTTATTCACAGGGTAGCCCTAAGGGCTGAAAATACTGTAAACCACGCTACTTCTGAAAAAAATTATACC
>CAZITV010000017.1:0-22000 GCA_964542255.1 uncultured Victivallaceae bacterium
CGCTTCCGGGAATTGAATGGGTATGCTGGAATGGACATTATTATCCGTATAACTGGTGGCATAACTGGTACTGGAATAATCATTGGACATACTGGAACGGGCGTTATTACCCGTCACACTACGTGCATCAGAACGGGGTATGGCATGATGGCAAGTTTTATCCGTACAAGCATAACCTGCTGCAGAATCATCCCGGTGGAACAGGAATGCGGGTGTCATCAATGCCGCACAACTGCGGCGGGCATTACTCTGGCGGCCGCGGCGGCAGGAGATAAGCAATTTTGAGAATTAGTTTGGGATGGCGACGGAAACCCGATATGAATATCGGGTGATGAAGCTACTGCCAAATAAACGCAAAAGAGCCTAACCGCAAAGTGGTTGTTGTCATGCCATACTGAATAGCGAGGTAATGACCGCATCAGCAAGAATAATAAAAAAGATAGCACATATCACTGCTGAAGTTGATGCTTTGCCGACACCTTGAGCATCGCGTTCGGCTTCCATCCCTTTCATACAACCTACAGCGGCCACAATGAAAGCGAATACAACGCTTTTACTCAATCCTTGAATAATATCCACTGGTTTGATGATATCAAGTGTTTTAGAGTAATATTCGATATAAGTAATATCCAACTTAGAGCAGGCAATAATCATCCCGCCGATAATGCCGCAAATATCTGAAAAGATAGTTAAAAACGGCATAATAACCAGCAGCGCTAATACCTTTGGAATAATTAAATAGCGTGCCGGGACAAATCCCAAAGTGATCATGGCATCAATCTCTTCATTGGCCTTCATTGTGCCAATTTCTGCCGCGAATGCCGAACCCGAGCGGCCGGCTAGAACGATTGCGGTAATCAGCGGCGCTAATTCAGTAACGATCACGCTGCCGACCAAATTTACGACATAACTTTCGACGCCATAACGTGATAACTGGATGATAGCTTGAAACGCGAGGATTACACCGACGAGAAACCCGAGCAGGGAAATAATTGGCACCGCATCGCTACCGGATTTATCCATATAATATGCGGCAATCTGCCACTTAACTTTGCGCGGTTTTTTTGCTGCATCGGCGATTGCCGCGGCAAGTTCACGGCCGAACCGAAAAAAGGTACGGCTCTCACGGCAAATCGCACAAATAGCTTCACCGATTTGCAGGAATAATTCACTGCTTTGCCGTTCTGCCATAATTATTTTTTATCCGCTTTGGCAAGGTTAACTAAATCGACCCGGATTTTATCAGCGAGTATTTTTGCGGCCTGGGTTGCGGCAGCGGCAAAATCCGGCGGGTTGTTATTTTCGAACGGGACTGATGCGGAAATTTCCTTAAATGCTGCTACTTTACCATTTTTGCGTTCTGTCAACTGATAGGTAAGCACAATATCGACACGCTGTTTAACTAAGTCAATATCAAAAGTATTCAAATTTCCTGCAAGGATAAAACACGGCTCCGCGAGCAAATCACGTTCAGATTGAGTAAATGCAGTTGAGAAATATTTAGTAAGCATTGCTTCGGGGGCGGCAATCCAGCTATTATAACTATCGATTAAAACCTGCTGATTTTCAGCACGGTAACGCATTTTTATCCCGCCTCCGGCGGTGCTGTCAAACTCTTTGACAATCACGATGATACCGTTAGGACAATACTGCACCGGAGATGCAAAATCATACATGGCGGTTTCACGGTATTTTTCAAAAAAGCATCCTGATAACAGTATGACCAGCGGCAGAATTAATAGTCTGAGTTTTATCATTGCAAATTCCTTAATATTGAGCTAATTGCTAAAATTGCTGCCGCTTTGTGCGGCTAAATCATCTTTTGACATTCGAACCGTTTTATAGCCATGCGGCGTACCGATAAATTGTAACGCCAAAATCGCGATATCGTCATCCTGTTCGGTATTGCCGATGAATTCCATTACTTCGGCATGAAGTTTTTGCACGCACTCCTGCGGGGATAAATTGATCAGTTGACGCAGCAGCGGCTGCATTCTTACTTCGCCGAACATTTGATGCAGGTAGTTTTGCCCGCGGGCAACGCCATCGGTGTAGAGCAACACCAAATCGCCAGACTTCAAAGTAAAACTATCATCATAA
The DNA here is from genome assembly GCA_964542255.1 of uncultured Victivallaceae bacterium. Classification (GTDB taxonomy): domain Bacteria; phylum Verrucomicrobiota; class Lentisphaeria; order Victivallales; family Victivallaceae; genus CAYMSF01. Next base: position 2,101 of record CAZITV010000017.1, read on the forward strand.
TATGGCTCGTTATCCATAATACCCAACGGTATGCCATGCCGTACCGGCATCGTTTCAACTTTGCGGTCTTTGCGGAGTAAATGCGGCAGATTATGACCAGCGTTACAGTAATTGAGTTTTCCGGTTTGCAAGTTTAAGATTCCCAGGAAAAATGAGACGAACATTGACATGTCATTGTTTTCACACAATAATTTATTCATTGCGGTAACAATTTTCCCGGCGCTCAAAGTTGGCTTGGATTTAGCCCGGAGCAGCGTTTTGGTCAGTGTCATAAATAATGCTGCTGGAACGCCTTTGCCGGATACATCGCCGACAGCGAAGCAAATATGCTGTTCATCGAGATAAAAGAAATCATACAAGTCACCGCCGACACTGCGGGCGGCGCTAATGTGTCCAAAAATTTTAAATTCTGTATTTTTAGTTGGACTCGGGAAAGTTTGCGGCAACAAACTAAGCTGAATTTTGCGGGCTATTTCCATTTCGCTTTCGATTTTTTCTTTGGTGATGGTGTTTTCGCGCATTTTATCAATGCCGCCATGTATGGATGAGAGCATTTTATTAAAAATCTGTCCAAGCTTTTTAATTTCAAGACTGCCGCCCAGCGTTGGCAATGCTGACTTGGACAAATTCTCCAAATCGCTGGATTCCATCGCCTTAATCAATTTAACCATTGGTACGGTCATTGTCGCGGCAAAAACGATCGAGAATAAAACCATTCCCAATGTTATCAAGCCAGCGCTAACCAGCACTTTGGTAATTAGTTCATTAACCTGCTGGCGCACTTCACGTTCCCGCATTTCAGTTTTATATGCGATATTGTCAACATAATCGCCCGAACCAACAATCCATCCCCATGGCTCAAACAACCGCACATAAGAAAGCTTTTCCGCAATTGGCGGATTCTGCAAATTTTTTTCATGTTTAGGCCAATAATAGGTTAAATACCCCTGCTTATGACTAGTGCAAATTTCAACCATTGCAGCTACATGTTTTTTGCCTTTGCTGTCCGTGATATTGGTAAAATCAGTACCTTCAATTTCTAATTTAAAAGGATGGACGATGGAACGGCATGACATATCATTGACGAAGATATACCCGCGGCCATTGTCATACAGCATCTTACGCAGATTTTGTTTGACTTTTTCCTGGATGTCGCTAATAATTTGTTCAGGCTTAATCGCGGCGCAGACAACCAGGTCAGTGTTAGGAATTTTTTTATAACCGGCAGGAACAATATCTGTTCCCACTTTTATCAGATTAATGCCGCCGATACTGCCTGGTTTTAGATTTTGCAAAAAGCTGAGCCATGGCTCCGGAATATTCGGATCATTAGTTTTAAAAATCATTACTTGAGCAGTTGAGTGTACTTCGGTGATGCCGGCGTTTTTTGGGTCTTTGACCAGCTTGGCGGCACAACTGTTTAATGCTTCTTGAATAGTATGACTATAGTTATTTATCAAATATTGCGGGTCATTTTTGAGTGCGTAATTTGCCGCAACAAATTCATAGCCGATATCAACGATATTTTTCAGGCGAACTTTTGTCTGTGAAAATTCTTCATCTTTCACATTGGCAATAGTATTGGTGCTATTATCAAGGATGTCATTAACAACAATCGTCAGTGTTGTGATGACGGTAAGAATAATGATTATAACATTGACAATCGCGATTTTGCTAAACAGTCTCATTGTTTTTCCATCATAAATAACTGTTAAAACCTAACCTCATATTAGAATATAATACGGCAAATTTTATTTTTTTCAAGATTTATTATTGCTCACTGTCATTAATACCCGATAAATAACGGTTATTGTTCTACAGAGCTAATTTCAAAACTTTTTTGAGACTTTTGCACCTTTTTCGAGTTTTGGGCGACTTAAGCACATCAGGCTTAACGCGCTGCGCTTGATTTCGCTAAAAATGGCAATTCCCGCCAACGGTGTAAAATCAGTCCTGCCGCGGATGCTTATTATTGTCCGGCTTCGCGGCGATTTCGTAAGCCTTGATAAATCTGGCGGACAGTGCAGTTAATGGTTCTAATGATATCGGCGATGCAGCCAGCCATTGCTTCTGAATTGCCTTTACTGTACTGTTCTTATCCACCTGCTGCCGGGCAGAACTGTCAGCTGCAAAATTATTCGAAATTGCCAACGCCAACTCATTTGCCAGCGAGCTCACCTTGTTACTATCCTCATCGGCAGCGATGCCGGCCAGCTCTTCCAGTTCAGAACAAAGTTTTTTCCTGATTTTTAAATTAGCACTGAATTGATTATTTATTTTTGCTAAAGCAGCTTCATCAGACCCCAGCTTAGCCTGACATATCTGTTTGAAAAATTGGTCAAGATGCTTGATTTCATCAGCAGTTTGGCCGAGTTGCTGCCAACTTGACTCAGCTCCGTCTGCCGCAAGAGCTGCTCCGTACACACCGGAGATAATTTTTTCACGCTGTTCAAGCTCGTTAAATAATCGTAATATTTGTCGTTGCTGCTCAGTTTGAAGTGATATCTTCAAAGTATGCAGCATATCGCTAAATTTCTTTTCCAGTTGCGGCTCCTCTTCATGAGGCAGTTCACCAATATTCTGCCATTTATCGCTAATTTCGCGGCATTTCTGGCGTATTGCCGGCAGCGGCATCGCGCAACTATTCAGATTAGTATGCAAAGCGTGCAGTTCGGCATAAAGCTCGTTGGCCGCCACCAGATTGCGGTTGAGTTGCTCCCGCATTGTATCATAAAAGTTATCAAACCCACCTCGAAACAGCTCATAAAGTTCGGCTTCAGCTTTGCCGGAATGACCAATTTCTTTCCATCGTTCCCAAAATATTTTGATTCTTTTTCTGAAATCATTTTGTGGCGGCTGCGACAAAAATTGTTTGGCCTCACTGCACAATGCCTGTTTAGCGGCGGCGCGCTGTTCAAACCGGCTGTGGGCTTCCTCGTAATAAGCCTTGCGCGCATCGAAAAATGAACTGCATGACTGATTAAAACGCCGGAATAAATCCTGTTCAGTGCCGGTGTGGCAAACTGGCAGTGACTTCCATTGCGCCTGCAGTGATTTGAGTTTTTCAGCGGTTTGATTCCAGTCATTTGCTTGACAAAGCGTCTCGGCCTCCTCGCACAATATGGTTTTCAGCTTGGCAGCTTCTTCTTTTTCCTGATTAAGTTTTTCGTAAAAAACATTACACTGCTGCTGCATGACATCGTTCAATTGTTTAAAATGTGAATTAATCTCGTCTAGTTTTTCTACTGGTACATGACCGATTTTCTTCCAATGTTCGCGCGCTTCTTTGAGTTTGTGGGCGATTTCATGAATATTAGGATTAGTTTGAATTGCTTCAAGCTGCCGGCAAATTTCCAGCTTCATTGTATAATTCGCCCACCGGTCTAAATCCCGCGTGACATAACGCTCGTGCAAAATTGAAGAGAAATGTTTATTGAGCTGAAGATATTCGGCAAATAATTTTTCTTTTCTTGAATTATGCTCGGGAATAATTGCATAGGCGGCGCGAACTTGTTTATCCAATTCTGCGCGTTCAGTTTTTCGTGACTCAGGATTATCTTCTGCAATAAACTGCTGGAGTTTACGGCAGGCACCGTCAAGCAAATCCATTGCCGCCGCCTGCTGCTGACGCAGTTCTTCCTGCTTTATTGAGGCTCTACCTAAAGCATCCTTGAATTTTTGCTGAGACTCTTCAATGTCTTTAATATCATCAGTCAACTCCGCCCACCGTTTAGCGACCGCATCAATTGCCTTGAAATCTATTTCTGCCGCCGGCTTAGAGACCAACGATTCTACTTCCCTGATAATATCATCAATTTTTTTTAATTTTTCCCGCCGTTCTGCAGCGCGGATTTCCGCCATACTTGCTTCAATACGAAATTTTTCAACGGCACTGGCAAATCTTTCTGTCAGCGAAAAATATTGTTCTGGAAGTTTACCTAACTGCGTCCAGTGCTGCTGCCATTTTTCCACCGCTTTAACTGTTTCCGCATCGCCATGTCCGGTAGCATTTTCAATATTTTTACACAGCCTTTCGCGCTCAAACAGACTATATTTCAACTCGTCATCAAAGGTATCAGCCGACAACGCATCGTCATCATTAGAAGATGACATATCTTTATCCGATGACAAACCACGCATTTTTTCGCTGGCCTCTACCCGGATTTGTGGTAATACTGCGGTCTGCGCCACGTCTGCCAATACGCTGACATCATCGATGTGCAGCAGCAGTTTCTTACATAAAAATTCATCTGACAGATCTAAAAAAACTTTTGAAATTAACATCGGGTCAGTGATTTTTTCGAAAGCGGATTCGCGGATTAACAGCGGTAAATCCATACAAACTACTGCTGTCAGGATGTGCTCATCTTCAATTTTTTCGACATAATAGAGAGCAGTAGCACTGTCGGCATCATGAATATTAACCGAGTAGATTTTATTAAGCCTATCCCGCAGCGATGATTTGATATCGTCAGTTGGCTCAGCTGAAAATATTTTTTCGAGCAATGCACAGTCATCGATTTTATTGATGGCTTCAATTCGAACTTCTGGCGCGGAATCAGTTACGGCAACTTCGTATAAGAGTTCTTGTTCCTCGGAAGCTAAACTTTTTACAAATTGACAACGTACCGAAATATCCGGACTTTTTAAATCTTTATTTTTCTTGCCAAGAAAGTCAAACATCTTCGCCTTCGGTTTATCTATTTACTCTTTCGCTGAAAACAATCTTCTTTGCCGCAACTGCTGGACGAGCACCTTGTGTCTGTATTTTTATATTTTAAACCTAATTGAGTATAAACATAACTATACCCGCTTCTGAACGGATTTCCAATTGATTCCAAAAAAACTTTCAGTAAACAGAAAGATAAAAGATATCCTGCATCAGCGCTGCATAATTTCACGAAAAACGTTAAACAGATAGACCGGATCATGAGGACCCGGTGATGCCTCAGGATGATATTGCACCGCGAACATCGGCTCGCTGCGGTGGCGTATACCCTCTACAGTGTTATCGTTCAAGTTAATATGGGTTACTTCCAAACAGGATGGAACAGCATCAGCAGCAATCGCAAAGTTATGATTTTGTGAAGTAATTTCAACTTTTTCATTAAGCAGATTTTTGACTGGATGATTGCAGCCGTGATGACCAAATTTTAGTCTAAAACGTTCGCCGCCACAGGCAATACCAAGAATTTGATGCCCAAGGCATATTCCCATAATCGGCAATTTACCGATTAGGGTTTTCGCCGCATCAATCGCATATGTCACCGCAGCCGGGTCGGCAGGGCCATTTGAAAAAAACACTCCGTCCGGCTTCATCGCGATAACTTTCTCGGCAGGCGTTTTTGCCGGAACGACGGTAACATCCATGCCGTGAAGTCTAAGCTGACGCAAAATATTCCACTTGATACCGAAATCATAAGCCACGACTTTAAAATCAATCGGCGGCAATGCCGAGGCAATTCCCCAGCTGATGGTTTTGCTGCCGTCAACATCCCAATGATATGGGGCATCACAACTCACCTTGGCGGCGTAATCCTGGTTATCCAAACCACACCATGCTTGAGCTTTCTTCACGCCCTCTTCGTGAGTCATTGGAGTGCCGGAACAATGCAGATAGCCTTTCATTGTGCCGGATGTGCGAATTATAGAAGTAAGCGCTCTTGTATCAATTCCTGCAATTGCTGGAATATTATTTGTCTTGAGAAAATTCTGCAGGGATTCTTCAGCGCGCCAACTGCTGGGTTCATTCATATTATTGACGATGAAACCGTTGAGAAATAATTTTCTGGATTCCATATCCGCGGCATTGACGCCGTAATTGCCGATTTCGGTATAAGTCATAGTAACAAACTGACCGGCATAAGATGGGTCGCTAATGATTTCCTGATATCCGGAAAGACCGGTATTGAACACTACTTCGCCCTCGTTGTCAATCTCTGCGCCGACTGAATACCCGGGCATAACCGTGCCGTTTTCAAGTGCCAAAAAAGCTTTTTTATCCCTGGTAATCTTCCAATTGTAATTATGCTTCATCGTTTTTTTCCTGTATTTACGTTAAAATATACCATTTATTATTTAATATGCCCGTTCATTATTGCCTTCAATATAGTTCACTAAAGACTGATTGACCACTTTATTGCCGCCTGGTGTTGGATAATCACCGGTAAAATACCAGTCGCCGAGATGTTTGGGACAGGCGCAGTGCAAGTCTTCAATGGTCTGAAATATAAATGTGACCTCGGCATTCAAGCCTTCGGGCCGCAGCAGTTCTGATATCTTTTTGGAAATTTGGTCGGCGGTGAATGGTTTATATAATTTTTGTACGCAATTTGTCATTTCGTCTGCCGGCAGTTTGAGCATTGACTTTGCCTCTTTGTAGGTATTATGGAGTAATTGCGCCATATCATTTTCTTTCAGCAGCTCAACACAGGCTTCAAAGGCGACAAAATTACCCAGTTTCGCCATATCAATACCGTAACAGTCGGGGTAACGAATTTGCGGCGCGGATGACAGTACAATGATTTTTTTTGGTCCAGTGCGGTCAAGTATTTTCAAGATGCTTTCGCGCATAGTAGTACCGCGCACAATCGAATCGTCAATAATGACCAGAGTATCAATGCCGGGACGAATAACACCATAAGTGATATCGTAGACGTGAGCAGCCAATTCATTGCGCTGCGAGTCATCGGTGATAAAAGTACGCAGCTTTGCATCCTTGACCGCCACTTTTTCGACGCGCGGCTTAAATTTCAGAACCTGCATTAAAGCTTGTTCTGTCCAGCTGGCTGACTCCATTAAACGTTTAAACTGCGTTTGCGCGCAAAATTCCTTGAGTCCGTCAATCATTCCGTAAAAACATGTTTCCGCGGTATTCGGAATAAAAGAAAATACGGTATTGGTAACATCATTGTTAATCGTTTTCAATACTGCCGGCACTAAACCGCGCCCGAGCATCTTGCGTTCCTGATAAATGTCCTGGTCCGAACCGCGCGAAAAATAGATGCGCTCAAAAGAACACGATTTTTGCGGAAGCGGTTCAATATATTGTTCAATTTTGACACTGCCGTCTTTCTTGACAATCAATGCGTGAGCCGGGGGCAGCTCCTTAACCGCTTCATATTTGACATTAAACGCGGTTTGAATCGGCGGACGCTCGGATGTAACTACCACCACTTCGTCATCATGATAGTAATATGCCGGACGAATTCCGGCGGGGTCGCGTATCACAAATGCATCGCCGTGACCAAATAATCCGGCAATAACGTACCCGCCGTCCCAGTTCCGGCAGGTATTACGGATAATGCTGATAATATCAATATTTTGAGCAATCATCTGCGAAATTTCGCGCCGCGGATAACCCTCCTGCTTATATTTTTTTACCAGAACGTCATTTTCTTCATCTAAATAATAGCCAAAATTCTCCAGAATAGTAACCGAGTCGGAATATTCCTTGGGATGCTGCCCGTTGCCAACTAAAACATTAAACAACGTGTCCACATTAGTCAGATTAAAGTTGCCGGCAATCAGCAATGCCCGTGTCAGCCAATTACTTTCACGAATAAATGGATGGCAGGTTTGAATGTTATTCTTGCCAAAAGTACCATAACGCAAATGCCCCAGATAAAGCTCGCCGCAAAATCTGGAATTATCTTTGAGCCATTCAGAATCATTAACTTTACCGGGATTTTTTTCAATAAGTTCTTTCACTTCGTGGTTAACACGGGAAAATACGTCTTTAATTGGAATGGATTGATTGGAACGTTCGCAGGCAATTGCCCGCTGCCCCGGCAGAGTATTTAACTTAACTGCGGCGATACCTGCCCCGTCCTGTCCGCGGTTGTGCTGTTTTTCCATCAGCAGATAAAGACGGTTTAACCCGTATAATGCCGACCCGTATTTTTCGCGGTAATAGCTTAATGGTTTCAGCAGCCGCACCATGGCGACGCCACATTCATGCTTAATTGATTCACTCATATTTTAACAGTATTTTTTGTATATCTTGGTGCACCAAAATTAAAACATTATTGAGTTTTCCGCAACCGGCCTTCTAGAACTGCAGTAACAACGAGCCGGATGCTGCACATTAATCATCAAACGCGGCTTGATTACTCACCCTCGTCAAACCGCACGACTTGTCTGACACAAAATCTTCAGCATTTAAGCTGATATTGAAAGTATTTTTTAAATAATTATGCTATTTTGAGCGATTATTCGCGGTAATATGCCAGCCATTAACAGGTAGCGCTGCGCCAAAAGCCGCGAAAAACACCATAAAATATGCAGAATCTAAAAACACTTCTGAAATCAGCACCATAATATAAACCATAAACCGGCGATTGAAAAGTCCAAATCAATAACTTGATTCAATATATTTTGATGACATCGCAGCAACTGCGGCATCTGCTCTTATTTTTCAAAATATTTATAAAAAAAAGGTTAAAATCTTTAATATTTCGGCTTGAATTATCTATTTACAGTGGTATTTTTAAAGCTCACCGTTTGAAACTGGTGGGTTGATAGCTCAGTCGGTAGAGCATCGCCCTTTTAAGGCGGTGGTCCGGGGTTCGAGTCCCCGTCAACCCACCAACATTTTAAAACAATATAAATTAGCTATAGCTCAAGTGTACTGCGAGGGTTGCGGTTAACCCAAAGCATAACATTTGTAACCGGAGAATAGAAATGAGCAACGTTTGCGCAATGTGTGGCAAAAGAAAGGTTGTTGGCGGGACAATCACCCGCAAAGGACTTGCCAAAAAAGCCGGCGGTATCGGTATGCACGTGGTTAAAAATAATAAACGCACTTTTCATCCGAATATCCAGTCCGTAAGAGTCAAAACTGAAACTGGCGTTCATAAGTTAAAAGTTTGTACTTCCTGTATCAGAACTGGCGACTTTTTAAAGGCTTGATGTGTTTGATTTGCTTGATCAGCCGGGCTGGCTTGCCAGTCCGGCTTTTTTGTGCTTATAACTGATTGCAAAATATTATATACTGATTGGGTGTAACCCGTGACAGCTGGTGGAGATACTAAAATGAAAACCGACCAATTCAATGCAGTGGCTGACGAATATGATGTCGTTGTGGCCGGCAGCGGCTTGGGCGGGTTGACCGGGGCAAATATTTTAGCGAGAAACGGCTATAAAGTTCTCTTAGTTGAACAGCATTTCCAATTGGGCGGGCTAGCAACTTGTTTCCGCCGGAAACAACATATATTTGATGTCGCGCTGCATGGTTTTCCTATCGGGATGAAAAAAACACTGCGCAAATACTGGTCTAAAGAGATGTCGGAGCACATCGTACAGGTTCACGGAGTAAGATTTGACAATCCGCAGTTTCAACTCCAAACCGATTTCACCAAAGCTGATTTTACGGAAAAACTGGTTTCGGTTTTCGGCTTGCAGCGCGAAACCGTTAATGCTTTTTACGAAGAACTTGCCGGAATGAGTTTCTACGACACTAATCCCATGACCAACCGTCAATTATTCGAAAAATATTTTCCGGGTAGAAACGATGTAGTGCGGCTGCTTATGGAACCAATCACTTACGCCAACGGTTCTACCTTAGATGAACCGGCTATTACCTACGGCATAGTGTTCAGCAATTTTATGAGCCAGGGGGTCTATACCTTTTCAGGTGGTACTGAGCTGATGCTGGAAATGATGGCCGCACAGCTAAAACACAATAACGCCGATATAGCTCTCCGAAGCAAGCTGGAAAAAATCAATCTATGTCAAGGCAAAGTCGCAAGCGTCATCGTAAACGGAAAAACCATCCGCTGCCGGGCAGTACTCTCTAACGGCAATTTACTGAATACCATCAACGATTATATTGGCGCAGAAAATTTTTCCAGCGGGTTCATGCAAAAAGTCAATAAAGTGCGGCTGAATACCAGCAGCTGCCAAGTCTATATTGGACTTAAACCCGGCGAAAAAATCGATTATATCGGCGATTTGTTATTTACCTCTTCATGTCCTGAATTCTCCCCGGATAAACTTATCAGCAAAGATACCGCCAGCAGAACGTTCTCCGTCTATTACCCGGAAATCCGTCCAGGCTCAAACGATTATACGGTGGTCGCCTCGATGAATGCCCGATATGAAGACTGGAATAATTTAAACAAAAACGAGTATCAGCGCGAAAAACAAAAAATGGTGGAAACCACTCTTGATGCACTCAACAAATATATCCCCGGCATACGTCAGCGCCTCGATTACGTTGATGCCGCCACACCAAAAACTTTTGAACACTATACACTGCACGGCGGCGGGTCGTCGTTCGGCACCAAGTTTGAAGGGTTGGAGGTAAGCCTCGCCATTTCCGAACAAGTCGGCGGCGTATTCCATACTGGTTCAGTCGGAATTATTATGTCGGGGTGGCTCGGCGCGGCAAATTATGGCGTAATTGTCGCACATAATATTGACAAGTTCCTCAATTCTTAAATTTATACTGAGTAGCAATCTAAAAGTTAGCAAAGACGAGGGAAATTTTGAGAGTTAGTTGGTAATGGCGCCAGAAGCCCGATATGAATATCGAGTGATGAAGCTATTGCCAAATAAACTCAAAAGAACCTTGTCCCTTTCCTGCGGATTGCATTCTTTCGACTTTGGATTCGTACCCTTCAAGTTCCTTCGATACCACGGTATCGGCGGACTTTCAGAATACAAACCAAACTCAAAATATCTGCAATCTTTACTATCTTTTAGAATGCTGCTCAGTATTTCTCGCGCATTTGACCACTTTTATCTTTCCACTGCCATAAGCAATAAAAAATTATCACCGTCGCGGCCAGAGCACACAAGAACACAAAAACATTGCCATAGGCGGCATAAAATGTCAATGGAGGATTTTCCTGCAGCTGTACCGGAATAATCCCGGCTTTACGGCAGCGCATGTATGGTTTAAGTACGCGCTCCGCAGCATTTCCTGTCAAATCATAAGCAATATAACCATTGGGTTTAATCAAACTGCTGGAACAATTATTGCCGCAAATAAGCATTGGCAGGCGGGTTTCCACAGTACGAAAAACTGCATTGATAAGATGCTGCTGCGGTTCACTGCTGACCGGATACCATGCATCGTTGGTAATAACCAGCAGTAAATTGGCGCCATGCTGCTGTTCTGTCCCTGCAATATACGGGAAGGTGTCCTCAAAACAAATACTGATACCAGCTCTTACCCGGGGCAGAATTTGCAGTGGTGTAAATTTCTTCCCGGGCGTAACATCCCGGTGCATATCAATAATTTTGATAACCGCGTCCGGTAAATATTTACGGAACGGTACATATTCGCCAAACGGAACAAGATGAATTTTATCAAAACGTTCCGTCAATTTAGCATTATTATCAAATAGAAATGCGCTGTTATAGGTCAATGGTACAGATTCTTTAAAAAATGGATGCGGCTGATAGTCAATTGTGCCAATCAGCATCGGAATACGGCTGGCAGAAATAAATTTATTTATCCGCTGACGGTATTCAACCGAAAGCGGATGGTTGCCACGAAACGGATATGGCACTGCTGTTTCAGGCCAAATAATTATATCCGGTGCCTGTGCCGCCAGTTGGCCGGAGAGTTCAAGATAAATATCCAGCGCTTCCTGCGCCTGTTCATAGGAGGCAAAACGGCGTTGAGAAATATCGCCCTGCACCAGACCTGCTTTAAAGAAAATCCCGCCGCCGCCAAGATGCCGTGACTGCTGATAAGTGCCAAACAGCATTACCATCGCGACAATAACCAGCACCAGCGCTAATATCGCCGGAAATTTTATTTTTTCTAACCGCCGCCGTTGTTCCAAGCACCGCCGGATTGAGATTGCCAAAGCTATATTGACTGCCGCGATGAGAAAGGTAATACCATAAACCCCGGTATATTCGGCAATTTGAATTATGGGCAGGTTATTCCATTGGGTATGCCCCAAATAATTCCACGGCAGCATCATCGAACGCAGCCAATCCACGACGCACCACCAGCCGGCAAGCCCAAAAACAAACACTGAACAACGCCATAATCCTGGCAATGGCGCGGCCTGTTCCGCCTCATATCCGCGCAGTTGAACCGCTACCGGGAGAAACAACCAGCGCCGGAATATTGGAATAGCCGCAGCCCAGCACGCCGGATATAACGCAATAACCGGCGCCATTAAAAACGGAATCACCGGATTAATTTCGCGGAGCCAAAAAAAGGTAGTCCCTCCCCAAAGCAAACCCCAATAATAGCCCAAACGCCAGGCTTGAAAAACACTACTGCCGCCGGCAAAATAAACCAGCGGAATCAGCGCCACCCATACCAGCAAGTTAAAATTCACCGGAGGAAAAGCCCAGTTCATTACCCAGCCGGAAAACATTACGGTAACAACTATTAAAAGACGACGGCGCAATGAAAGCCGGAATGCTTCATTGCCGCCGCGGCGTTTTTTTAATTCGATTTCGTCCGGTGCGGTCACATCCGGCACTGCGCTGTAATTGTTAGCCATTGATATCTATAATAATATTGTTAATTTGTTATTCAAACTGCACTGTTGCTGAACTGCTTCACTTGTGCGGTGAACGCACTAGTTACAGACTATTCAGCATAAGATTTACGGTTGTCCAGTTGATTTTTATTGTCCGGTAGTGTAATTTAACCCTGATTTCTCAGAATTAAAATGATTATTGAAAGAACGTTATGGAAAACGGCGGTTATCTAGAATTTGACCACATTATTATCGGCAGCGGATTGTCGGGTCTAAATCAAGCCCTGCTCCTGGCTGATGCCGGCGGTAAAATCGCCATAATCACCAAACGCGATATGGCAGAGGGAAATACCAAATACGCGCAAGGCGGCATCGCTTGTGTTATGGATATCAAAGACACCTTTGACGAACACGTTGCCGATACTCTTAATGCCGGCGCCAAACTCTGCAAAGAAGCTGTCGTCAGAAAAATTGTTGAAGCTGGTCCAGCCGCAATTCAAGATTTAATTGCCCGCGGCGCCAAATTCACCACCCGCGGCGAGCTCGGACACCAATCCCGGCAAAATGAATTTGATTTAGGTAGAGAAGGCGGTCATACCAAACGCCGGGTGCTTCATTCCGGCGATATTACCGGCGCGGAAATTGAACGAATTCTCGTCCAAGCCTGCTGCGAACACCGCAATATCTCTATTTTTGAGTATCATATTGCCATAGATTTGATTACCCCCAGAAAACTTGGCGTACTTGGACAAGACCGCTGCCTCGGTGTCTATGCCATGGATTGCCGTGATAACACCATCAAAACATTTATCGGCTTGACCACCACTGTCGCCACCGGCGGCACCGGCAAGGTTTATCTCTATACCAGCAATTCAGATATCGCCTGCGGCGACGGTATCGCCATGTGTTACCGCGCCAATGCCAAAATCGCCAATATGGAATTTATCCAATTCCATCCCACTATTCTCTACAGCCACAAAGTTAAATCGTTCCTTATCAGTGAAGCCGTACGCGGCGAAGGCGCAATCCTCAAGCGCCGAAACACCAAAGGCGAGCTGGTCGAATTCATGGACGCATATCACGCGATGAAAAGCCTCGCACCACGCGATGTCGTGGCGCGGGCAATTGACACCGAACTAAAGCGCAGCGGCGGAAAATGCGTTTATTTGGATATTACCCACGTTGACGAGGCCACATTAAAACTACGCTTCCCTAACATTTTCGAAAAATGCCTCGAAGCCGGCATCAATATGGCCAAAGCCCCAATTCCAGTAGTTCCGGCAGAGCATTATTCATGCGGCGGAATACTTACCGATGTCAATGGATTTACCGGCATCCCGGGACTTTACGCCATCGGCGAAGCCGCCTGTACCGGACTGCACGGCGCCAACCGCCTGGCCAGCAACAGCCTGCTGGAAGCATTGGTCGTCGCCGGATTTTCCGCGCGGCATATTAGCGCCGCACTGGATGAACTGCGGCAAAATCGTTTCCCGGGGCGTGTGCCGGATTGGAGCTGCGGGGAAGCCACCGATTCTGACGAACTAGTAGTTATTACCCATAACTGGAATGAAATTCGTACTTTTATGTGGGACTATGTCGGTATTTTCCGTACCAATAAGCGTTTAGAACGGGCTCATGCACGCATTAAATTAATCCGCAAAGAAATTGAAAAATATTACTGGGACTTCCTTATCACGCCGGATTTGATTGAACTGCGCAATATTGCCACCGTGGCAGAAATCATTATCGTATCCGCCCTCACCAGAAAAGAAAGCCGCGGACTCCACTATAATTCTGACTTTCCGAACCTTAATCCCGCGCTGGACTGCTGCGACACCATAATTAATAAAAATCAGGATATTCATGATTTATACTGAAAAAAATCTCAATGTTGCGGCACATATCAAAGACGTGGTGGCGCATCTGCAGGAAAGCGGCTATGAAACCTATATCGTTGGCGGTGCAATTCGTGACTTGATGCTCAATCGTGTTCCTAAAGATTATGATATCTCCACTGCGGCAACTCCGGAACAAATACGTGACGTTTTCGGCCGCCGTATTGCGCGAATTATCGGTAAACGGTTTCGCCTGGTTCACCTCCATTACGGCCGCGGCATCATTGAAATCAGCACATTCCGCACCGCACCGCAAAATACTCCGGTACTGCAAAAGAAAATTAAAGACAAAAATCTGCCGGAAAACTTAATCCTGCATGATAACGAGTTCGGCACCGCCGAAGAAGACGCTTGGCGCAGGGATTTTACCGTAAATGCGCTCTTTTATGACCCGCTCACACAGCAAATTCTCGATTATACCGGTACTGGTATCCAGGATATTTACGATGGCACCGTTCGCGCTATTGGCGACCCGCATCTGCGCTTTGAGGAAGACCCGGTCAGATTGCTGCGGGCTTTGAAATTAGTGGGACAATACGATTTTAAACTCGAACACGGCACCGCTGCCGCACTGCGCCAATCATTGCCTTTAATCGAACACGCGGTACAGTCACGCCTGACGCTTGAGCTGGAAAAAATCCTCACCGGCAATTATGGCGAGAAAATTCTAACAACATTTCATCATTACGGTTTTTTGCGCTACTTTCTACCATACCTGGACCTGCACTGGGGCTCTCCAGCGGTAAAATACCTCATGGAACTGCTGCGCGAACGCAATCACCGCGTGCTAAAACAAAAGTATCGCGGCAGTATCTCGCTGGCAGTGGCGCTGATAACCCTGCCGTTTATCGAAGATTTATTTGGATTTGGAAAACCGGGCGGGCTCTGGGATATCCAGTCCGTAAAAAACGCTCAAATATCCCACGTAATGGAACTGGTGTTCAAACCGCACCACCTCATCAAACAAGTAACTTACACCGCCTATGATATTGTCGAACTGCAGCCGTTAATTATGGCAAAACGCGACGACATGGATAGCCTGTCCAGTTGCCACAGTTACCACCACGCCCGCGAATTATTCCTTATTCAAAACTCCCTGCTCTGGCATCTGCCGGAGATACAGGACACTAAATTGTCTGACACCAGACCGCGCAGCCGTCCGCCATTCAAATCGCGCAAACGCCGACCGCGCGTCAAACCGGACAATACTGCGGCTGGAGTATAACTGGCGCTACCGCAGGTTCATCCGACCTGCCCGACCTATCCGACCTGCCCGACCGGCAGCCAAATTGTCATTATTTTTCTGAAAAAAGCTCAACAATCCGTTATCGCTGTTGAAAATATCTTCCCGGATGCTAAATTAAACGCTCCGAAAGTTTTTTTGGCTTAGTGCATTGGGAAATGTTATAATGGCAGTTTACGCAAAATTGAATCTAAAGCACAGTGGGCGTGTTCCTGAACGTCCGCGACCTATTGATCTGGCTTAATTTTACTAACCGGCTGCTACGCATTTACTCTCTAATTATTGTCCCGATGAGGTGCCAGAATGATTCAAATTTTTAAAAAAACACCTGAAGAACTAAAACAAGTCCACGATTATAATCCAGGAACCTGGATAAATATTTCCGCTCCGGCCACAAGTGAAATTGAAGAAGTTTCACGCGAACTTGGCATCCCTATCGGGCTGCTGTCTGACCCGTTAGACATCGACGAACGCGCCCGTATTGAAATCGAAGATGATTTCCTGCTGATTTTGATTCGTGTTCCAATCTACGATGAAGAGGCGGAGGTGCCGTATCGCGCCATTCCACTCGGTATCATCTACTCCGGCACTCATGTTATTACGGTAGCATCACGCCGCCTCGATGTGCTGCAGGATTTCATTCAAGGTAAAGTTAAAAATTTCAACTTTGACAGCCGGGAACGTTTTATTTTTCAAATATTTTTCCGGGTTGCGGTTAATTTCCTTAATTTTCTAAAAGAGATCAACAACCGTTCTAACGCAATTGAGACCAAACTGCATCGTGCGGTAAACAATAAACAACTCATCAGCCTGCTGCTGCTGGAAAAAGGGTTAGTCTATTTCACCACCGCCATTAAGTCCAACGAAATCATGATCAACCGTCTATCCACTGTCCGCCAGTTCAAAGTCAGCAAAGAGGACTCGGAACTGTTTGAGGATGTCATTATTGAATACCGACAGGCCTTGGAAATGGCAAATATCTATAGTAATATTCTCGGCGGAATGATGGCAGCGTTCGCTTCGGTTATATCTAATAACTTGAGCAGCAATATGAAACTGCTGACCTCGTTCACTGTAGTGTTGATGATTCCAACGCTAATTTCAAGTATCTACGGGATGAATATTAACCTGCCGTTCCAGCACCATCCCAACGCCTTTATCATTGTCATCGTAACCGCAACTCTGTTGGCAATCATCGCCCTGCTGGCGATGATTAAACGGCGCTTGTTCTAAAAAAATAAACATGGTTAACAGAAGCTGTTGGATTATTTTCTGGCTGTTGGGGCTGGGATGAGGTTGCCTGATGGGTACTTATAGGTCGGACAAGTCCGACAGGTCCTCCGTGTGGTGCGTCCTGCTAACCAGTCACCAGTCACCAGTCACCAGTCACCAGTCACCAGTCGCCAGTCACCAGTTACCAGTTACCAGTTACCAGTTACCAGTTACCAGTCGCCAGTCACCAGTCACCAGTCACTTCCCAGATTTTTTCTTAACACTTAACACTTAACTCTTAACACCTAGCACTTAACACCTACCGCCTCACTACTCACCACTTCCCAGCTCAACTATTCTTTATTCACATATTTTCCAGCCATTTTCTTTAGTGCGAATAACTGCTTGGAGCTGAGCTGTTTGCCGGATTCAAACTGTTTTTTTATTGAATCCACGAAGCTTTTATCATCATACGTGCGGCCGCCTTTTTTGACTGGCTCGGCCCACTGTGTTACTGCCGCCATCGCATTAAGCAAACTGGTTACTTCCTGTTGTTCAGCCAGTGGAACCGCTGGCGGCGCCGTGGCTGCAGGGATATTCAAACTGGCTGCAAGCTGGTCAAAATCTTGAATAAATTCAGAGTATTTTGCGGCAAATCTGGCCATTACCAAAAGCTGCTTGTCCGATAACACCTTGCCGCTTTCTGCCTGTTTTTTGAGTGAATCAAAGAACTTTTTATCGTCATAGGTACGTGGTCCGCTCTTTTGCGGCGGTGCCCATTGCACATTGGCGAATGCGTCAAACATAGCGGTACTTTTCTGCTGTTCATCCGGAGTTGCGGTATTATCGGCGCGGTACTGTTCGCGTGCCTGGTTATGCTCCTGCCTTGCGGTTAATTCCTGTCCGAAACCTGACTTTTCTGCGACTTTTTCCAGTTGCGGTAATTGTGCTGCATATTTCACTGCCAAACTAAGCAGGGCGTCCCACTGTTTTGCGCTGATTTTACCGTCTTTTTGCAATTTTTCGGTAACTGATTTAAAGAATTTACCGTCATCATAGCTGCGTTTTTCGCGTTTTTCTGCTGGTGCCCACTTGATTGCCGAGAGCAGGGATACCAGTTTGTCCACTTTATCCCCGGTCTGCGCGCCGTCATGCTTGGCGGTGTCCAGCCAAAGGGCAAATTTTGTATAAAATTCATTCAGCATCTGAGTCCAAGTCAGCTTACCATCTTCAATTTCATCGAGATTAGATTCCATTTTTGAGGTAAAATTAACTTCGATCAAATCCGGCAGCGCCGCCACCAGAAAATCATTAATTTTAAATCCGAGCACACTTGGAATCAGTTTTCCCTTGTCGCGGTCAACGTATTGTCTGGTTTGAATAGTTTGCAGAATCGTTGCGTAAGTTGAGGGACGGCCAATACCATTGGCTTCCAGTTCCTTGATCAGCGTGGCTTCGGTAAAACGCGGCGGCGGTTCCGTAAACTTTTGTTCTTTTAATGCTTTTTCCAATTTACAGCGGTCACTCTTTTTTAATTTGCCCAGAACTTTCGCATCGGCATCAGGTTCATCAGCTTCTACCGCGATTTCCACTTCATCAAGAGATTTTTTCTTCGTACTTTCATAAACTTTGGAAAATCCGGCAAAAGTAGTTACCAGTGCCGAGGCACGGAAAGTATATGTCTTCTTATCATTACCGGCAATGTCAGTATCCACCGTTGTTTGACGCTGTTCCATCGGTGCCATCTGACTGGCGATGAAACGCTTCCAAATCAGGGCGTAGAGCCGCAGCTGCTGACTGTCTAAATACTGTGCCATCACTTCCGGAGTGCGCCGGACATCGGTCGGACGAATCGCTTCATGCGCCTCCTGAGCCCCGGCTTTGCTTTTGTAAAAATTGGCTTTGCCGGGCAGATAATCTTTGCCAAACGCCTCGCCAATATAGTCGCGGCAGGATTTCTGTGCTTCTGCCGCAATATTAACTGAGTCAGTACGCATATAAGTAATTAAACCAGTCGGACCGCCGGCGCCGAGTTCAACGCCTTCGTAAAGCTGCTGCGCAACCTTCATCGTACCGCTGGCAGAAAATTTCAACGATGTATTCGCCGCCTGCTGCAGTGTGCTGGTGGTGAACGGCGGCGGCGCATAACGCAGTTTCGGCACTGCCTCAACTGCAGTAACCTCAAATGGCGCGCCGGTCTGTATCGCCTTCAGTACCGCTTCTGCCGCTGCCTGGTCGGCTATTTTGAATTTATCCTTGTTTATTTTGAAAAGTTTAGCGGTAAAACTGTCGCCAGCCGGTGCATTCAAAACCACCGATAAATTCCAAAACTCTTCCGGCACAAACGCCAAAACCGCGCGTTCCCGCTCACAAATCAGCCGTAACGCCACTGACTGCACCCTGCCCGCGCTAACGCCTTTTTCCACCCTTGACCACAACAATGGACTGACTTTATAACCGACAATACGGTCCAGCACCCGGCGCGCCTGCTGGGCGTCAACCCGGTTCATATCGACCGCGCTCGTATGATGAAATGCTTTGTCGATCGCGCTGCGGGTAATTTCATGAAATGTAACGCGTTCAAATTTACCTTTGAAACCCGGCTTGAGCAGTTCCTGTAAATGCCAGGCGATGGCCTCCCCTTCACGGTCAGGGTCGGGCGCTAAATAGATAATATTGGCGTGTTTGGCGGCGGCGCGCAATTCCTTGATGGTTTTAGTGCTCCGGGCGCTTTCGACATACTGCGGGGCAAAACCGTTTTCAATATCCACGCCAAAGGCGCGTTCCGGCAAATCACGAATATGCCCCATTGATGCCATAATTTTATATTCACCGCCAAGCATTTTGCCAATGGTTCGTGCTTTGGTCGGAGATTCAACAATCACCAAATTTGTTCCTGCCATAATCAAGCTCTCAATATTTTATTAATACATTCACATCAAAAATTAAAATCATTCATTATCATCTAGATATAGTGCCCTGACTAGCGCAAACTTTCAAGTCAGATTCAGATAATTTTGCCAAAAAACAGCTAAAACGCAACCATCGTAACCGCGGCAGAGTGCGGGAGTGCGAAAGAGTTAAGACAAAAACGGGTG
>CAZITV010000017.1:22100-28426 GCA_964542255.1 uncultured Victivallaceae bacterium
GTACGGAGTTATGCGCCGCCAAAGTCGCGGCTGACCGCGCGCCGCAACTGCGCATCTTGGAAATAACGCAACGCTGCAGCAGTCATTGCCTGAGCTGCCAGCAAAGCCTGCTGAAAAGCGTATTCGGTTCCGGCAGCCTGCCTAAATTCTACGGTATGCAGCGGTAACGGTTGGCCGCTGCTGCAAATATCAAAAAAGACGCTGCATGCCGGATAACAGAGGGAAATATCGGCAAAATCAGTGGAGACTTTGCGCGTAATGGTGCCGATTTCAAGACCGGCGGCGAGCATAGTCTCCGCCATCAGCCGGTTCAATGCCGGATTGCTTTTATTGGCGGAATAAGCAAATGTCGGCGAGCTAATTTTATATTTGCATCCGGTCATCAGTGCCGCCCCTTTGACAATATCTTTAAACCGCGCCACCAGCTTCATACAACTGTCATTGTCTGACGAGCGAATATAAAAGAACGCCGAAGTATGTTCAGGAATAATGTTGGGCGCAATTCCCCCGTCAGTGATAATGCCATGAATTCTGGCATCGCCGGGCAACTGCTGCCGCCACGCGCCGATTCCGGCAAATAATAAATTGACCGCATCCAGCGCGTTAATTCCGGCTTCAGGTTCGCAGGCGGCGTGGGCTGGTTTTCCGGTGAATTTGACATCAAACCGATATACCGCCAAATTACCCGGGTCATTACCGCTGACATCGAACGGATGCGCCATCAGACAGCAGTCAACACCATCAAATGCACCATCCTGCTGCAGATAAATTTTACCGCCGTGCATCTCTTCGGCGGGAGTACCCATAATAACCACCTGCCCCGGCAATTTTTCAGCTGCCAGGATGGCTTTCACGGCGAGTCCGGCGGCCAGCGCCGTTACCGCGATTAAATTATGTCCGCAGGCATGTCCGAGTTCAGGCAAAGCATCATATTCACTGCAAAAACAGACGGTTGGCCTGCCACGTCCGGCAACTGCCTTGAAGGCAGTTTTGAGCCGTTTGGACGGCGCTGTTACCGCGAAACCTGATTCGCGCAAAAAATCCATCTGAATTCTGCACGCGGAATGCTCTTCCAGCCCTACTTCTGGATTTTGATAGATTGCGTTAGACACTGCGCGTAAACGCTGCAGGCAAGGTTTAATTGCTGATGCAAAACTAATCATATTCTTTCCTAAAATCCGAATTCTGGTTGAATAATGCCGAATTCATCGTTGGCGTCATCGCCGGACTTTACTGTTTTACCCGCTTTACTTTTGCTATTCCAGCTATTCTTTACCGGTTTTTCTTCCACAATTTGTTCAGCTTTTTGTTCGGTTGCAGCTGCCGGAACTGGCTCACTTTTTTTCTTAGTACTTTTTGGGGCGGCTGGCGGCGGTTCCTGCTGCGGAATTAATTCCAAATCTGACTGTGGCTGAGGTGGAATTTCTGCAGCTGCTTTTTCTACTTTCGGTCTGTTTTTAACAGAACGCTGACGCGGTTTTTTTTCTGCCGATACTTCTACGGTGGTAACTTCAACAACTGTTGCGGTTATGCTCTCTGCTTCAATTACAGTTTCTTCAATAACTGTTTCTTCAATAACCACAACCGCCGGTGCAGTATTCGGTTCTACTGCCGAAACCGCTGCTTCGTTATTTCCTGCCGCCGCGACAGCATTGTCGCCGGTTTCATTGTCATCATCGCTGGGAATGACTTCTACGGCAAATTTTGCCAGCTCTTCAGGTTCGAGATAACGCACCTGGGTTGGCGGTTTGGTCAGTGGCACGGCAGTAACCTGCAGGCCGCGCGCCTTGGGAGCGCGCAGCGGCAGCTCTTTCAAGTTTAACTCGATTTGCCGTTTTTCCTTGATTCGATGTTCAATATTCAACAGATAAATTGAATCGGGACGCGGCGTAATCAGCTCGAGGCGGCAGCCGGCCGGACAAATCCGGTACTGTTTGTCGCGGATAAATTGATTGATGATACAGCGTTTACCGTAACATTTTCCGGTTTTGGTGTCCTTGTAAATGATACCAAACTCCAGCGCGGGATCAAATTTGCGGAAATCATAGAGCCGGTCAATAAATATCTTTTCCGGAATATTGATAATCTTGTAATTGCCGTTGCGTTCAATGCAGAGCAGATGGTCAAATTCATTGCAGGTAACCGAATCATCACTCTTGACGTTCGTACCGATATAACAGCCTTTGCGGTCCCAGCCCACCTTGATATTGTTCAGCGCTGCCGCTTTCCGGTCAATCTTGTTAAAGGTTTCAATCCGGGTGCGGCGCGGGAACATTTTGCCGTATTTATCCAGCAGTTGCTGTAAATATTTAATTGCGTAAGCTTTGAGGTGCTTTAAATTATGGCTGATGTCGGCGATATTTTTATTAATTTCCGCAAGTTCTTCCTGATTTTTGCGGATATCGAACAATGAGATGCGGCGGATTTGGATTGAGAGCAGTTTTTCAATATCATCATCATTGACATCGCGCTTGAACATATTGCGGAACGGCTCCAGCCCCTTATAAATTTCCGCGATGATTTTTTCGGATGAATCACAGTTTTCAATGCGCTTATAAATCCGGTTCTCGATGAATATCTGCGCCAGCGTCTTGGCATGGAACAGCTCCTGCTGGCGCTGCAGCTCCAGCTCCAGCTCGTGCTGTAAATATTCCAGCAGCTTCCGGGTATTGCGTTCAATCACCGAACGCACATTCATCTGCACCGGTTTGTTCTCGCAAATCACCATCATATTGACCGACACCGACACCGCGCAATCCGTATAGGTATAGAGCGCCTGCAGCGCCTTTTCCGGGTCGTAGCCGCGCATCGGCATTATCTCAATCTCCACCTGCTCTGCCGTAAAATCATTAATTGAGGCAATTTTAATTTTGCTCTTTTCCGCGGCTTTTTCGATGGAGGCAATCAGTTTTTCGGTATTGGTGGTGGCGGGTATTTCACGAATAATCAATTTTCTGCCGTCAATGTCAATTTTTGCCCGCAGCGTGATTTTGCCGTTGCCCTCTTCATACTCGGAGACATCCATCGAGCAGCCCTGCTGAAAATCCGGATATATCTCAAAACTCTCGCCGCGCAATACCGCAATCTGCGCCTGCAGCAGTTCACAAAAGTTGTGCGGCATAATCTTGGTGGACATCACCACCGCAATCCCCTCCGCGCCCAGCATCAGCAGCGACGGAATTTTTACCGGCAGCACCACCGGCTCACGGTTACGCCCGTCATAGGAATCGGTCAATTCGGTGATGCTCTCATTGAACAGCACCTCGCGCCCGAGCGGCGATAGCCGCGCTTCAATATAACGCGGCGCCGAGGCACCGTCACCAGTAAATATGTTACCGAAATTTCCCTGTTTTTCAATGAAAAATTCTTTATTGGCCACTACCACCAGCGCATCGCCAATCGCGGCATCGCCGTGCGGGTGATATTTCATGCAATCGCCGATAATATTGGCGACTTTGTGAAATTTGCCGTCATCAATGCGGTGCATCGTCCAGAGAATGCGGCGCTGTACCGGTTTCAAGCCGTCATCCACATCAGGGATAGCACGGTCTTTAATTACATACGAGGCATATTCCACAAAATTGGTTTCCATCATCGCGCGGATATATTTATTGGAACCCTTCTGGGTTTCAGTGGAGGCTTCGTGTTCGCCCTCGGACAGCGCGTCAGCCTCGACGGCGGCAACCTCTGCCAGTTCAACGACTGGCTCCTCGACCGCTTTGCCGCGTTTCAAATTCTTATTTTTTTTATTTTCAGCCATTTTATCTAATCCGTTATACCAGTTTATTCATAATCAATTCGCGCCGTTCCGGGTTCTTCTGATTATCACCCATAAAAAATTCCAGCATTTCCGGAACATCCCGCATGTGGTCAATCGTTACATTGAGCAGACGAATATCTTTGCCAATGAACGCGCCAAACTCATTCGGCGAAATTTCCCCCAGCCCTTTAAACCGGGTAATCTCCACGCCGCGCCCCAACTCCAGCGACGCCGCATCGCGTTCACGCTCGTTATAACAATAAATTGTCTTCTGTTTGGTGCGCACCCGGAACAGCGGGGTTTCCAGAATATAGAGATGCCCGGAAAGCACCAGTTGTTCAAAATAGGTTAGAAAAAAGGTAATCAGCAAATTGCGGATATGCAGCCCGTCCACGTCCGAGTCGGTGGCGATAACCACTTTGTTGTACTTCAGATTTTCCACATCATCTTCGATATCCAGCGCCCGCATAATATAATACAACTCTTCATTGTCATATACCTTTTCCAGCTTCTGCTTATGGCAGTTCAACGGTTTGCCCTTCAACGAAAATATCGCCTGGTTATAAACATCGCGGCAGCTAATCATCGAACCCGACGCCGACTGACCTTCGGTAATGAAAATCATCGTTTGGCCACCCTTGCCGGAATTGTCACCCAAATGATTTTTACAGTCTTTGAGCTTCGGAATCTTCAAACTGGTCTTTTTCGCCACCTCTTTGGACTGTTTTTTCACTGCCTGTATCTGCTGGCGCACATTTTCATTGGTTAGAACTTTTTCAATCAGCGCATCGGCTTCGCTTAAATGGCGGTGCAGGTAATCCACCACCGCGTCCTTGACATCACCCACAATCCAGCCGCGAATATCCGTATTGCCCAGCTTATTTTTCGTCTGTGATTCAAATATCGGCTCTTTCAGCTTGATGGCTATCGCGCCGATAATCCCGTCTCGAACATCCGTCGCCTGATAATTCTTGCCGGAAAACTCATTAACCGCCTTCAATACCCCCTCTTTGAATGCCGACAGATGCGTCCCGCCGTCATTGGTGTACTGACCATTGACAAACGAAAAATAATTTTCCCCGAAATTCGCGGTATGACAAAACGCGAATTCCAGCATCTTGCCTTTTAACGCGATAATCTCATAAATTTTGCTCTCGCCAACTTCGACCGAAATCAAATCTTTTAAGCCGTTCTGCGAAAAATAACGGTTATCATTCAAATAGAGCGACAGCCCGCTGTTCAAATACGCATACATCCACAGCCGCTTCTCAATATATTCCATCTGAAAATTGTAATCGTGAAATAACGCCGCATCCGGAACAAAACTGACAAACGTCCCATTCTTCTCCGTCGTGCTGCCCTTGTGCTCTTTCAACAACACCCCGGAAGCAAATGTCGCCTCATGATACTTGCCATCCCGGAAAGAACGCACCGTAAACTCGCTCGACAACGCATTTACCGCCTTCGTTCCTACCCCGTTCAACCCGACCGAAAACTGAAAGACATCATCATTGTACTTGCCGCCGGTATTCATTATCGAAACACAATCCACCAGCTTGCCCAGTGGAATCCCCCGCCCAAAGTCGCGTACACTCACCCGGAGTCCGTCAATCTTGACGTCAATCCGCCGACCCGAACCCATAATGTATTCATCAACACTGTTATCAACAATCTCTTTCAACAGGACGTAAATACCATCATCCGGATGCGATCCATCCCCCATCCGCCCAATATACATACCAGGACGCAGACGAATGTGTTCCAGCGAACTCAACGTCTTTATCTTGTCCTCATCATAAACAATATTTGTATTCTCTGTACTCATATATCCATAACCCCTGAAAGGGAAATTATCACCAAATTTAAATTACCGCTATCCACCAACTCCAGAACTTCCGCACTTTTATCTTTTTACTTTTATCTTTTGTCTTAACTCTTAACTCTTAACACTTAACTCTTAACTCCTAACTCCTCACTCCTAACTCCTCACTCCTAACTCCTAACTCCTCACTCCTAACTCCTAACCCCTAACTCCTAACTCCTAACTCCTAACTCCTAACTCCTAACTCCTACTAAACGGCATGTTCATCAGCGCGATGATGCTGCTGGGGTGCTCGTCGCGTGATTCGAAGGCAGGGGTGTCGCCAAAGCGGCGGAAGCGGGCGGTGCGCACGTAGGGTGCGGTGAACACCGGATAGGTGAAGGCGCCGGGATCGGCGCTGAGTTGCGCCATCGCGGCTTGCGCGCCGGCGCGAATGCGCGCGCGGGCGACGGCGGGTGAACGATGAATGGCGCCGCCTTTCGCCCCACGATACGCATCGGTGTCCCAGTCGTCCAATCCGTCGGGGTGCAGGCCGCGCTTGTTGCCCACCGCCACCACGCCCGGTGTCAGCGCTTCCGCCTCTGCCGCCAGCGCGTCTTCACCGGCGGCGAAGATGGTGGGTACGCCCAGTTCCATCGCGCACAGCGCCATCTGACCATATTCGCCGATGGAGACGCCGTTGATGGCGAGGTCGATGTAGTTGAACCACTGGGTATGGGTGATATGCGAATACGGCGTGCCGGC
>CAZITV010000018.1:0-28235 GCA_964542255.1 uncultured Victivallaceae bacterium
TATCTAGAGGAATATGGTAAACAATTATTTTAATATCGCTAGTCTGATTTATATAGTCAACTGCGCGCTGCAGCGCTATATGAGGCAGTAAACTTTTTTGGTTATGCGGACGACCAAAGTCTCTGATGACCAACCCATACCGCCCTTGACTGGGCAAGCGCGACTCGACAAAAGTACCGATCCGAACAGATGCTTTCAAAAAACCATCGGTTTGAAGCTCCTTAATGGCAACTTTTACTGTACTGCGTCCAACGCCGTATTCAGAAGCCAACTCGTCAAAATTAGGAATTCGCTGGCCTGGAAGTATCTTACCAGATATAATTTGCTCTCTAAGCGTTTCGGCAATTGCTTCAGGAAGCCTTGGGGGTTTTTTATTCCTTTTACTGCTAGTATCCATGACAAAGCCTCTTAAAAATCAATAGGTTTAATATTTATGTTACAATTATAACCTATTCAATGCATTCTGTCAAGACCGCATTTCTTGAAATCTGCAAAAAATAGTGAAAATAATTTTTTAAGCTCACAATTTTAGAAAAATATCGCGACACCAATGTAATATTGGTGTAATATTGGTGTAATATTGTAATATTGGGGGTCAGATTTTCCACGAAAAGTCAATGATATTTCTGAAAAAAAGGCAAAAAAAGATTGAGGAAAATAATGGACTCAGCGCCCGTTAATGTCCAGGCCTCGGTAAAGAGATTCATAAGTGCTGGTGGTGCTGTCGAAATAGTGAAAGTGTTAGTGCGGTGGTGATTATTCGATGCCGCGCTGGTAATTATTCGATGCCGCGTTGCTGCAGCTTAATGGTGTCTTTGTATTGCAGCACGCCGACGATGCGTTTGTTGTCATCAACGACCGGGATAGCTCTGAATCCGTATCGGTCGAACATTTCCACGGCATCTTTTAGCATGCTTTGTTCGTTAAGTGTGATGACAGCCTCGGTCATTACATCTTTCATTTTGGCGCTGTCATCAGCGACGAGTAATTCTTTTAGGTCCATAACGCCTGCGAGCCGGTTTTGGGCGTCCACGATATACAGATACATAATAACGTCTTTATTTTTAGCCAAATTCTGAAAGTTACTGCGCATTTCCGCTGCGGATTTATCCATACCGCAGGTGATGATTTCGACGGTGCAGTAATTGACGATGCTCTGTTCCTGTCTTTCAAAAATTGATTTAATTTTTTCTGCGAACTTAGGTTCGAGCATATTGAGCAGCCGTGTACGTTGAGTGCCATCCAATTGAGCGACGACATCCGCGACCTGTCCCGGGGTCATTTTGCTCAAGATGAAAGTCAGAGATTCTTTATCCATAGACGAGACCATTTCGCGCTGAACGTCGGGAGTGAGTTCCTCAAAAGTTTCGGCGGCGGCATCAGTGTCAAGTTCTTTAAAGAAGATATGCCGCTGTTCATGTTGGAGCTCTTCCAGAATATCCGCCATATCCGCCGGGGGGATTTCGCTGAGTTTTTCCTGCAATGCGTTAATTTTCACATTGCCTTTGAAATGCGCCATATTTGGCGGCAGCGGTTGGACGTGAGTCCAAGAGATAGTATTTTCTTTGATTTTGAATAGTTTAATCAGCCATGACAATCCGTATTTGCGCAAAGTGCCGCAGCGGCTGAAATCCACATCGGTAACATACATATTGCGCAAAGAATTTACGCGTAGAATTTTTACATCATGAACGCGGTCAACTTCGCGTTTGGACATATTGATTACTTTTTGATTGAGGACATAATCAATAATCAGCATATCCTCTTGTACGGGAACGCCTTCATAACGTTCCAGTGATTCCAGTTCAGCGGTGATGCGTTTTTTTGAAACATTAGTAACGCTGGCGACGGGTATAATCAAAGAGGATTCGCCGAATGGCTGGGCAACGATGAGATGAGTAATATGGGGCAGCGGCATGCCTTTTTCGACGATAATCATATCCGTGAGTTTGCCAATGCATTCTCCGCCGGAAACAATTTTTGCACCGATGAGCTCGGTTAGATACAAAACTGTTGAGGCTGGATTTTTTTCAGCAAGCTGGTTGTTCATATTTGATTCAATTCCACTTGGCCGGTTTTAACCACCTTAATTCAGCGCCCCGCGGTGTCCGCAGAACCGGCGATTTTTTGGTTAACCACACTGACCTAACTAGCAATTCACAATATTAAACACAAAAACCTTCCTTAAAGAATGTCTGCAAACCTGCTGTATCGCCGCTGCGAATACAAACAATGCAACCGGCAGCATACTGACCGCAGACGATGCGGGAGCGGTTGCCGGCGACACGACGCGGAACAATTCAGGGGGTGTCAGAAGTTACTTCTTTGCAGCCGCAACTTTAGTTTTACCCTTGATTTTGGCTTTAATCAGAGACTTGACTCTGGTCAAATATGCCTTGCGGCGTTGTCTTTTAACTACTTTTTTATGTTGTTGTCCCATTACAGACTCCTTAGAATTATGTAACATTGAAATTTCATGAAGAGAAAATCTATACCATAAATGGCACTTTTACAAACGGAATATTTCGAAAAATATAAGTAAATAGCAGGTTTTAATTGAACATAACCGCACTATGTTATGTCTAATGCAAAAAAAGGAGACCTTTTGATGACTAAGTTGTTTATTCTATTATTATTAGCCGCACTGCCCTTTTTATCCGGCGCTGCCGCGTTACAAACCCCCGCTGTGGTTCCGGTTCCAGTACTAATAGACCGTGCCCAGGTGCTGAAAGAATCAGGCAAAGTAAATCTGCTTACTTATCCTGATGCCGATGTGGTCTTGCTGCAGGAATTTGAACAATCATCTTATAATCCCGGCGGTACAGGTTTCACCAATGATGAGAGCTACACCAAAATACTCACTGAAAAAGGTAAGCGCTCCTGTCAAGTGCTTACCATGAATGTTAACAAAGCATACAACAGCATAACCGTGCTGCTGGTGGAAATAATCAGAAAAAATGGTAAAACAGTTAATATAGATATTGCCGCCAACGCTAAAGAGATTATTGACCCGTCGCAGATGGGCGCCAATATTTACGACCCGAATGACAAGGTTCTAAGTGTTACAGTACCAGACCTGCAAATTGGCGACATTCTTCACACTGTGGTCAGGACTGACGTTATAAAACCATATATTCCAGATACATGGAACAATTATTATGTTCTTCAGGCGACCTGCCCCATTGTCCGTTATGATATAGAAGTGAGCGCCCCCAAAGAACGGCCGCTAATGAAAACAATCATTAAAGATGAAGTCAAAGGTTCAATTACCTCAAGTGTCAAAGAAGAAAATGGCCGTATTATTTATCACTGGACTGCAAAAGCGGTACCGCGTATCTTTGAAGAGCCCGGCATGCCGCCATTCTATACTGTGGTGCAGCGTCTGCTGGTCGGGACAGTTCCGAATTGGGAATATATTTCCAAATGGTACTGGCAGTTATGTCAACCGCGCTTAAAAACCGTTACCCCGGCGATGACCGCGAAAGTGGCTGAGTTGATTAAGGACGCCAAAACACCGCAAGACAAAATAACCGCCATTTTTCAATTCGTCTCAAAAAAAATCCGTTATATGGGCATCACCACCGAGGATGTGGCACCCGGTTATGAACCGCACGATGTCAGTATGACCTTTAACAACAGTTATGGTGTCTGCCGTGACAAGGCCGCGCTGCTGGTGGCGATGCTGCAGATAGCCGGTTTCAACGCATACCCGGTACTGTTTTATAACGGCAATAAAAAAGATATAGAAGCCCCCAACAACTATTTCAATCACGCCATCAGCGCGGTTGAGTTGAATAAAGGCGAATATATTTTAATGGACTCAACCGATGAGACTACTGCTGACCTGCTGCCCTCATATCTTTGCGATATGAGCTACCTGGTGGCAAAACCTGAAGGTGAAACACTTAAGACGTCGCCGCTGGTACCGGCAGATGTTAATTTGCTCAATATCTCTACAGACGGCAAATTAAATATTGACGGCAGTCTGACCGGCAAAACCACAATGCAGTTTTGTGGTATTAACGATGGTGCCTACCGCAGTGCATTCGCTAATTTAAAGCCGGAACAAATCAAGGATTTTTTTGCATCAAGGTTTAAGCGGGCGGTTGCCGGAGCTGAAGTTACGGAATTAAAGGTTACTCCTGAACTAATGTCTGACACGGCAACTCCACTAAAGGCGGAAATTTCGTTTAAAGCTCCTGACTTTATTGTTCGCGGTGATAACGACAGTATGATATCACCGCTATGGTTTGGCACCAGTTTTGGAGTGGTGAATTTTGCATTGAGTTCCACTGGTCTGGAAAAACGGCAATTCCCGATGAAATTATTTTCCACTTGCGGAGTAAGAGAATCCTACTCACTGCGCCTGCCCGACGGACTTAAACCGGAACTTATTCCCGAGTTCAAACCGATTGACAATACCTTCATGAATTGGGACCGCAAGCTAAGCATTGACGGTACTCTGCTCAAAGGCGACAGCAGTCTAAAATTTAAGTCGGTGGATTTGAGTCCGCCGGAATACTTAGAATTAAAACAACTGCTTAAGGAATTAGAATACCAGTCCAGAAAAATGCCGATTTTTCATTCAATTCCTGGTATGGCAGAATTTCAAAGTTCTGCTACCGCCGCGGATTGTATCATTTTAAAACAGGACGTTGACATCGAAATCAAGCAGCAGGGAGAATGGCGCATAACGGAAACAATGCATAAGAAAATTCTCACTTACTCCGGCGTCAAGGAAAATTCTGAATTGAAAATCGGCTATAATCCGGTGTGGGACAATATCTCGCTTAAAGATGTAAGCGTCAAAGCGCCGGATGGCAGCATTAAAACCATAGGTGAAAAAGAATTGAACACGATGGATGCACCGTGGAGCGGCTCGGCACCACGCTATCCGGCAGCAAAAATTCTCGTCGCCAGCTTGCCGAATGTCCAAATTGGCAGCGAAATCTGCTATACGATTATCAAAGAACAACGCAACCGTCCATTTTTCAGCATCATCGGAATGTTCCGCGGCCTGAACCCCATCGCCAACAAAAAAATTACTTTACGTTACAATGATAAGCTGGATGTTAATATTTTGCATCCGGCCAATGGAGTTAAATATTCTAGTTCACGCAGTGACGGCAAGGTACAGTTTATCTGGGAAGCTGCGGCGGTGCCGGCGATTAAGGATGAAATGTCATTGCCACCGTTATGGAGCATCGCGCCTTCGGTTTTTATTTCTACCGGAACGTGGAAAACCTATGCGAAAGAGTCAGGAGCTGCCATTAACAACGCCGCTGATGACCAGACCGTATCTGGCGAATTAGCCGAAAAAATTACTCAAAAATTGAGTTCCAACAAAGAAAAAATAATTGCAATCCGTAATTATATTGCAGAAAACATTCGTCTAATTGGTCCTAAGTTTAATGATTTGCCATTGGACAAGTTGACGCCGGCGGATAAGACACTTAGCGATAAATACGGCAACAGCGCCGACATTGCGGTTCTATATTGCGCGATGCTCCGCGCTGCCGGCTTTAAGGCTGAGGCAGTCTTAGCGTCCAGTCACCGTCAGGTCATTAATTTGCAGGATAAGGCAATCGAATATCCGCAGTCAATTTTTGAGAACGTATTAGTCCGGGTCAGCGATGAAGAAAAATATCAGCGGTGGGGGGAAATTATCAGCCCGATACTTAAGATTTTTGACAGGAACCAGACTGAAGGTTTTGCGGTTTATCTGAATGACACCAATCAGTACGCGGAATTAGGCACTACTGCCCACGACGGCTGCTATGGACTTTTCACCGGCAGTGGCGAAATTGGCTTAATTGAGACCAGCCAGGATTTAAAATCATTTAGCAAAATTAATAATAAGATCAAGCTAAATAGTAACGGCGACGCGGTCGTTGAATCAGGCAGACAATATTTTGGTGGCGATTTCGCCGCGATGAATCAGATGTTTACCGAATTAACTCCTGAGCAACGGCGGCGGTATTATCAAAAAGTAGTATCAGAAATCTCTCAGGCGGCAGTGCCGGTCACCGAGTTGAATACAAATTTCCAAAAGTATCCCGGCACAGAAAATTTCACGGTGAATATCAAGCGGTTCGCAGTTTATGACAATAATTTTCTCTATTGCCAGCTATCCAACCGCGGCCATTTACAATTTTTGAAAAATGCGTCAACCATCCGGGTAAACCCGTTTTTCATTGATCTTCCCAGAAAAATTTATTTAGAATACAGCATTAGTCTGCCGCCGAAATTAGAGACGCTCCGGCTGGTACCACCATCGTGGCACTGGAATTCTGCCAACAACGCGATTTCCGTAAATGTTAAGACCAGTAAAAACGGCACCGACAAGTTGCTAATAAATGCTGAAATAACCGTTAATCCCTGTGTAATCAGTCCGGAAGATTATCAACGTTTTGCTGAAATCCAAGCGAAATTAAATAATCCGGACATGAGTATAATATTGCTAACCTGCCCGGTTTCAGAACCGGAAATCACGGTAGAAACAAACAAAAAAACGGTAACACCAAATAGTAAAGCGGAGTCAATAAAATGAAGCATCACTCTTTCATGAAAAAACTGCAGCACGCATGGCAAACCAATAACTCATTGGTCTGTGTAGGACTTGATCCAGATTTATCAAAATTGCCCAAATGCCTGAGCAATTCTCCGCATCCAATTTTTGAGTTCAATAAAGCACTGATTGACGCAACCGCCGACCTGGTATGCTGCTATAAACCGCAGTGCGCCTATTATTCCGGTCAGGATGCCGAAGATGAACTAAAAATGACCATGCAGTATCTAAAGGAAAACTACCCTGACATTCCGGTAATACTCGATGCAAAACGCGGCGATATTGGACCAACTGCTGAACTTTATGCCAAAGAAGCCTTCAAAATTTACAATGCCGATGCCGTTACAGTTAATCCGTATATGGGATTGGATACACTCAAGCCATTTATGGATTGGAGTGACAGGGGTACAGTCATTCTATGCCGCACCTCTAATCCCAGCTCAAAAGAAATCCAAGAACTGCAATGTAACGGCAAACCGGTTTACGAGCATGTAGCGCGCCTGGCACAAGATAAATGGAATTATAACAACAATGTTCTGCTGGTCATCGGCGCAACCTTCCCGGCCGAACTGAAACACGTCAGGGCGATCTGCCCAAAAATTCCGTTCCTGGTGCCTGGTGTGGGTGCGCAGGGCGGTGATGTTGAACTGGTTATCCGTCATGGCAAAGACCATGCTGGCGCAGGATTAATAATTAACTCCTCACGCGGCATAATTTACGCCTCAGACAGCGCAGATTTTGACAACGCGGCACGCCGTGCTACTCTGGAACTGCGCGACTTGATTAACCAGTTCCGTTAAATCAACGACAAGGTTTGCGGTACAACCAATATGCCTGACGCCAAGACACATTTTGCGGTATTTGCCGACATTATCACGGGAACGGGTTATATCTGGCGCGGGATTAAGCTTTTTTACGGGATGCCGCGCTACTGGAAATATAATATTTTGCCGCTGCTGCTTATCGCCATACTCTATTGCTGCGGCATCTATTTGCTGTTTTGGCAGTTGCTGCCTTGGGCTTATAGACTGCTGCCGTCACCTGAAAACTGCGGCAGTGTGGTAAAATATTTCATTTGTCCACTGCAAATTCTCACCGCGATATCCTTAACGGTTGGCGGGTTACTGTTTTTGCTGCTGGTGCTTACCGCTTTATACGAAATCGTCAGTGCGCCATTTCTGGAATCACTGGTTATCCGCATTGAACACGACCAGTTTGCTATTAATCACGCGGAACCGGCCTGGCGGGAAACCCTTAGTTTTACTGTCCAAACATTCTATTTTTCTATGTCCACATTATTCCTGGGCTTAATCCTGACAGCCGCCGGCTGGCTGATACCAGTGGCCGGCAGTTTAATAATGATTCTGTTTATCGGTTACCGCTTTGCATTAAGTTCACTTTTTTGCTGTGCATTCAACCGGCATCTGGACATCCGCAGTTTAAGGAAAACAGCTTCAAAACGGCTGGCAATGATGTATGGGTTTGGAGTACTGGCTTATCTGTTGCTGCTGCTGCCGTTTACCATAATTTTTCTGCTGCCGTGTTTCACTATCGGCGCAACCCTCATGTTCAACGAAGAGCTTACTCCAAAGCCGTAATTCATACTGAGCAGCATTCTAAAAGATAGTAAAGATTGCATAGATTTTGAGTTTGGTTTGTATTCTGAAAGTCCGCCGATACCGGGGTATCGAAAGAACTTGAAGGGTACAAATCCAAAGTCGAAAGAATGCAATCCGCAGGAGCGGGACAAGGTTCTTTTGAATTTATTTGGCAATAGCTTCATCACCCGATATTCATATCGGGCTTCTGGCGCCATTTCCAACTAATTCTCAAAATTTCCCTCGTCTTTGCAAACTTTTAGATTGCTACTCGGTATCAAAGTCAACAACGATTGCGCCGGTTATTAAAACAGCAGAAAATATTCTCAGACCAAATGGTGCTGATGAACCCGCCAAGAGCCGGTCAGGTGATTTTTGATGGATCGGCACAAGGATTTATAAGCCGACTCCGCCGCCGGCTGCCCTCGGCGGTAACCGGCAAGGAGCGGCTGGTAAGGACTTAGTTGAGACGCAAAAAGCAGCGACCGACTTTTGGCGGGTTCATCTGGTACTATCAGCCAGCAATTATTCGTTCAATAGCCACAAAAAAAATTGAAAAATCAGCAAAATACTATATATTATGCGCCGTTATTAGTTAACATTAATACCAATTCGCAATCATTGATTGCGACCAGATTGTTATTTGGCACTGATTTTACCATAAATCCTTGCGCGATATTCATATCGCGTTGCGGGTTATATCAAAAATCCATCGCCAAATTCCTATCTTTTTTGTCTATAACTGATTGCAAATTGGTATATGATAAGCACTCCTTAAAGTAAAAAGGAACAATTGATATGGCAGGCAAAGGCAGCAAACGCAGACCAGGCGATGAAGGTAAATTCAGAAAAAACTGGGATGCAATTTTTGGCAAAAAAAAGCAGGCAAACGCAAATTAACACCTGCACAGGAAGAGCTCACCGCATAACTCAATTAAACATGATGTGCCGAGCTCTTTTTTATTTAATTCCGGCGGCATTTGCGTTGTATCCCGGCACGATGCATAACCGGGCAATAACGCAGCTGGTAAAATATCGTTTTTTTTTAATTATTGGTTTGAATGATTGTTCAAATTGATTTATTATATGGTGTTTCGATGCTGACGCGTTAAATATGGTCAAAACGTAGTTATCTCAAAGAGATTACGGCAAAAAAATTGTTATAGTTAGATGGTTCTTATCTAACATTTTTTTGGATTAACTTTCCGAAAGAGGTTTGCGTCCAGGATAAAAAACTGACGAAATGTTTTTGCCGGCAGCCCAGTACTGTGTAAAATAAAGAAATTGATTAAACTTCAAGCCAAGTGGAAAATGACCGGAGTATCACTACCGCAGGCGTGGTTCCACAACAAATGAAAGTCATGCAAAGATGCTATATTATTTATCCGGATTTAGTGAATATTTTGGTCCGCTGCGCTTATTCGATTATGTTACATTTCGTGCCGCCGGCGCAGCGTTCACCGCCATGGTAATTACCATTTTACTTGGACCATATACAGTTCGCAGGTTGAAAGAATTTCGAGCCGTGGCGCCGTGCCGTTATCAGGGCATCATTGATGATGAATTTGTCAATAAAGAAAAGTTAAAAACGCCAAGTATGGGCGGATTGTTAATTGTATTTGCCGTCATAACCGCATCCTTATTTTGGAATATTGCTAATAATCCGATAACCATTACTTTAATTATTGGAATGGTACTTTTCGCAGCCATCGGCTTTGTTGACGATTATGTAAAAGTGGCACACCGCAACCGCAACGGCATTTCCGGGCGGCTAAAACTGATGTGCCAATTTATCATCGCCATCTTAGCCATTGCATTCCTGGACTATATCCCTGAAACCAGTACCTTTATGCGGCAATTGCTGGTGCCGTTTTATAAACAGCCAGTGCTGTTCAGCAGCTGGGTAATGGTGCTGGGCGCGTTTGTGGTGGTGGGTTCGTCCAATGCAGTTAACCTTACCGACGGCAAGGATGGACTGGCGGTTGGATGTTCAATTTTCTGTGCGCTGGCTTATGCCGTATTTGCCTATTTATGCGGTCACAAAGATTTCTCAAGTTACTTAAATATTCCATTTATCCCGGGAGTTAGCGAGGCAGTGGTTTTTGCGGCAGCGCTAGTAGGAGCATGTATTGGATTTCTATGGCACAATTGTCATCCTGCATCGATGTTTATGGGTGACACCGGCAGTCTGGCATTAGGCGGCACGATTGGACTAATTGCGGTGATGGTGCGTCAGGAATTACTGTTAATCGTCATTGGCGGCGTATTTGTAATGGAGGCAGTTTCGGTAATCATTCAGGTAACCAGTTTTAAACTGACTGGCAAGCGCGTTTTTCTATGTACTCCGATACATCATCATTTTGAACAAAAAGGTTGGACAGAAACACAAATTGTGGTGAGATTCTGGATTATTGCCGGAGTGCTCGCGATGTTTGGCCTGGCAACCCTCAAGTTGCGCTAACAGGAAAATCAACAATGCGGCATAATCATAAAATAATGCTACTACTGTTAGCATTATTATGTGGATTCTGCTTTGATGCCGCTGCGGTTAATTGCGCCAGCTGCAACAAAAAAATCAGCGGCAAATACCTAACCGCCAATAATAAATCCTACTGCAGCGAAAAATGTTTTGAGCAAACTCTGCCAGTGTGTGTCATCTGTAACAAGCGCTGTGTTAAAGGCTTTCTTAAAGACAACAAAAGCTATTGTTCACAGGAATGTCTCAATAAGACACTGCCAAAATGCAATTTATGCAATAAACCGTTCAGTAAAGGCGTATTTGTCGGACAAAATCAGCAGTATGGCAAGGTTTTCTGCATGCAGTGCTCCGCCAAACCCAAGTGTTTTGCCTGCACAATGCCGGGAAACTGCGAATCTCTTCAGGACGGCAGAAATATTTGCGAAATATGCAAAAAAACTGCAATTTTCGAACAGGATGACGCGATTGAAATTTTCAATGACGTGCGCAAAAAAATGTATGAAAAGCTTGGCTATTCAAGCAATCACATCATAAACTTTTTCCTTACTGACGCACCGACGCTGGAAAAGAAATCTGCCAGCCACACTCCCGGACAAGAACTTGGGTTATTTGAATATTCCTGCACCATCAATACTGTCACTAAAAGCAAACTCGGCTGGAATTTAAAATTTGAAGAGAAAACCGAGGAGTTTAAGAACAATGAAAAATTTTCTATTTACGCTTTATATGGCTTGCCGCGCGCTAAACTTATTGAAGTATGCGCCCACGAATTAGCCCATGACTGGATGCAGCAGTATTACCCGAATATCTCTGACCTGAAAATTAAGGAAGGTTGGGCAGAATACGTTGCTACACTCGTCAATACACTTTATGGCCAGTCAGCTATGAATCAGCGCATGGAAACCAATCCGGATAAAATCTACGGCGACGGCTACCGGGCAATTAGAGATTTTGTCTCTCAAAACGGCAAAGAAAAGCTCCAGAGTTTTTTCGCTGAAAACAACCAATGACGTTTGTCGTGCGCCGTACGATACCTGCCGGCGTCAGTCCACATCAAATGGCATGAAACCGGCTCAGATAGCTGCTTTATTTTACCAGCGCGTTATTGTGCCGGTTGAACCGCAGGAGCGGCTGTTTCAACCTTCTTTTCCGGAATATTTATTTTCAAATGCAATTCACGCAATTGTTTAATACCTACCTCAGACGGTGCGTTCATCATCAAATCTTGTGCCTGCTGATTGAACGGGAAAGCGATAACTTCGCGGATATTGGGTTCTTCCGCCAACAGCATCACGATACGGTCAACTCCCGGAGCAATACCACCGTGCGGCGGAGCTCCAAGTTTAAACGCGTTAATCATGCCGCCAAATTTATTATCAACGGTTTCGCGGCCGTATCCGGCGATTTCAAACGCTTTATACATAATGTCCGGACGATGATTACGAATGGCGCCGCTGGAAAGCTCAATGCCGTTGCACACGATGTCATACTGATAAGCGAGGATGTCCAGCGGTGGCTTATTCAGCAGCGCGTCCATTCCGCCCTGCGGCATCGAAAATGGATTGTGGCTAAAGGCAACACTGTTGGTCTCTGCGTCCAACTCAAACATTGGAAAATCGACAATCCAGCAGAACCTAAAGACGTTAGGATCAATCA
Organism: uncultured Victivallaceae bacterium; assembly: GCA_964542255.1. Taxonomy (GTDB): domain Bacteria; phylum Verrucomicrobiota; class Lentisphaeria; order Victivallales; family Victivallaceae; genus CAYMSF01. Next base: position 12,302 of record CAZITV010000018.1, read on the forward strand.
ATTCTAGCTGTCGTCCGAGTTCAGTTCTGACTTTGCCGCCAACGTCCAAGACGAGTTTTTCTTTATCGGCGAGGAAGAACATGGCATCGCCGTCGGCAATATTGCCAATTTCTTTCAGGCTGTCAATTTCTTCGCGCTTCATAAACTTGACGATTGGGCTTTTTTCTTCGCCATTAGTCCAAATAATATAGGCCATGCCTTTGGCGCCGCAATCTTGAGCAAATTTAATCATATCATCATAGAATTTACGCGATTTAGCGGCAACATTCGGCACTTTGATGGCGCGGACAACGCCGCCTTTGGCGACAACATCAGCAAACGCCTGGAAACCGCTATTGGCGAACACCTGGGTAACGTCAATCATCTCCAGCGGATTGCGCAAATCTGGTTTATCCGAACCGAAACGGCGCATTGATTCCAAATAAGGTAAGCGGATAAACGGTGCCTGATCAAGTTTTTTGGTGCTGAAAGTTGAGAAAATATCCATAAAGAGGTCTTCAATCACCGCAAAAATCTCATCCTGCGTGACAAAGCTCATCTCCATATCCAACTGATAAAATTCACCCGGTGAACGGTCTGCGCGGGCATCCTCGTCACGAAAGCATGGCGCAATTTGGAAGTAACGGTCAAAACCTGACACCATCAGCAACTGTTTAAATTGCTGCGGCGCCTGCGGCAGTGCATAGAACTTCCCGGGATGCAGCCGGCTTGGCACCAGATAGTCACGTGCACCTTCAGGTGAACTGGCAGTTAAAATCGGAGTTTGAAATTCATTGAATCCGAGCGATGTCATTTTCCGCCGCATTGCCGCGATTACCTGTGAACGAAGTACCACATTTTTGTGTAACTTATCGCGGCGCAAATCCAAGAAACGGTATTTCAGACGAATATGTTCCGGAGTTTGTTCTTCTTTTGCGATTTGGAACGGAAGTACTTCGCATTCACCAAGTATTTCCATCTGTTCAGCGACGAGCTCTATCTCACCAGTAGGCAGTTTGGGGTTAATGGTCGCATCAGTACGGGCGACTACAGTACCGGCGAATGACACCACAGTTTCGACTCTCCAGCGCTCCAACTCCTGATAAAATGCACGCTGCGGGTCAATTACAACTTGAGTCAGACCGTAGTGGTCACGCAAATCAATAAAAATAACCCCGCCGTGGTCACGCACGCTATGGATCCAACCGGATAATTTTACCGTACTGCCAACATCTTTTTTAGATAACTCTCCGCATTTATGCGTTCTGTATTGATTCATTTTTTGCTCACTTTCCGCTATTTGATAAATAATTATTTGCCAGTTAAATTCAAAGCTAATACTTTAGCTATCAAATGCTTAAATTCAAACAGCAAAGCAGTAAAGTTAGCTGATTTATAATGTGATTTAATAGCGGCGGCATGATCGTGGATGCCGCGCTGGCGGCAGTTCAAAAAAAACATGGCATGGTCTAGACAACACTTATGGAGATAAGAGTGATTACGCCGCTGCTGACCGTCTTATTCTGAAAACGCTTGCCGGTATTATTCAGATTTGCGTATTTTTTCTTTGTCTTTATCCGCCTTAGAAATGATTGAAGCACGTTCAGTAGCGAGGCAATCCTCGAGTTCTTGGATTTTTTCAGGATTGCCGGCGGCATTTCTAAAATCCTTGGAATAGGTAATGGTAAGGCCGGCCAATTTGGCTTTGCAAATGCTGTCCACTTCAGCAAGTTTCTGTTTTTTTGCGTCACTAACGTGGTTTAGGGCACCGCCGGAGCGTTCCAACGCCAATTCCCATGAGCTTTTCATAATAGTCCTTGCTGTTGCTGAATTTCGAAAAAATGTAACGCGTTTAACACCAGACCATGTCGAATTTGACCGGAAGTGATTAAATCACGAACCGCGTTCGATGGATAAATTTCCAAGCTTATTTCCTCTGTATCTTCTAACTGCGGTGCTGACACCTTGACGCAGTCAGTCAGCATTACGGTGAAGCAGAAATTACTCTGCAGGGCGGGATTAGGACAGACGCGGCCAATAATTTTGCCATGCTGTCCGGCATAACCTGTTTCCTCCAGCAATTCGCGAATGCCTGCAGCTACCGGGTCAGAATCCTGCGCGTCAATACCGCCACCGGGTATCTCCAACTCAAAAATATCAGAACCATGCCGGTATTGCCGAATCATAATCAGTTGTGCTTCAGGCGTAACCGCAATAACATTGACCCAGTTGCAGCAGTCTATATAATAAAAATCCTGCGTCGCTCTGGTTCGGACGCATTCAGAACGTTCCATATTCAAATTAAAAATTTTGGTAGTAAAAACTACCTCTTTATTAATTCGCCGCCATGGTTTATCATCAGCTGTCATAACCTGCCTCTTACCTTAAACCTACAGCCACACGGACTTTATGCATTGTTTTATCTGCTTCGATTCTAGCTTTTTCTGCACCGGCTGCTAGTACTTTTTCTACATAATCAAGATTTTCAGCCAGCTCTTCCCGGCGTTGACGCATTGGCGCAAAAAACTCCCAGAGCAATTCAAATAGCGCTTGTTTGGCATGTCCATAACCATAATTACCTGCACGGTACTTATTTTCAAGTTCATCAACCTGTTCCGCGTTGGCAAATAATTTGTACAGTGTCATAATATTGCAGTTATCCGGATTTTTGACATCCTCCAGACCTTTCGAGTCTGTAACCACGCTCATTACCGTTTTTCGAATTGCCTTTTCGGTTCCAAAGATAGGGATGGTGTTATTATAGCTTTTAGACATTTTTTGTCCATCAATTCCCGGCACGATGGCAACCTCTTCGCGAATTTTTTCTTGAGGAATGGTAAAAATATCGCCGTAGATGCTATTGAATTTAATAGCAATATCGCGGGTAATTTCAACATGCTGCTTCTGATCCTTCCCAACTGGAACAACATTTGATTGATAAATCAAGATATCCGCCGCCATCAGTACCGGATATGAAAAAAGGCCATTATTCAAGATAAATCCTTTGGCGACCTTATCTTTATAACTGTGCGCGCGCTCCAACAATCCCAGTGTCGTAACATTATTTAAAATCCAGGCCAATTCGGTATGCTGCGGCACATCCGATTGACGAAAGAAAACCGTATGCTCAACATCCAAGCCGCACGCGAGAAAATCCAACGCCACGCCCATCACCCGTTCCCGCATTTCGGCAGGACTGGGATTAGTCGTCAAAGCGTGATAGTCCGCGATAAAAAGAAATGCTTCGCCATGACGTTGTAACTCCAACGCTGGACGCATCATGCCAAAATAGTTTCCGATATGAAGCACACCGGAGGGTTGGATACCAGATAAAATTCTCATTACAATCCCTAAATATTATCAAAAGATTTTAGTAACCATAAACGTCAATTTAGTTTATAAGAACTAATTTAAAAAAATCAGTGCTATAGCTTTTTCTGCATTTTTTTGCAATGCGCCCAAAAAAAGACAAATTTATTTTTCATGTGGCTTAATAAAAAACCACCTTAAAACTTAGTTCTTAACCATACAAAAATCAAGTCTGAGACTAGTATAATTGTTACTTTATTGCAGTTATATAAATAAAATAGCTTGACTAAATTATATTTGATAATATATTCAACTGATATCGGAAGTTTTATTATTAAAAAATGACTGATTTATCATGAATCAGCCAAACTTAAAACATGGAGAAATCATGAAAAAACTGTTAATCGTCGGAATCGCAATGTTCGCAGTAGGGGTATTTGCACAGGATGTAAAAACAGATGTAAAAGCTTGTGCCGACAAAGCTAAAGCTGACACCAAAGTATGTGCCGACAAAGCCAAAGCTGATACCAAAGCAAGTGCTGACAAAGCCAAAGCTGATACCAAAGCATGTGCTGACAAAGCTAAAGCTGATACTAAAGCCTGCGACAAAGCCAAGGCAGATGCCGGCAAAGTTGCCGCTGACGTCAAAGCCGATGCAGATAAAGCATGGTACGATTTCCTGAAGTTCTGGTAAGATTACCGGCGAACGTTAAATTTAAAACCCGTTTCCTGCGAAACGGGTTTTTTATTTTGTACCGGCGGTATAGCGTACTCAAATAATATTATAATTTACAAAATATTCGCAACTATCTGCGGTCGCGGTACTGTTTCGGCGATGAACCAAAATTTTTACGAAATATTCGACAAAAATAGTTGCTGTCTGAAAAACCTGATAGTTCGGCTACACTGGTGATGGACAGTTCAATATTCAGCAGCAATGTGGCAGCGCGGCGCAGCCTGGCCAGCATTATATATTCATGCGGGGCGACTCCTGCGGCACGCTTAAAGACGCGCGTCAAAGTGCTGACTGACATTGCGGCGCGTTTAGCCAGTATTGCCCTTGACCATTTTTTACACGGGTACTGATTGATTTCATTAATTAATTTTGCGATTCTATCCGGGCATACTTCAACTTTGTTGTTGATATTGGCAGAAAAACGACTAATATAGGCTACGATTAACGAGAACCAGGCAATAATAATTGATGCCGAATCATCCCGACCGTTAATTTGCTCTGTTTCGATTTCATTAATCATGGGAATGATTGAATTTAACTCGTTTTCATTCAAGTGCATGACGCGATTACTCTTTTTGCCCGGCTCCAAACCAGACAAGCACCGCATATCGGGAAAATAGCTAAGATAAGATTCAGAGTGAGCTGGGTCAAAAATAATATTATATAGCGCCAAATCACGCAATTCGGCATAACCGTGCAGCGTGTTGCCATGCACCACAAAAACATCTCCAGCACGAATTTCCCGAGATTCACAATGAATCAAATGCATGCCTTCGCCGCGGTACACCACCACTAGTTCAAAAAATTCGTGTGAATGCAGCGGATATATCTCCTGAGGGTCGCGGCGTAAAACCATTATTGGCAAATTACGGTTAATCAAAAATTGATTAGTTTTCAGCTCATTTATCATCGTAATCCCTTGTATTTGACACAAAAATACTATAAAACAGCACAAATATCAAGGATTAATGTATTATTTATGCTATAATTTACTTTGACAGCTAATTTTTGTTTAAATATGGCAAAACCGGTGACAAAGCTCAATCGGTTGCCTATCAATGGTTAGCAAATTAATAGTATCCCTAAAATTATTACAAAGTGCAAACTGATTTAATCAAAGCCCCCCTGAGGGTCGGGGAATTTACCAAATGAAGATTAATTAAATAAGGAAAACATTAAATGAACGGCAAAAAAAAACAGCTTATTGAAAAGCATTATGCGATGGCGCGCGAAATCTATGCCGGATATGGTGTTAATACAGATCAAGCACTGAAGACATTATCACAGATTCCGATTTCACTGCACTGCTGGCAAGGCGATGATGTAAACGGCTTTGAAAAACAATCCGGCGGAACATCCGGAGGCATTCTTGCCACCGGCAATTATTTTGGACGTGCATCATCACCGGCAGAATTGCGCAAAGATTTAAATAAAGCTTTTGAGTTGATTCCAGGCGCGAAACGGTTAAATCTGCACGCGATTTATTTGGACACAAAAAAAAGTATTGAACGCAATAAAATTAAACCTGAACATTTTGCGCCGTGGATTGACTGGGCGCAACAAAATGATGCCGGTCTTGACTTCAATCCTACATTTTTTGGACACCCAATGGCAGCGAGCAATCTGACGTTGTCGTCGCCTGACTCAGGAATCAGGGATTACTGGATTGAGCACGGTCAGGCCTGCCGTAAAATTGCAGCCGCAATGGGACGCGAATTAGGCAAACCTTGTATAATGAATGTTTGGATTCCTGACGGCTTTAAGGATGTAACAATTGATCGAATGGGCGCGCGCCAAAGACTCAAAACATCGCTTGACGCACTTTTCACTGAAAAAATATCTCACCGCTACATGCGCGATGCCGTCGAGTCAAAATTATTTGGCATCGGAGTAGAAACCTGCACGGTTGGGTCCGCCGAATTTTATCTTGGTTATGCTGCAGCAAATAAATTGCTGCTTTGTCTTGACGCCGGTCACTTTCATCCGACAGAACAAATCAGCGATAAAATCAGCTCAGCGCTGCTCTATGTTGACGAGTTACTGCTGCACGTAAGCCGTCCGGTACGCTGGGATAGCGACCACGTGGTGACATTTGATGATGAGCTGCAGGCTATTGCGCGTGAATGCGTTAATTGCGGCATCGACCGAATCCATATTGGACTGGATTATTTTGACGCAACAATTAACCGCATCGCCGCCTGGGCTATTGGTTCCAGAAATATGCAGAAAGCGCTCTTAAAAGCATTACTTGAACCTTATAGTGAACTAAAAAAGATGGAAAAAAACTTTTGCAACACCCAAAAATTACTAATGCTCGAAGAACTAAAGTCACTGCCACTGGGAATTGTCTATGATTATTACTGCCTAATCAACAACGTTGTTACCGGCGGGCAACTTTATGATTCTGTTATGGACTATGAGCGCAAAGTACTGCAGTTACGCAGCATAAAATAATAGCTGCACTGATTATAAAAGTACTTCTTAAACATATTTTTGCGGTGTTTTGGGGACTTCTTGAAGTTTGTGACGATTTTAAGCGAAATCAAGCATGAGCTCGTTACGCTTGATGAACTTAGGAAGCGAAACAAAAGCTTTTTGAAATTAGCTAAAATACCATAAAATATTCAGCAGGCACTTTTACAGCAATCTACCTTGACATCTTAAGCATTATCGCTAGATTATTGTTCACAGAGTTAGAACTGTTGTCAGATTCTGCAAACAATGAGTTAAAACGTTTTATACTATTTATAACAAGTGCGGCAATGAAAAAAATCATTACGGTAATTTGCGATTGGCTTATCTGCCATCTGCTCAAACGGAATCGAGCAGCACTGCCGCTGCATCCTGAAAAAATCGCGGTAATTTTATGTCATTGGCTTGGTGATACATTTTGGGGAATGCAGGTATTACCAGCGTTACGCAGAAAATACCCTGACGCAGACTTTCATATTTTTCTCCGGCGGAACTTTTCTGATTTGTTTTATGGCCAGATTAACCCGGATTGCATTCACATTGCTCCCGCTGTAGTCAGCGACCGCAAGCGGGAAAAATTTTCAATTGCTGCATTACTTTCAACGGCTGGCAAATATCGCCATATCAATTTCGATATAGCGCTGGATTTGACCGGCAACCGCTATTCAGCGCTTTTTGCATCACGGCTCAAGGCGAAATGTACTATTGGATTTGAGGGTGACGAATTAGGAATGCTCTATGATATACGCGCCAATCCAGAAATATACCTAGGAAAGCCGTTGCGGTTACGGCCATTACTGGTATGCTCTTTTCTCTTTCCAGAGATAAAATTTGACTGTCTAATGTCTCCGCCAGTATTAAAATACCGTTTTCAGGATGTTCTGGATACTGCCGGCTTAAAACAAGGCCTAAAACTGGCGATCATTGCACCTTGTGCAGGGTGGGCAGAAAAAGAATGGGGCGATGACCATTTTGCCGAATTGGCAAAAAAACTGATACAGCGTGAAATGCAGGTCATCATCTCCGGCAATGGAACTGAAATAGTCCGCTGCCGCAATATCGCTAAAAAATCCGGAAGCATTGCCTGGAGCGGCGACTTAGGCGGACTAATCACATTATTCTCCGGTGCGGATATTTTTGTCGGCAATGATTCTGGCACCGGACATATTGCTGCGACGTTCCCCAATTGTCACGTTTTTACAATATTCACCGGTGCCACGGCTCCGGAACTATTAGCACCAGTTGGCAAAAATGTCACCATCATCGAGTCTGCAAAACTCAATCAAGAGAGAGTTACTGCTTTAATCGCCGGTGTTCAAGATTGACTGCCAGTTAGCTATAACTTAACTGCAAGCGTTAAATAGTGCCAATTCGTTATCATTTTATATTATAATTATTGCCAAAATGTAAACATACCGAGTTGAATTTTTTATTATTTGTAATAGCTTTTGTTGATAACCGTTATTAGTTCATCAGTAATTTATATTATGCAAGGATTTGGTATGGCAGAGAATATTATTGGTAAAGGTGATTTGGTGTGGTGGCAGCAGGCACGTTTCGGGATGTTTATCCATTGGGGGCTTTATTCGCAGCCGGCCCGGCATGAATGGGTTCGACATTACGAAAAAATTCCAACAGAAGCGTACCAAAAATATTTTGATGTTTTTTGTCCAGATTTGTATGACCCGAAGGCTTGGGCAAAAGCAGCCAAAGAGGCTGGAATGAAATATTTTGTTATCACTGCCAAGCATCATGAAGGATTCTGTCTTTGGGACACCAAATACACTGACTACAAGATTACCAATACCGCATTTAAGCGTGACGCGTTAAAAGAGATGGTCGAAGCATTTCGCAGCGAAGGACTGCATGTGGGCTTGTATTACTCTCTGATTGACTGGCATCATCCTGACTTTACTGTCGATAGAGTTCATCCGATGCGCGATTCCGCTGAAGAGATGGAAAAAAATAAACAGCGCGACATGAAAAAATATGCCAAATACATGCGTGACCAAGTTACCGAGCTGCTAACGAATTACGGCAAAATAGATATTTTATGGTTTGATTTTTCTTATCCCGGCGAGAATGGCAAAGACCATAATGATTGGGAATCTGAAAAACTGCTCAAACTGATCCGCAAATTACAACCCAAAATTTTGCTGGACAACCGCTTAGACATACCCAATGCCGGCGACTTCGAGACCCCGGAACAATATGTACCATCAACCGGACTTAAAGACAGCAACGGAAAACCAATCCCATGGGAAGGATGTCAGACATTCTCAGGTTCATGGGGTTACCACCGGGATGAAACTACCTGGAAAAGCACCGAAATGCTTGTTGGAATGTTAATCAGCCACGTCAGCCGCGGCGGAAACTTGTTATTGAACGTCGGTCCAACTGCACGCGGAGTTTTCGACAAACGCGCACTGGAACGGCTTTCCGGTATTGGCGCATGGATGAAGTACAACGATCGTTCGATTTATGGCTGCGGCTGTGCTCCGGACGGATTGGTCGCGCCGGAAAACTGTCAGTACACTTACAATCCAAAGACCAACCGTCTATACCTGCATTTCTTTGCATGGCCTTTCAAGGCTGTACATTTAACTGGTTTGGCGGGCAAAGTGAAATACTCACAGTTTTTACATGACGCCAGCGAAGTTTTTTTCCGCGAGTCACAAAACAGCATTCATGAGGCGCTAAATGAACGCAGCCCCAAAGGTGCATTGACACTGGAACTGCCGACGCCAAAACCAGATTCGGTAATACCAGTAATCGAATTGTTTCTTAAATAAGGTAATTGAAAAACTATTTTTAAATTGAGTTTAAAAAATAGCTCTTCAGCAATAAATATAACCATAAAAATTAAAAGGGGATAAAATGAGTGAAGTAAAGCATCTAACCGACGCGGATTTTGAGCAAACAACAAAATCCGGAGTAGTATTAGTGGATTTTTGGGCGACTTGGTGCGGACCATGCAAAATGCTCGGTCCAATTTTAGAAAAAGTTGCGGAAGAAGTAGGCGACAGCGCAATCATCGCAAAAGTAAATGTTGAAGAAAGTCAAGCGTTGGCGGTAAAATTTAATGTCCGCAGTATTCCGGCAATATTCATTCTCAAAGACGGCGAAGTTGTCAATAGTTTTGTCGGATTGAAGGATAAGGCAACATTGGTTGCCGCTATTAAAGCAATCACGCAATAACCGTCTAATTCTTCAGGAGCTGTTCAGCAATAAATTTTGCAGGCTCGTAAAGCTTGCCGCGTTAATTTTGTCAACATCCGAAGAACTATGTGACTGAGAAGGCAAACAAGAAAATATCCGGTAAAACGCGAATAATTTAAAAATTATTACAGGACGGCTGTCTGATAGAGTTTTTTGTTAGACTGGTCAGAATTTACCGGTTTATATTTTTTAGTAGAGGTATAATTAATGTCAATGAAATTTTTCGCGGTTACCGCACTGTTTTTGACAATCTTCGGCGCGGCTGCACAAAATAAAGAAAAAGTTATCAACGGTGTTGATGTTTTTTTAGAAAAATATACAGGGCTAGTCGCGGGGAAACGGGTTGGGTTAGTAACAAATCCATCCGGGGTAGATTCTTCCGGACGGCAAACAGTGGATATTTTACGGAAAGACCAGCGCATTAATTTGACACTGCTAATGGCGCCAGAACACGGAATCCGCGGCGATGTCGAGGCCGGGAAAAATTTTACCAATCAAAAAGATGCCAGAACCGGATTGCCGGTTCATTCCCTCTATGGCGGCAAAGACCACCGCCCTACCCCGGAAGCATTAAAACAAATTGACGTGCTGATTTACAATCTTCAAGATAACGGTTGCCGCACTTATACCTATATTTGGCACTTGGCTGAGTGCATGAGTGCTTGCGCAGAGGCAGGAATACCGGTTATCGTACTGGATGTGCCAAATCCGCTTGGAGCCGTAACTGCTGACGGTCCGATTCGAGAAGAAAAATTTAAGTCGTTTATTGGTCTATACCCGGTTCCTTTAACTTATGGTCTGACGGTCGGAGAACTTGCCAGATATTTGAACACAGAAGAAAAAATTAACTGCAAACTTACCGTTGTTCCGATGCGGAATTACCGGCGCGGCATGGGATGGAATGACACTGGATTGAAATGGATACAAACATCTCCCAATGTTCCCACCGCTACTGCTGCCAACGGTTATACTGTAACCGGCATTATCGGTGTACTTGGCATGGTCAATATCGGACTAAAATTCCTGCCATTCGAAATTATTGCCGCTCCCTGGATTGATGCAGACCATTTTGCCAATTATCTCAACGAACAAAAGATTCCCGGTATTTCATTTAAACCATACCATGGCAAACCTGCCGTTGGTTTCATGGCAAATAAAGATATCCATGGGGTAAAAATTGCTATTTCCAACCATGCGGCATGCCGTCCGGTAATGGCCTCTATCGCGATTCTTTGTTATCTGCAAAAATATGGCAAAAATGAATTTAAGTGGTCGCCGGAAAAATATAAAGACTTTGATAAAGCTGTCGGCAACAGCCGGGTCAGAAACCGCATTATGGCAGGTGATAGTTTCCGCAGTATCGTTGCCGAATGGGACAAACCGTTACAGCAGTTCCAACAGCGCGCCGCACCGTATAAAATTTATCGGCAATAAACTGGTATAAAACACTAATTAACGCAAATAATGCAACACTCAGCAATCATCACGATCAATGCCAATAAGTTTTATTAAATTTCAAGAAGGAGCTACGTTTATGTTCAGATTATTATTATCATTACTATTGCTGCTGGTAATATTCAGCGGCTGCCGGAGCACTTCAAAATATTCTGCCGAAGATGTAGATTTACCAATAAAATTTGCTGCCGAAATTGCAATTTTGAACGACCCTAACCTTCCCAAAAACGGCATAGACAAATTTAATGCCGCATGCATTTTAGCACAGAATGTTGATTTTACATTTCTACATTCACCCAGAGTAATGTTTCAAATTTTTGGCAGGAAGGATGCCACCGGAGGCAGCTTTGAGGGACAGACTTATGTAATCTACAATTACCACTTTAAAGATAAATTTATCCAATTCAGATTTTTCACCAATGAAGATACGATTGTTAACGCTGAAATCAAGCGCAATGACAGGTAATATTAATAATGATTACTTTTGATGATACATATTATATGCGGCGCGCCTTAATTCAGGCGGAAACCGCGGCTGAGGCCGGTGAAGTTCCTGTCGGCGCAATCGCGGTAATGAATGGGGAAATCATTGCCAAAGCATGGAATCAAGTTGAACTGCTCAAAGATGCCACTGCACATGCAGAAATTCTGGTAATTACCCAAGCCGCTGCCGCGCTGTCAGATTGGCGTTTGGATCAAGTGGATATTTATGTTACTAAAGAACCGTGTGCGATGTGCGCCGGAGCGATGGTGAATTCCAGGGTGCGGCGGGTGATTTATGGAATGCCGGACACTCGTTCAGGTGCGGCAGGGTCGGCATTAAATGTAACCGGATTTGAGGGAATGCTCTGGAAGGTTGAAGTAACTGCGGGAATATTGGAACTTGAATGCCGCGAGTTAATACAGACATTTTTCAAAGCAGTCAGGAAGCATAAAGAGCCAAGTTCTAAAGTCATTGACTCATAAGGAAAAAATGCTTACATTTATGAAAGAAATAGCCGGCGCTGCCGGGGCAATGGCACTGGCAGAGTGGGGACGTTTTTCCCCTGATTCGATTAAGGCAAAGAGCACCGACAAAGACCTGGTAACAGAAGTAGACCGCAATATTGAACAAATGCTGATTAAACGCATTCAGCAGCGTTATCCTGAACACGGCATTCACGGTGAAGAATTCGGTCACCGCGGCAAAGGCAGAGAATTTTGCTGGGTACTTGACCCAATCGACGGCACTACTTCATATATTCATCAGCACCCTTTTTTCTCTGTTTCAATCGGACTTACCCGAAACGGACAGCCAATAGCAGGGGTAGTGTTCGCACCAAAACTTGACGAAATGTTTTGGGCAGAGTCTGGTTCAGGAGCATTCTTAAATGGGCGGCAAATCCATGTCTCGACGCGTGCAAAGCTTAGCGAATCATTGCTGGCAACTGGGTTTGCCTGTGTCAGGGCAGGATTAACAGAAAACAACTTGAAATACTTTTGCAGGTTACTGCCGGAAATTCGCGGAATACGCCGCTGCGGTTCAGCCGCTATAGATTTATCGTACGTCGCCTGTGGAAGATATGATGGCTACTGGGAAATGCAGCTGCAGCCTTACGATATTGCGGCAGGAATCATTATTGTCCGGGAAGCCGGTGGGATAGTAACTGATATGCATGGCGGCGATAATTTTCCAGAACAAGGATTTGCCGCCAGCAACGCACTGATTCATACTGAATTATTGACTCACTTTAAAGGATAATAATTATGCTGGCGATGAGATTGACCGGAATCCGACAAATGCGGATGTTTGATACTGCAAAACCTAAAATTGTCAGGGATAATGATGTTTTAATCCGAATGACTCAAGTTGGCGTTTGCGGTTCTGACGTTCATTATTACACCTCCGGCAAAATCGGCAGCCAAATAGTACAATACCCGTTCACCGTTGGCCACGAAGGCGCCGGAATCGTTGAAAACACCGGCAGCGCTGTCACCAGAGTAAAACCGGGTGACAGAATCGCCATTGAACCAGCAGTATCATGCCTGCAATGCGACCAATGCCGTGCCGGCAGGCCACACACCTGTCGCAATCTCCTGTTCCTCGGCTGTCCAGGTCAAATTGAAGGATGTCTTAAAGAATATTTGGTAATGCCGGATAATTGCTGTTACCCCATCCCTGATTCAATGAGTTTAGTCGAAGCATCATTGTCTGAACCACTGGCAATTGGGGTTTATGCCGTCAAATTAGCTGACCTTCACGCTGATGCTAATATTGGCATCATTGGCTGCGGACCAATCGGATTAAGCGTCCTGTTGGCGGTAAAAAATCAAATGTGCAACCACGTTTATGTCACTGATAAAATAGATGCCCGCCTGAAATTCGCAAAAAGTCTCGGGGCTGACTGGATTGGCAATCATAACTCCGGCAATACTACTGCACAAATCATTAATTGCGAACCTGCACTGCTCGACACAGTTTTTGAGTGCTGCGGTCAACAAGATGCGGTAAATCAGGCGTTAAAAATACTCAAACCGGGCGGAAAATTAGTTATGGTCGGCATTCCTGAAACTGACTCTATAGCATTCAATATGGATGATATGCGGCGCAAAGAACTATGTGTGCAAAATGTCCGCCGGCAAAATCATTGTGTTCAGACCGCACTGGATATGATTGCCTCAAGAAAATGCATAGTAGGCCCAATGGCAACGCATCATTTTCGCTTCAGTGAAACTGCGGAAGCGTTTGATCTGGTAGCCAACTACCGCGACGGGGTTATCAAGGCGATGATTAATATTTCTTAAAATTTAGCTCAATTCGATTTGATTTGTACGCATTTGACTATATCTTTAACGGAGAACTCCCGCTTTCAAAAACTATCCCGCAATGTTCTGGTTTTAAAATTACCTATTGAAATTACTTTTGGTAGTTTTATTTCGTAATAATTGGGACGGCCAATGTACGGGTCTCAACGCTTTATATTACATTTAACAAGGAAAAACGATGAAAGTATTGGTAACTGGTGGCGCCGGATATATCGGCAGTGCATGTACAGAATATTTATTAGACAGCAATCACGAAGTTGTTGTTTTCGATTCATTGGTCACGGGTCATGAAGCAGCAGTGGACTCGCGGGCTGATTTTATTTGTGGCGACTTGGCAGACCGTAAACTCATAATCAAATTATGCCAGGAAGAAAAATTTGACGCGATTATGCATTTTGCCGCGTTTTCCCAAGTGGGCGAATCGATGAAAGATCCGGGCAAGTACTTCCGCAATAATTTGGCTAGCGGCATTAACCTGGCTGACGCCGCTGTCGCCGGCGACACAAAAATGATTGTATTTTCCAGCACGGCGGCAATATTCGGGCAGCCGGAAACTGTACCAATCACAGAATCAGCCGCACAGGTGCCAATCAACCCATACGGCGATTCAAAGCTGTGCTTTGAAAAAGTCCTCAGTTGGTATCACAAAATTCACGGCATTAAATATGCCGCACTGCGTTACTTCAACGCCGCCGGTGCAACCACCAATTTCGGCGAAGACCATCAACCGGAATCACACCTTATCCCGTTAATCCTTCAGGTTGCTCAAGGCAAACGCGATAAAGTTATGATTTTCGGCGATGATTATGAAACTCCGGATGGCACCTGTATCCGCGATTATATTCATATTCTTGACTTGGCGCAAGCCCACATGTTGGCGCTGAATGCACCTGAATCAGGTCATTATAACTTAGGCACAGGCAACGGCTTAAGCGTCAAAGAAATCATTCAAACGGCGCGCGAAGTTACCGGGCATCCTATCCCTTGCGAAGTTACTGCACGGCGCAGCGGCGACCCGGCCAGACTCATCGCTTGTTCTGAACGTGCCAAAACTGTTTTGGGATGGAAACCGCAATTTGACTCGCCAAAATCAATCCTTAACTCAGCATGGCAATGGATGGAAAAATTCCCCAACGGCTATGAAGATAAATAACCCGGGAGAAGATAATAAACCGGATTAATACCGAAACGCAAACTAATGTCAATAAAAACGAGTTGGTATAAATTCCGGTTAACTTTGTACCGGCGCGCGTTATAGAGCAGCATTATGAGCACTACTCCATCAAACAGACAATGGCACGAATTTGGTCCATTCACAATATTTGATGTTGAAACAACCGGTTTCAGTCCGGTCAATAACCGCATTATTGAAATTGCGGCGGCAAGAATTGACACTGACGGCAAAATTTCAAATTTTCATTCACTCGTTAATCCAGGGGTTCCGGTACCACCTCAGGTTACTGCGATAACCCGCATTAATGACAATATGCTGACTAATGCACCATCATTCCACACTATTGCATTCAGATTCATGGACTTTATTCGCGATAGTACTCTGGTGGCGCACAATGCCCGATTTGATTTAGGCTTTCTGCAGGAAAGCCTGGCACGCAATGGCATGGAGCCCTGGCGTGGCAAAACAATGGATTCAATGCGGTTATTTCAGCAAGCCTACGCCGGTATGCCCAGCTACACCCTGCAAAACCTGCGTCAGGCATTCAATATAGAACTCCCACAAGAACTCCAACCACACCGCGCCGCCGCTGATGTAGAATGTACATTCCAATTGTTCAAAATCGCATTTGAAGCCATTTTGCAGCAAACAAAAAAGTAAAATAATGCTGTCCCATATATGGAGTGCAGTAATATTTATTCAGTTTTTAACGCTTCAACTTGGGCGCTGTTCTTTTCTTTGCGGTATTCATGATTTTCTTTATGCTGAGTTTGGAAGTTTTCTTT
>CAZITV010000019.1:0-27839 GCA_964542255.1 uncultured Victivallaceae bacterium
GGGGAAGTGTGGCAATGAATGGGCGTATTTCATCGGGAACCCGCCGGTAGCAATTTAATTTTTCTTCCTCATCAGTCAAATCTTTTGTCATCTTCGGTGGATCATCAAAACCCACATGAATTACTTTGGCTTTCGCCGGAAAGAACGGGCAGGTTTCATGGGCGTGACCGCAGACGGTTACAACGTAGTCGAAGTTGATTCCATTCAAGTCGGTCAGCAGTTTTGATTTATGTCCGGAGATATCCACCCCGGCTTCAGCCATTACTTTCACCGCATATGGATTCAGTCCATGCGTTTCAATTCCGGCTGAATACGCCTCGATGATGTCTCCTTTCAGATGTCGGCACCATCCTTCAGCCATTTGGCTGCGGCAGGAGTTCCCGGTGCAAAGAAATAAAATTTTCAGCTTTTTCATCTTTCAATCTCTTTCATTTATTATTTATGGGACAACACTTAATTCCACGTTGTTTGCGACAAATATCCTCTACCGGCGATGCAACTATTTCTGCCAGGTCTTTTAAATTCGCCTTATTATCCAAACCTGCTTTCAGCCATGCCAGGAGTAGATTATCTGCAATGCTCAGCCGGTAATATATCCAGCGACCTTCTTTTCTGCTTTGAAGTAACGCAGCATTAACCAAAATAGCAAGATGGCGCGAAGCCGTTGCCCCGGCAATACCCAGAAATTCCGTTATTTGACATGCACACAACTCATTATGCTTCAACAATGCGGCAATTATCCTTAGACGATTACCGTCAGCTAAAGCATTCGCAGTCTGCAATAATTTTTCAAAATCAGTCATTATAAAATTTCCTTATATCTATATTTAGCTATTTAACTAAATATAATACCAAACAGTATTGATTGCAAATATATTATTGTTAAAAAATTGTTAAATATTGCGCCAATAAAAGCTAAAAGTTTAATCCATAAATATGCGTTAAACAATAATAGATTCCGGCAAGAATAAATAGTATTCCTGCGGTGTATCGAAACCAGAGTTCGAGTTTGGTAAGACAGTTAAATACTTTGCCGAGATATTGACCACCCAATGCAATAAGAAAAGCAAAGAATATTACCGGCATCGCTGTTCCGCAACCGTAAATCAGCGGCAGCATAAAATAATCATTGTTGTTCACTGCCAGCGGAATCAGCGCACCAAAAAACAACCCGGCAGACACCGGACAAAATGAAAATGCGAAAACAATGCCTACCGGAAAAGCAAACCAGACACCACTTTTTTCGGCCTGTTTGTGTATCCTGTGATGCAGCTTATCAAAAGAAAGAGTAGCGCCAATCATGCCCAGCAGCACCATTCCAAGCAAAACCAAACATGGTCCAAGTAACTCGTTCAGATATTTTTGCAGGAATCTGGATACTTCACCGCTGGCCAGCAGTCCGGCAGTTATACATATCCCAAGCAGTACATAAGTAAATGTCCGTCCCATAGTATATAGAAAACCTGCAGATAATAACCCGCGGTAATTGCCGATTTGCCGTCCGATGAATGATATTGCGACGATATTGGTCGCCAGCGGGCACGGACTGATTGCAGTCAGGATGCCCAACCACAACGCAGATGCCAATATATACCAGCTCATTTTGCTCCTCCGGAGATTAACAGTTTGTCAATTGCGGAACTAATGTAAGCGTTGAATTTATCAGGTTTGTCCAGCAGTTCCCATACTTTGTCCAGGCGCTCAAAAACAGTTATTTTGCCGTCTTTTGTTCTGGTGACAACGACGCAACTGGAAATTACGTCAAACTGCTTAGCCAACGGTTCGTTCTTCTGGAAATCTACTTCAGTAAAGATGATGGAACCGTTGCGCATCTGTTGATTATAATTTGTCTCCAGCAGTTGTCTTGTCATTTTTTCAATAGCATTGCAGGTGACACAGCGAAAAGACGCGTGCATATAATAGACGATGACAGCTTCCTTTGCCGAACTTGGCGGCGGCGCAGCCTGCGGTCTGGTATCGCAGTGTTTGCCTAGTGCAAAACCAATACTGACCAGCACGAAAATCAGTAACAGATTTCTTATTATATTTTTACTTTGCTTCATTGATATTATTTTTTATCCGAGATTTTTCCGTTTTTAACCTTTACAAAATCGTAACCTAGCTCTTTCCACTGTTTTAAGATGTCTTCTTCGGAAATATAGCCGGTATGCCGTGCTAATTCTTTACCGTTGGCATCAAGAAATATTTGAGTTGGAATACCTTCGATTCCGAACTTCTGCGCCTTGACCGCGTTTTCTTTAATCCAAACATCAATAAATTCTACTACCATAATTCCGTTGTATTCTTCTGCAAGTTTTTCAAGTATTGGCGCCATCTGTTTACACGGAATACATTTCAAAGATCCTAAATCCAACAGTTTGGGCAATGCCGCGGTATTGGTTTCTGCAGCATTAACAGTTACCGTGGTTGTCAGCACAACCACGGTAAACAACAGAATCAAATAGCATGCTCTCATGTCATCTCCCAACGTATTGGCTAAAATCAGTGTTCCAGCATAATTTTAATTTCCTCGACCGGCGGTGTTTTGCCAACAATTTTCACTTTGCCATCAACGACCAGTGCTGGAGTCATCATTACACCAAATTTCATAATCTGCACGATATCGGTTACTTTTTCCAGTTCATAACTAATGCCAAGCTCTTTGGCCGCGGTTTCGGTGTTTTCTGCCAGTTTATTACATTTAGCGCATCCGGTACCGAGAATTTGAATTTTCATCATTGTGTTCCTTTTTTTATTTACCAGCTCATTTTGCCTTTGCCGTTGCACGGTTGAATAATTTCGCCGACGGCGTCGTAAAGGCAAGCTGGTTTACATTTTAAGCATCCGCGGCACTGATAGAAATCAATCCACGGTTTTTCTTGTGGTTTTTCCCTGATGAACGCGTTGTGCCGGCATATTTTTTCAGCTTCACAGGTCGTACAGTTTACACATTTTTCCGGATTTATGATTGCTCTTTTCATAACTGATTTATATCCTATTTTTGATTAAAATCCGATATACGGCATTATCAGATTAAAGAGTATGCCTACTAGCAGAATGCCTGCTGCCACCACACCAAAAAAAATCAATACAAGCTGCAGTTTAAGCACTTTGCGCAAAATAACCGCCTCCGGCAGCGAAAGCCCAATTACCGACATCATAAATGCAAGCACCGTGCCCAGCGCCGCGCCTTTTTCCAATAAGGCTTGAACAATAGGAATAATTCCGGCGGCATTGGAATACATCGGCACACCAAGCAGCACCGCCAGCGGCACCGACCACCAGGCGCTGCGCCCCATGATTGATGCCATAAAATCTTGCGGCACATAACCATGAATTCCCGCGCCAACGGCAATACCTGCAACGACATAAGGCCAAACCTTCTTGACAATATCGGCTACGGCTTCACGTCCAAAACAAACCCGGTCCCCCCAAGTCATTGTAGAATCTTCAAAAGCGGTATTCATTTCAGTGCTATAAACCCACGGTTCAACATAACGTTCCAAGCGCATCCGTCCGATGACCCATCCCGCGAAAACCGCGATAAACAGTCCGGTAGCAAGGTATAATCCGGCAACTTTCCAGCCAAAAAGACCAAAGAGCAATACCAGTGCCACTTCATTAATCATCGGCGCTGAAATCAAAAATGAGAATGTCACTCCCAGCGGAATTCCAGCAGTGACGAAACCGATAAATAGCGGCACCGCAGAACAAGAACAAAATGGGGTTACTATCCCTAAATGAGCAGCCAGCACATTCCCGGCAAATTCACTCCGTCCTGCAAGAATTTTTTTGGTGCGTTCAGGCGAAAAAAATGAGCGGATTATTCCGACCACGAAAACCACGCCAACCAGCAGCAGCATTACTTTAGGGGTCTCAAAAAGGAAAAATTCGATAGCCAAACTGAACTTATGTTCCGGTGGCAGGCATAATAGCGAATAAGTAATCCATTTGGCTAATAATGCCAAATTCCAGTATAACAACGTCATTGCGGCTAACGCTAATACTGCGTATAGCCATTTAGAATATTTATATTCCCGTATCTTACAATTATCAATCATAATATCCCCATACATTATCCATTTTAACCAAATATTATTTTATAATACCTTATCTTTTACAGCTGCCTGTTAAAATTACCGTTTCAATACAATCCATAAAACGCAAAATACACGGCACTTTAAGCGTATAATAGACCTGCTGCCCGCGTTTATCGTCGTGAACTATACCCGCCTGCTTCAGCAACCGCAAATGTTTGGAAATGGTGGAAAAATCACCTCCAGCCAACTTTACCAGTTCACAAACGCAACGCTCGCCCTTGGTCAATTCTTCAACAATCAGCAGACGGGTGGGATGCCCCAGTGCCTTAAATACCGCCGCCTTCGCTTCAATTATTCCATGTTCCGTTGAATTCATCTTATCACCAATTTTAATATTATATTTGGTAATATAGCCAAATAATAACAACAAGCAAATTTAATGTGGGCTAAATTTAAATTATTTTCAAAAGATTTTTTTTTGATGCGGACTTAGCAAATTGCGAATTGCGGAGTAAATTTATACTCTGCAGAACAAATATAAACAGCAATTGATTTTGGAAGCATCTATGAAAATATTAGTTATTGGCAACGGCGGCAGAGAACATGTTCTTTGCTGGAAACTGCGGCAAAGCCCAAACGTTGAGAAAGTCTTTTGCGCACCCGGCAATGCCGGTATCGCTAACGAAGCTGAATGCGTAAACATTGGCGTATCAGAACAGGACAAACTGGTTAAGTTTGCCACTGACAATAAAATTGATTTCACGGTTGTCGGACCAGAAGCTCCGCTCTGTGATGGCATTGTAAATCAGTTTCAAGCCAATGGTCTGAAAATCTTTGGCCCGGACAAGCGCGCGGCGCAATTAGAAGGCAGTAAGAGTTTTGCCAAAGATTTTATGCTTAAATATGATATCCCGACTGCCGCTGCCGGCGCTTTTGACAATGCGGATGCAGCGATTGACTTCACTGCCGGACAATTTGCTGGCGGAGCGGCGGGAATAGTGATAAAGGCAGACGGACTGGCCGCTGGCAAAGGAGTTTTGGTTACAGAAAGTAAAACTTCTGCCGTTGATTTTATCCGGGCGTGTTTTGACGGCGGTTTTGGCAGTGCCGGCAACCGTGTTTTGATTGAGGAATGCCTCTATGGTGAAGAGGTTTCAATTTTGGCATTGACTGATGGTAAAACCATTCTGCCGCTGGCCACGTCTCAAGATCATAAACGCGCCTATGATGGCGATGCAGGTCCCAATACTGGAGGAATGGGAGCATATTCCCCTGCCCCGGTAGTCACTGCCCCAATTATGGCAACAATCAAGGCTAAAATTCTAGATAATTTTCTACGCGGAATTCAACAGGAGAAATTTAATTTCCGCGGATTAATTTTTGTTGGCGTAATGGTAACCGCAGCGGGGCCCAAAGTATTGGAATTTAATGTGCGTTTTGGCGACCCGGAAGTCCAGGCGGTTTTGCGCCGTCTGGATAGTGATTTGCTCGATGCAATGCTAAAAACGGTTGACGGCAGACTCAATGAAGCCAAATTATTATGGTCGGACGACCCGGCGGTTTGCGTAGTGATGGCCTCGGGCGGTTATCCTGAAAACTACAGCAAAGGCTATGAGATTACCGGCCTCGAGGAAGCTGCCGCGACCGGAGCAATTGTTTTTCATGCCGGCACCGCTTTAAACGGCAATAAAATTGTTAACAACGGCGGCCGGGTGCTTGGCGTAACTGCGCGCGGACAAACGGTTAGCGCTGCTATCGCATCAGCGTATCAGGCGGTTGACAAAATTCACTGGCAGGAATGTTTTAGCCGGCGCGATATTGGTTACCGTGCAATTGCCCGCGAAAAATAATATTTAGATAGGAGACTTTTCTATTTGATATTGCGAGTAGTTAAGAGTATGATATATTCAGGTTAATGTTTCAAGAGTTTAAAATAAACTATTGAGCGGTAAAGATTCTTTAAAATATAGGAGTTTATGACAGATGGGCAAATTATTATTTATGACGGCTGGACTAGTTGCGGCAACGGTAATCTTAAGTGGCTGCTCCCATGTACAAACAACTGAAAAATTTAACGGTTTAGAGCTTACTGCCGTGCCGAAAGCAAAAACAGTGACTCACATCAATTCACAGATGTACGGCATATATTTATTCAATTGCGTGCCGATGTTTTGCGGCAGTTCTGCCGGAGTCGGCAAAACCTCAGTGTTTAAGGACACAGTTAGCGTTGACAATACGATGATGATGATGACCATGGCCGCGCGGAATGCCGGCTGCAACCGCGTTACCGACGTAAGTTCAAGGGTTGATTCAAATTGGATTCCATTTGGCTTGGTTCTCTGGAAACGTGAAGTGCAAGTTTCCGGCAACGGCATCAAGTAAATATTTGACTTAGTGCCGTACTGCTTGCCAGCTTACGGCGAATCGGATAAAGCGTGAAAAAAACAGTTTATTTAATGATTATATGTGCTGGAATACTTTGCAGCACAATTCAGGCTGCGCCGGAACAATCGGAAGCGGCGAAGTCTGATACATCAAGTACTCAGCCGGTCACCAGCACTAACATCAACGCGCCGGAATCTTCGGAAACGTTTAATATTTCCAGACAGCTAAGCGGTGAAGACTCAATTGAAGGCTTTAACCGCACGATGTTTTATGCCAACCATTTTTTTATCCGTTGGGTATTCCGTCCAGTTGGAACCGTTTATGGTTCAATAGTGCCGCGCCCCGGCATCAAAGCAATTAATCGTTTTACCGACAATCTGGAGTTTATCGGTAGGATGTTAAGCTGTTTTTGTGAAGCCAAATTTGCTGGTGGCGGAGTAGAATTTCTGCGTTTTCTCACCAATACTACTGCAGGCTGTGCAGGTTTTTTTGAAGTGGCAGACCCGTGGTTCGGACTAAAACGTCAGGATGAAGATTTTGGTCAGGCTTTCTACTGCTGGGGAATTGGCTCCGGCTGCTATATGTTCATTCCCGGACCAGGCCCCAAAAATGTCCGCGACACAGTCGGTACAATTTTTGACTACGCATTTGACCCCAAAACCTATTTTTACGGCGGTCAGTCTTTTACCTATTTGAATCTCGGCACGCATGGCTACGCGACCTACGAACGGATAGCACTGGCCAATTTTGATACCTACGAGGTATTGAAAGACATTGGCAGTGCTCAACGCAGGCTAAAATTAACCGACTGGGTGCCGATGCCATTGAACCAGGCTGCACCGGCAGGCAATCTCCAAGAGCAATCCGGCAAAGATGCCCCGGCGGTAATTAAAACCGCCGAATCGCCAATTTCGCCGCTGGTCAATGAATTTGGCAAGCAAGTTATCAGACTGCCGGATTATCACTCACAAGGAGCGGCGCTGGACACTTTGCGGGTAGAAATGTTTGATGTTCAAAATGACGATGAAAGCTTATGGGTTGATCTTTCCTGGTGGAACAGTGATTTTATTAATCAGGGTTCGATTCGTTCAGTCTGTGTCAACGAGAATAGACGCAAGATGGATTATAAGCTATGGGCGCAGCCGGATAAACCGAATGCTCAGCTGATTTTCATTATTCCCGGCTTAGGCAGTCACTGCCTGAGTCAGACAGCCGGAGCTTTTGCTGAGGTACTTTTCCAGCGCGGCTACACTGTAGTTACCATGAGCAGCAGTATGAACTGGGAATTCATGGAAAGCGCGGGAACGACCCTGGTGCCAGGCTATACTCCGGTTGATGCGGAAGATGCACGCAATGCCATTGCCGCCATTTCCAAAGATTTGGCTGAAAATAAAGCGATTATACCTGAACGCAAACATATTTTAGGTTATTCACTAGGTGCGTTGCATACACTGTTTATTGCAAAAAATGAAAAAAACGACAACAAATTAGGTATAGACCATTATATTGCCATTAATCCGCCGGTTGATTTGCGTTATGGGATGTCAAAAATTGACGCGTATTATAGTTCATGGCAAGCGGATAAAACTGCGGAACAAGCCCTGGAACAGGGGCTTGACGCCATGGGCAAATATATGATTATTATGAAAAAACGCCATCCGTGGAAAGTAAATTTTGAATTAAATAATCAAGATTTAAAGCAGAACGATAAGAGTGCTCCAGCGGTTGACGGCAATGCGAAAAATATTTACCAGATTGATATGACTGAAGCGCAGGCAAAACTGCTGGTTGGTTATAGCTTTAAACGCTCAATCCAGGAGGTGATGGTCTGCATTCACCATCAAAAGGATTTGGGTATATTGCAGACTCCTTACAGCTGGGGCGGGCGCACCGCGCTTTACGAAGAATTGGAAGAGTTCACTTTTGAAAAATACTTAAATACTTTTATCATTAAACACTACTCAGAGGTGATGAAAAAAACTGTCACTGCCGATGAGCTAAACAAAGCGTCAAGCCTCCGCGCGGTAAGTGCGGACATTGCGGCAAATCCCAAAATACATCTAATTCACTCACTCGACGATTTTCTCCAGAGCGATGACGACCGGCGGTGGCTTAAAAATACTTTTGGTGAACAAGTTGTGTTTTTTGAACACGGCGGTCACCTGGGCAACCTGTACCTAGCTAAAATGCACGAAACCATCTGTGAAATGCTGAAATAGCGGCTAAAATCCAGCTGATAACTAAATGCATAGCGCAGATACAAAACAAATGAGGTGGTTTATGAGTCGTTTTATTTTGTTATTGACAGTGCTGTTGACATTAACCAGTGGAGTTTGGGCTGAATCAGTAAAGATTAAAAATGGCGACCGTCTGGCGATTCTCGGCGACTCAATTACCGAACAAAAAATGTACAGCTGCTATGTCGCAGTCTATTTGATGGCTTGTTCCGGGCTGGAAGATATCCGGGTATTCCAATTTGGCTGGGGCGGTGAACGCGCTGCCGGTATGGTTGACCGCATGTACAATGATGTCCTATCATGGAATCCCACCGTAATGACCACCTGCTACGGGATGAATGACGGCGGATATAAAATCTATGATGCGGCAACCGGCAATACCTATCGGGACAATATGCAGAAAATTATTGATGTTGCCAAAAAACATAATGCACAAATTGTGATAGGCACTCCGGGAATTGTTGATCTGGACACATATAAACGTAACAACATTAGTGCCGCTGAATATAATCAAACGCTGGGCGAGCTGGCAAAAATTGACGCTGAACTGGCTGCCAAAAACAACGTTGGATTCGCCAATGTTTTTGACATGATGACATCTGTGGCAAAATTGGCCAAAGCAAAACTAGGCAGCGGTTACCACGTTTCCGGTCAGGACGGGGTACATCCATCTTTAAATGGTCATTTAATTATGGCATACGTTTTTCTTAAGGCACTCGGCATGGATGGCAAAATCGCCAATATCGCGATGGATTTCAAAGGTGCGGCAAATGTTTCTGCCGGCCACAAAATCTCTCAGCAATCTCCCGGCAGTATAGAAATAGAAAGCAAGCGTTACCCATTTTGCTTTTCTGCCCCGTCAGATGTGCCATCCAATCTTGCCAGTATTTTGCCGTATCTGCCTTTTCAGCAGGATTTGAATGTATTTGAATTGCGCGTTACCAACCTGCCTAAAGCCAGAGCAGTGGTGCAGTGGGGAGAATATAGTAAACAATTTTCCCGTGAGGAATTGGAAAAAGGCATCAATTTGGCGGCGGAATTTCAGTTAAATCCATTTTCTGGTCAATTCGCAAAAATAATGGATGGTGTTAAGGAAAAACAACAAATTGAAACGTGGATGGTTAAGGGACTACTGACAAACTTCCGTTTAATCAAACAAATCTTTCCGGAATCGGAACAAGATGCAGAAATGCAGGCGGCAATACTGTATTGGCGGCGCAAACTGCACGAACGCGAAGGCGGATTGTTTTTAAACTGCAAACGTCTTATTATTCCAATCGTCCACCGGATTACAGTCACTCCGGCGGAATAGTAATTTACGCACCATTGTATGAGGGTATTTTTTACAGTTCGTTCAATCACATAACACCTTAAAAAAAAGAAGCAATTATGAAACGAATTATTGTTATGCTGGCGCTGCTGATCTCATCAATTAATCTAACAGCTGACGAACTAACTGATTACATGCCGATTAATGTTTCGCTGGTTATGGCGGTAAATGTTAAATCGCTGATGAATTCGGAGCTATATCAAGAAATGCTGCAGCAACCCGAATTTGCAGAAAAACGCCAAAAATTAGAAGAGGAATTATGCCGCAGCGAGATGACAATAGCGGATATTCCAACAGACGTTTTGGCATATACGATACCAGATGGCAATAAATGCGGTGTCATTGTCAGAACACCAGTAACTGAAACCGCTTTCAAAAACAAATTGGACGGCTGTTTTAAAAGCAATTATCAGGTAAGTTATACTACAACCACGTTCGCCGGATATAATGTCTATTTGATTGAAAATGTCCAGAGCATCGCCAAAACTGCGGAAATCAATAATATCGGTGCGAAAGGTATTGCGGTAACATATCTGGCACCGGATATCGCATTTATCGCTGATTCCAGTCATGCGGAACAATTACTCAAACAAAGCAAGGTTAAATCACCCCAATCATCCACTAATAATATTTTCCCCGCATCTGGCACTTTGGTTTGGCTGATGTTTCAAAAGAGCACCGCGCCGTCCCCTGATGCGGCAAGTAACCCGACAGAACAAATGCTCGCGAACGTGCCTTTTAACCGCTTTTTATTTACCGCAGCCAATGCCACGGCACCGGAATCTAAAGATATTATTACCACAGCTCTTTTTCATTGCCGTGATAAAAATTCAGCATCGCTGCTAACCATGCAATTGCAGGGTTTGCTGATGTTTGGTCTTTCTGCCGCATTCAAGAATAATCCAGAACTAGGAATGGAATTATCAAATTCTTTGAAAATTTCCTTGCAGGATGAGCAAGTTACTGCTAAATTAATATTAAGCGAACCATTACGCCGAAAAATGATGGAGTACGCAAAACAACAAAATCAAGTTGTGCTGGCTCCGGCAGTACAAAAAACGGTCCCAGACTCAACCGTAAACAAATAACATTTGGAGGTGCATGATGAAATCAATTATCTGGTTACTAGCCATCGCACTACTGCTCGCAATCAATTACAGCGCCGCTGCCGCGGCACCAATTAATAATTTTGGGAAAGCCTGGCAGCAGCACTCGCTGAGGGGTGGCGAAGACAGCGATGATGATGGCGGTGATAAAGGTGACAAAGAAGACAAAGACAGTGATGATGATGAAGGCGGCAAAAAAGATAGCGATGATGACGATGACCCGCCGGGCAATGATGACGAATAATTTTGCCAATATCAGCGCGCCGGTTGTAACTTAGGAACTGTCACAAAATAATCTATATTTTTGTAGCGTTTGCTTGAATGATATTCAGTAAAAAATTAATAGGTTATTCCGTTCCACTTCCTTAATTATTTACGCTGTGCCGTACCATTGAAGGACGCAACGGTCACTTTTTGACGGTTCTTAAACGTGTTTCTCGAAATCAAGTCACACCGGAAGGTAAAGGCTAACGAGGCAAAACATGAAGAAAATGTTGGTAGTCGTCAGCATACTAGCTATAATCGGTGTCGCATTAGTCGCATTTGACTTCAAATTTATTTATAATTTTGTCATTAATGACCGCAAATACGAGCAGATAATTCGGTCAGCCGCAAAAAAATATGCTATTGATCATCGTTTAGTTAAAGCGGTAATTTATCAGGAGAGCCGTTTTAACACTAACGCCACTGGACGCGCCGGTGAAATTGGATTGATGCAGTTAATGCCGAAAAGTGCAGTTCAAGACTGGGCAGCTGCCAATGGTGTGGCGTCTCCGCTACCCGGTTTATTGTTCAGTCCGGAATTAAATATTGAAATTGGCACCTGGTATCTGTCGCGTGCAATGAAACGGTGGCAAAATTATGATGCGTATATTGAACTGGCGTTATGCCAGTACAATGCCGGAGAAAGCAGGGCAGACAGCTGGAAACCGGCATCATACGATGGCGAAGTTGTCCCATTTATCAAAATAAAAAGCACCAAAGAATATGTAACAACGATTATGCGCAGATATCAAGAGTACCAAAAGAAAGATAAAGCAAAATAATGAAATCAAATAAGATATACCTTTTTGTCGCGGCAGTCATACTTTCCGGATGCGCCTTTGCTTTGGAAAAAATGGCTGGCTGGCAGGAAAAATTTGACAACATCAATCAGCAGTCTTCAATCGCTCTGCCGCTTAACTGGAAAATTGACGCCACTAAAATTGGGGTTGATGCCACCAAATTTTATGTCCGACAGAACTCAGAACTAAATAAAAATGTTCTGGTCATTGACGCAAAAACTGCTACCGGCGGATTAGTCTGCAATCCGTCCACCCAAGTTGACTTAAATAAAACACCGATTCTACGCTGGCGCTGGCGGGTAAAAAATCTGCCGGTCGGCGGCGACGGCAGATTTCCTGAAAAAGACGACCAGCCTGTCGCAATCTATGTCGGATACAGTGACTGGTTAAAGAAGAAAAGTATCGCCTACCGCTGGGAGTGCGAAACTCCCACCGCTGAATCCGGCACAGCACAATACGGCGCCGGCATGGTCGCGGTTAAATGGTTCTGCTTCCGCAATCAAAAAGATGGTGTTGACAAGTGGTATGAAGAGGAACGCAATATCGCCGAAGATTTCAAAAAAACATACGGTACTATCCCTAAAGATTTCGTATTGACGGTCTGCGGCAATAGTCAGTACACTAAATCGCATACTACGGCTGAAATAGACTATATTGAGTTCTCCGCTCAGAAAAAGCATTCAAAGTAGCCATACCGCAAATGGCGAACTGCTCCAAGATACGCCAGTCCACGCATCAGTTTATACCAATTCGCTGTCTGTCAGAACGGCTGCTGCACTTTGGCGTAATAGATTGCTGCCTGAATGCGATGCCCGCCTAATTAACTCTGTTGCTGCAGGGTGCCGCCGGTTGGCTAAAACAGCGATAGCATTGCGCCGCAGTGTTGTTACTCCGGCATATTCCAGAGCGCTGCCGCGGATAGCACGTTTAACCGCTGCCGTTGGCGCGAGCAGCAGCCATTCTAAATCTACCGCAATATCCTGCGGCAAATTGCTGTCTGGACAAATGCTGGTGCAGTTTGAACATCCAAAAATATTATCCCCTAGAGACTGCATTTCAGTTTTAGTCAACAAACCGCGTTTTTCCATCGTTAAATAACTGATGCAGCGGTTTATATCAAAATGACTGTTTATATTTATTGCCTGATTCCTGCATGATTTTAGGCAGTTGTGGCAACAGTGGCAAATTTGACTTTGCCGCGGCAAATGCGGCAGCACTATTTCTGTTAAATCAGCATCAGTCAAAAGCGATGCGATGAAGCAGCCGCTGCCGTACCCTTGAGTCAGCAGACAGTGGTTAAGCCCAACTTGTCCGATGCCGGCGACGGCAGCAATGATACGTTCCGCCAGCGGTGCGGTATCAATACAAATTTGATAACGCAGCTCGTCGTTCAGAGCCGCCTGAAGCTGTTCAGCTAAAATTTGCAGAATGTTTTTTCCCGCCAGATGATAATCTTCCCGCGAGGCATAGCCGGCGATTATACCTGATAATTCGCGGCTTTTTGCCGCTGGCAATTCTGGTAACTGCGGCAGGGCACTGAAAGGTATCGCAGCAATGACAATGCTGTTAGCCCATGGGAATGCTGTATTAAAATCACGTCTGGCCGGCAAAGATTCAACCAGATAACTGCTGTACTGCGGCGGCACCGTAAAGTTGACCAGTGCCTGCTGAACCCGGTTCATCGTGGGAGAGTTGATATTTACTACTGCAATTGCGGCTATGTCAAAAACCGAATAAAAATCCGTAACAATTGCTGTTAACCGTTGATTATGTGCTGATTTTTTCATTCAAACCTTTGCATTTATAATTATATCAGCTATATTTTGAGTGTTCATTGTGGTGTGCAGTTCAACTGATTAACCTGGATTAGATGCAGCTAACTGACTGACAATCCGGACAACCGCACTGCCATAATTTTACCTTAAATGTACTGTTTTCAAATCAACTAAACAAAAAAAGGAGATTTAAAAGATGTCAGCAATATATGATATCCACGCTCGTGAAATTCTTGATTCCCGCGGCAACCCGACTCTCGAAGTCGAAGTAACCCTCGATAGCGGCATAATGGGTTCTGCCGCAGTTCCGTCCGGTGCGTCAACCGGTGAAAATGAAGCACTGGAATTGCGTGACGGCGACAAAAAACGCTATTTAGGCAAAGGCGTTCTTAAAGCTGTTGAAAACGTTAATGAAAAGATTTTCCCGGAACTCGAAGGTATGGACGTTCTGGATCAAGCCGGTATTGACCGCGCCATGCTCGAACTTGATGGCACTCCGACCAAAAAGAAACTTGGTGCTAACGCCATTCTTGGTGTTTCCCTGGCTTGTGCGCACGCTGCCGCCAACTATCTTGACTTGCCGCTGTTCCGCTATATCGGCGGTGTCAATGGCAAAGTTTTACCGGTTCCGATGATGAATATTATCAATGGTGGTTCACACTCTGATGCCCCGATCGCTTTTCAGGAATTTATGATTAGACCAGTTGGCGCCGCCTCATTTAAAGAAGGTTTGCGCATGGGAACTGAAGTA
This sequence comes from uncultured Victivallaceae bacterium, assembly GCA_964542255.1. Classification (GTDB taxonomy): domain Bacteria; phylum Verrucomicrobiota; class Lentisphaeria; order Victivallales; family Victivallaceae; genus CAYMSF01. Next base: position 14,689 of record CAZITV010000019.1, read on the forward strand.
TTCCACAGCCTGAAAAAACTTCTCCATGACAAAGGCCTCAGCACCGCGGTTGGCGATGAAGGCGGCTTTGCCCCCAATTTTGCCGGCGGCACCGAAGAAGCACTGGAAAGCATTTTAAAAGCGATTGAATCAGCCGGCTATAAAGTTGGCGAAGATGTCAAAATCGCATTGGACTGCGCCGCGAGCGAATTTTTCAAAGATGGCGTTTATGATTATGCCAAATTTGAAGGAGTTAACGGTAAAAAACGTACTTCAGCGGAACAAGTTGATTACTTAGAATCCTTAATGACTAAATACCCGATTGATTCAATTGAAGACGGTATGTCTGAACGTGATTGGGAAGGCTGGAAACTGCTCACCGACCGCATCGGCAAACGCTGTCAGCTCGTTGGCGACGACCTCTTCGTCACCAATGTTCAATACCTCAAGAAAGGTATTGATATGGGCGCCGGCAATTCCATTTTGGTTAAAGTAAATCAAATTGGTACTCTGACCGAAACTTTGGATGCAATTGAAATGGCTCACAAAGCTGGTTATACCGCGGTTATCAGCCATCGTTCAGGCGAAACCGAAGATACCACCATTGCCGATATCGCAGTAGCAACAAATGCCGGACAAATTAAAACCGGTTCATTGTCAAGAACTGACCGTATCTGCAAATACAATCAGTTGCTGCGCATTGAAGAAATGCTTGGTGACCTCGCCATTTACGGCTGTAAAAAGTAATTTAATTTATTCAGTGAAACGGCGGTTGCCGTTTCACTGATATAGTTTTTCTATACCAGGCGCCGTAAAGATTTATGGTGTTAGGTATGTGTTTGACAGCAAACATTGCCGCGGTTGCGTTGCGGTGAAGGTTAAGACATCTTTATACTTATGGGGCTGCACAGTGTCTCAGCAATACAAAATTTTTGTTGTAGAAGACAGTAGAACACAGGCAATTGAACTGAAATGCGTGCTTGAGAATAACAACTATGAGGTTGTTGTTGCTCATGACGGCAAGGATGCCTGGGATAAACTTCAAAGTGTTATACCTGATGTAATTCTGACCGATATTGTTATGCCGAATATGAACGGCTATGAGTTATGCAAGGCGGTACGCGCCAACAAGCGCACACGCGAAATTCCAGTGGTGCTGCTGACTTCACTCACCTCCCCGGATGATGTTATTGAAGGTCTCAAATGCGGTGCCGACAATTTTATCACCAAACCTTTTGATTGCGAATGCCTGCTTTCGAGAATTCATTATATTCTGCTGAACAAACAATTACGGCAAAACCAGCCGGTTTCATTGGGGTTGAGTCTGTTTTTTGGCGGCAAAAAGCATGTTATTACCGCGGAACGCACTCAGATACTGGATTTGTTTTTCTCGTCATTTGACGCTACTATCCATAAGCACCGTCAGCTGGAAAACACCATCAAAGAGCTCAGTGAGGCTAAAGAGTATCTGCAGGACGCTAAACAAGAGGCAGATCTTGCCAATGCGGCGCGGGGCAATTTTTTGGCAAACGTTACTCATGACCTGCGTACGCCGCTGGTAGCGATTGTCGGAATTTCTGAGCTGCTTGCCACCACCAATCTAGATAAAGAACAACGGGAGTATGTTAATACCATTTACAAAGCTGGTGAAGGTTTACTGCTGCAAATAAACAATATTCTGGATTTTTCCAAGATTGATGCCGGCATGATTGAACTGGAAAACATTGACTTTGATTTGTTTAATCAAGTGAAATCGGCAACGACACTGCTTTCACGGATGTTAAATGATAAAAAACTTCAACTTGAAGTAAATATTGATCCGTCAACACCGCAGTTCATTAACGGCGATGAAATTCGCCTGCGGCAAATTTTTATTAATTTGCTCAGCAATGCCATCAAATTCACTCAGACCGGTAAAATCACCTTTAATATCAAAACCTTAAGTAGCAGCAATGATACTGCAAAACTGCGTTTTGAATGCATTGATACCGGCATTGGTATCAGTCCGGAAGATCAAACCACCCTATTTCGGCGTTTTGCGCAAGTTGAGAACAAATACCGCACTACTGGCGGCGGCACGGGATTGGGCTTGGCAATTGTCAAACAACTGGTGGCGGCAATGGGTGGCGAAATACAACTGGAAAGTGCAGTTGGCAAAGGTAGCAAATTTAGTTTTGACCTCACCTTTCCAATCTCATCTTCAACAGCTGCGGATGAAGCCAAAACCGCTGTTCAAAATCATTGTTTAGGCGCGCCATTACCGGCATCTCCAACTGATGCCAGCGTTATTAAAATACTGGTTGCGGATGACAGTTTAGTCAATCAAACGGTTGCCGCCAATCTGCTGCGCCGTAACAACTGCGGCTACGAGCTGGCAAATAATGGTGCGGATGCCTGCAAAATTTATCGTGAACGCGGCAATGAATTCAATCTGGTGCTTATGGACTGCCACATGCCGGTTATGGATGGTTTCCAAGCAACGGCTGAAATTCGCCGGATGGAAGCAGAAATGGCAGTTGCCAAACCAATACCGATTATCGCGATGACCGCCAGTTGCGCCAGCGAAAACAGCAAAGAATGCATTGTCGCCGGGATGAATGGTTTTATTGAGAAGCCGTTCAATCAGCAAAAGCTGAATGACTGCATCCAGCGGTGGGTCAAACATTCAGAATAGTAAGAGTTTGCAGTCTGATGCAATATTTCGTTGCGTTTTACGTTTAATACCAAAGAGCATTCAGTAATAGACAAATGCGAATTGGCAATTTTTATCAATAATTATATGGAGCATAAATATATTATGAAACTTACAAAATTAGGTTTGCTGCTGATTACTACAGCGGCGATGTTAACACTCGCACCGGGCTGCGGCAAAAAAGTATTGCCGCCACCTCCCAAAAGCGAAAACTACGACGCCGTAATCACTCAGTCAATTGAAACATTTCTATTAGACAAAAGCTATGGTTTAAAACTGGAAAAACTGGAAACATTTAAAATTGACGGCAACAACGCTTACGCCATAGCGGTACTGAAAGGGCTAAAAAATAATTGGGAGTTCACCCTGTCCAAAAGCGCCGGCGGCACGTGGGCAGTCGTTGCATACGATATAAAAAAATAACTGGTCACCCGCTTAAGAGCTTAATAAACGTTGGCAGCGATAAAAAGCTGGGAACAACCGATAATGAATCAGGTAAAATTTCATTTTGTCCGGTTTGCCACAATGAATATGCTCTCTGTGCCACTCTAAAAAGCATTTCGTCATAAATAAACGACATAGGAACTGGAACAAAATAAAGTAGTGAATTTTCACCGAATATCTTGATTTGATTTTCGAGTTGCTTGTGAGGAGAATACCGGCAGATATGTGACGAGTAAGCAGTGCAAAAAACATTCAATAGACCGGTGTAAAAATATAGGTTATTTTGAGACAGTTCCATACTGCAGCCGAATGGTCTTAGATGGATATTCTGCCGAATGGATTCCAGGCCGTGCGGTGGTTCAGGCGCGATAAACTCCAAACAGTCTTAAATCAGCTCAAAGAAAGGATACAATCATGAAACTTACAGCATTAATACTGGTTGCCATGATCATTGTTTCAACTGCCTGCAATGCTAATATTTTGAATACAGACAGTGACGTTTACAAAACCTGGGGGAAACCGGTAAACACCTATACCGGCAGCATTATTCCCGGTGAAAAGCATGACATTGAATGTTTCGAAAAAGATGGAGTTAAACTTCAGGTGATTTTCGATAAAATGCGCCGTGCGGTGCACATGGAATATCAGTTTAAGGATAATTCAATGCGTGATAAATTCATTGAAGATAACGGTGCAAAAATGAATTGGCAAGTCTGTTCGCCGGCAAATGGCGCCGGAGTTGCCGGTGAACAATATATGATTCGTGAAGATAATCAGGCAGTATTAACTGTCGGCAAAAATCTCGAAATCTCATCTTACGATTTTTTCTCCAAGCGCTATAACATCCCCGCGGCAAAATATTCAGCTGTAAAAAACAATGTTGATACTGTTTCAACCCAACCCAAGCTCAAATACAATAACCGAAAAACTTCTGAACGCAGCGACTACCAGGAGGCGAAACGCCCGATAGTAACGATTGTGGACGATAATAATCCTCGTGTAAAATATTATTACAACAATACCAGCGGTTATTCCGAGAATCCAACCAGTGATACCGTGAAGTACAGCAAAGCCAAGAAAGACGCACTGCTGCGCCAAATACAATCAAATATCCAAAACAATGATGTGTTCAATCAACGTGATGACAGCTGTGAAAAAGTCAGCAATACCGCCGGCGGCAAAAAATCCACCGTCAAAGATCAGGAAAAAAACAAAAAAAATACCGGGCAGACCAAGGATATTGATAATATTCTGAATGAACAAAAAAAATTACAGAAACAATTATCTCAAATCTCCGAACAAAAACAAAAACTATCTAAAGAGCTTGCTGAAATAAACAAAAATGACGTACTTAAAGCTGATTATATCAAGAAAAATATAGATAAGCTCGACGAACAAAATAAAAAAATCTGCGAACAGCAACAAAAAAATAATAAAATCATAAAAGAGAAAACAGAACAAACTGAAAACTCAAGCAAGAAATAACCCGCGAAAACAATGACACAAATCACTGATCTAAATCCGGCACTGTTATGGTCATATTTTGCCAAAATCTGCTCAATTCCGCATCCTTCAAGGCACGAAGCAGCACTGCGGAATTTCCTTAACGCAGAGGCTAAACAAGCCGGACTGCACTGTACAACCGATACCTATGGCAATTTGCGCATTGACAGACCAGCCGCGCCTGGATTTGAACAGCATCGGCGCATCCTGCTGCAGGCACATTTAGATATGGTGCCGCAAAAAAACAAAAACAAACAGTTCGATTTTGCCACTCAACCGGTTACTCCAAAAATTTGTGGCGCGCACGTCGCCGCCGATGGGACCACGCTGGGTGCCGACAATGGTATCGGCCTTGCTGCCGCTATGGCCGTTTTGCTCGATAAAACGTTACAGTATGGACCAATAGCCGGTATATTCACGGTAGAGGAAGAGATCGGTCTGTGCGGAGCCGCGCAGCTGTCAGAAAAAATGCTCGATGGCGATATGCTGATTAATCTTGATTCAGAAGACGAGAATACAGTATTTATCGGCGGCGCCGGCGGTGTGCAGTGTCAGCACCATCTAAAACCTGAATATGCCTCAACAACGGGTGGTTTCATCAGTTGCTCGATTGATATTAGCGGATTGCGCGGCGGTCATTCCGGCTGCAATATACATGAAGGCCGCGGTAACGCTATTCAACTCATGGCGGAACTGTTATCCCGGCTTAATAGACAATGCGGGATAGCGCTGGCGAATTTTAATGGTGGCAATCTTACTAATGTTATTCCGCGCGAAGCTTCCGCCACCGTTGCTTTTGCAGCATGTAAACAGTCTGATATTGATGGTGCTATTGCTGACTTTTTAACTAAAAAGCGCAGTTTTTTTGGCAGTATTGAGCCGAATTTTGGAATTAAAACTGCATCGTCACCTGTATCAAAGACATTCACCCGTGAATTTACCACTAGCCTGCTCGAATTATTGAATGCGTGTCCGCACGGAGTCATCGCGATGTCGCCAGATTTTCCAGGTACGGTTGCGACTTCCACCAATTTAGCGGCAATCAGCACTACCGCCGATGCGGTAAAAATTAAAACCTCGCAGCGCAGCTTATCCGACGTTTTACGCGACACGCTGACAGCGGATATCACACAGTTATTTGCGCGTTACAATGCGCAAACTATTGTTTCAAATCAATATCCGGGCTGGACACCGCAGCCAAACTCCACAGCACTGCGCAAATTTTGCCAAGTCCACCGTGATGTTACCGGTACCGAACCAAAAATAACCGCGATTCACGCCGGACTGGAGTGCGGTTTTATCAAAAATATCAATCCGCGGCTAGACGTCATTTCATTCGGACCCGAAATCGGCAATGCGCACTCCCCGAATGAATATGTTGACATTGCCTCAGTGGAACGTTTCTGGACAATTTTAACCGCACTGTTACCTCGGATGGCAGAGGTCAGTTGACGCGAATAAATTTTAATTCCACCGCTTTGATGCTATGATATTGCGATTAATGCTTTATTTTACGCTAAAATGCGTTATCTTATATAAAGAACTAGTTTCATAACTATTTTGAGTTTTTTGCAGGTTTTGTTTTTTTGCGTCATGGCTAGGCGGTTTACAGTGCAGCACTTTAACTGTCAATAACGGAATCCGGCAAAGTACCGAAAAACTATGCCAAAGAAACTTTTGAAATCAGCACTGAAGACATATTAAAACGATTTGAGACAAATAACCATGAAAGATTACCGATACTTATTATTTTCAGCGGCATTATTATGCGTGTTTGCCGCAGGTTGCGGCAAAAGAGTAATTCCTGACCCGCCGTTAACGCAAAATAAACTGGTCATTGAGCTTTTTAAAAATCTCGCCAATAACGAACATGAAATGGCGATAGATAAGATTATAAAATTACGCGCTATCGAGACGGAAAATCAATATTTGCCGCAAATGGAAGAATTTGAAGTTTCCAATATTTATACTGATTCAATTCAAAAATGTTTAGACAGCGGTGATATTGATGCGGCGCTCAAGATTGTTGACGATGCCAGAAAGCGATATGGTCTCTACCGCAGCCTCATTGCCGCCGAAGAGGATTTAAAAACATTGAAATCCATTCAAGAATCCATGGATAAAATCTTAAGTTCCGACTCATCAGAACAAATTCTGCTTGAAGTTGAACAAATTAAAAAAAACACGGCAAGCTATACCCCGGCCAAAAAACTACTGCCAATGCTGGCATTTCAACAACAACTCGCCGATAACATGGCCAATCAGGAAAACCGCCGCGCCAAATTCAGCTTGCTTGCAGACCTCACCACCGCCCGCAAAGAAAAACACAGCACCGCCAATATTCTAGCGGCGCAGCTGGCATTGGAAAATATGCTGCCGGAAAATAAAAACTCCAAAATCCGAGAAAATTTACTTTCGGGATTGTGAGGCGGAAATGATATTGCACCGCCTTTTTTTAATATCTGCGCTTTTATTGTTGTGTTCCGCTGCTACTGCCCAAACCAGCAAAACGAAATCGAGCAGTTCCGGCCGTTTTAATTTTCTCCCTGAAGTTATCGCTGAAGTCAATCAACAGAAAATTACCCGCGATACCATGGTTAAAACATTGCGCCAGCAATTAACTGATGAAGAATTGGCGCAATTTTCACAAGCGCAAATCAAGTCGTGCCTGCGTGAAATCGTCAATGAAATTATTGACCGGCTCATCATCACCAAAATGCTCGCGGCAGAGAATATTATCCCATCCGCCGAACTGGTGCTGTCCGAATTTAGAAAAAATTTTGCCAAACTCTCACCGGAACAACAGGCTATCGCCATCAAAAAATTTTCCGACAAGTCCATCACTATTGCTGAATATGAAAAAAATATCAGTAGCGACCCCAAAGAACAATTCCGCGTCGCCACTCTCCTTTGGGCTGAAAAAAAATTCGCCGATGAAATCAAGATTAGTGATGAACAACTCGAAAATTACTATCGGCAAAATCAGGATATTTTTGCATTCCCTGCTATGGTAACATTGTCGCAGATACTGATTCGTTCCGGCAAGAACGCCAAAGATCGAGCGGAAACCGCGCTTTCACGGCTGCACCAAGGTGAGGATTTTGGCAAAGTCGCCGCCGAATTCAGCGATTGCGAAACCAGCAAACTGCATGGCGGATATCTCGGCAAATTCAGGGCAGATGGAACACTGCTGCCAGAAATCCAGGATGCCGCATTCACCATGAAGGCAGGTTCTACCAGCGGGATTATCACCGTGGATAAAGTCGGGTATGTCATTCTGCATATTAATAGCAAAATTGACTCAGGATATCTAAGCCTATCCGATACCGCAATTATGATTAGAAACCGCCTGCAGGAACAAATTATGAAGAAAAAAATACAGGAATTACTGCTTAAAGAACGCTCCAACATGAAAATCAACCTAAATATCTAGCAATAACATGAACAACACATTCCTCAATTTGGTAAAAACACGCACCAGCTGCCGGAATTATCTGGCGGAAACAGTATCGCCGGAAGCAATCAATTACTGCCTGGAAGCAGCGCGCTGGGCGCCATCGGCGTGCAATAAGCAGCCCTGGCGGTTTATCGTAGTTGACGCCCCGGAGTTAAAGCAGCGTATCAGTGCCGGCGGTTTGCTGCCGGGTGTTCCTATGCCATGGGTTGCGCAGGCACCGGTCATTGTCGTAATCTGCGTCCGCAAAACCATCCTGACACACTGGTTGGCACCGTTGATTTCAGGCATAAAATATCATTTGATTGACATTGGCATTGCCGGAGAACACTTTGTTCTGGCGGCTCAAGAACAGGGGTTGGGCACATGCTGGATTGGCTGGTTCAATAAAAAAAGTGTTAAAAAAATTCTCAATTTACCCAATGAGTTGGAGCCGGTGTCACTGCTGACACTGGGACACCCGGCAACGGAGAATTGCACCGGCACAAGACTGGATTTAAACGAAATATCTCAATATAATCGCAGCACCGCCGATAAACGATGAGACATATATTATTAATTTTACTTTACTGTTTATTCGCCTCCCCCGCCGGCGCGACTGACGCGGAAGTAAAAAAAGATGATGGATTTCGTCTGGTTTGGGTAGGCGGGATAAACCTCAATTTAGACCGCAGCATGCAGCGCATCAAAGCCGGCGGGTTCAATGCCATCGCAGTTTCTGGTGGCAATACCAATACGGTTATAGCTTACGCGCAGCGCCATCAACTCGCGGTATATTACTGGTGCCATCTAATTGCCGGCGAGAGCACACAGCAGTATGTCCAGCAGCTGAACCCCGAAGAACAAAAACGGCTCACAGAATTGACACGGGACTCCGCACCGGATAAACACGGCTATCAATTTGGTTATGAACCGCAACCTGGGCACAATGAAGTACTTAATGTCCCCCTGCTCTGCTTTCACCGTCCGGAAACAGTTGAGTTCTGCAAAACACAGTTAAGCGCCGTGATTGAGCGTTTCCCCGAACTGAACGGTATCGCTTTTGACTATATCGGTTATCAAAATTACTACGGCTGCCATTGTGAAGCATCGGTGCGGCAGTTTGAACAATACCGTAAAGGTAAAGAAAATGAAGACACTGAAAAATTATTCAAACAATTTTCGCTGGAAACGCTGATAAACTTTTATAATCAAATGGCTGACTTTGCCCGCGGAATCAAACCCGGCATAAAAATCGCGGCGGCTATTTATCCAGTATTTATACCAGAACCGCTCTACGGCAACCGGCTCAATATAGATTACTGCTGCCAAACCGTTACAGGTGCTTACCCGCCGTTCTGGTCCAATGATAAAACTGCCGAATATACCCGCAATATCATTCAGCAGGAAAAACGCTATTTTCCCCGGCCGCGCGCCGTTCCAGCTCTGGCGGTTTATCAAAATATTCCGGAGCTGTTAAAAGATAACCGGCAATTTAGTCAGGAACTTCAGATTATCAAACAAAATAACGAAAACCGCCGCGACCTAAGCGTCTGTCCCTATCGGACTTTTGCAGCCTCTCCGGAACCTGGAAAAATCATCCTGCGCGAATTTGGACTGGAATAACTCCAGTTCGTAATCGGAGTGTCCAGAAAAAAATCAACCAGCCAAAATATAATTTTAACGCAAGTGGTGCAAACGACGCAACTAAAAAACAATACCGGTAGGACACAAGCACAGCCGTAACCGCCATTACTCTCACAAAGCAGCGGAGTATATAAACAAGCAACAGCACCGTGAGACAGCGTGGCGTGAATAGTCCATCGCCAATATTGGAGAGTTGATCTCTGCGTCAACCGTTCCATGTATGAACCAGTCCCACTATTGAAACAGCCGACAGCCCGGCGGCAATCAAAAAAACCATTGGTATAACTATATTTTTGCAGTATATTACTCTTATAATGTTTTTTTATTCTCAGTGCCGTAAAATTTTGTGAATTTTCTGTCTGTGATTATCGCTGAGATGGCGGCAGCATACTAAATTTAAATACGGATTTCAAATACTATGAAAACAATTTCCCCAAAAAAAAATGCATTTACGCTGATAGAACTGCTGGTTGTAATTGCGATTATCGCGATTTTAGCGGGAATGCTGTTGCCGGCGCTGCAAACTGCCCGCGAAAAGGCAAAAGTTACCAGTTGCGCCAGCAATGTTTCTTCAATCAGTAAAGCTTTGTCACTATATGTAAATGATTGGAACGACCGGCTTTTCTGGGGACGCGACCCCGGCAACCCGGCTTACTATATTGATCTTTATGTTTATGGCGGCAGGAACACCGGCAATAAATACAGCGGCGGTCAAGGCGACCTATTTGAGCATTACGTCCCGCGCCCGCTCAACCGCTATGTTGATAACAATATCAAGACTTTCCGCTGCCCCAAAGATATCGCGCCATCGGGAAACTGGAACGGTGTCGCGAAATTTGAACAAGTCGGCAATTCCTATGGGTTTAACTGGTATTTCCGCGATACTAAAATCACCTCTATTCCTAAACCATCCTCTTTAATCTCTTTTTCCGAAGCCCCGTCGATGGATGGCGGCGGAATCTTACTTTATCTTTGGCATAACGATAAACTCAATGCCAGCTTTTTTGACGGACATTTAACTTATTTTGCAATGCCGTCGCATTCACCGTCGGAAGAAGTTTGGTGGCACGGACGCTTTGCGGCGCCCTCTTTTTAATGCTTTATATCAGCGGGTTTAAGTTTGAATTCTACACCTAAATCTTTGCGTTTGCAAATCGCGATTTTCGGCAGAACCAATGTCGGCAAATCAACTTTTTTGAACTTCATCGCCGGTCAGGAGGTCGCGATAACCTCGCCCGTCCCCGGCACCACCACCGATGTGGTGGAAAAAAGCATGGAACTACTGCCGCTGGGACCTGTCGTACTGCTTGACACTGCCGGACTTGACGACAGTTCCGAACTAGGCGGACTGCGCATTGAAAAATCCGCCAAGGTTTTCAACCGCGCCGATATCATAGTAATCATCTGCGAAGCTGAACATTTCGGCGATGCTGAAAAATTCATCCTGGACGAAGCGGACAAAAGAAAAATTCCCGTCATTGCCGTCATTAACAAAATTGATTTACACGCGCCATCCGCTGAATTCATACATAAAATTTCCGGTCACGGCATTAAACATACGCTCTGCATTGACTCTATCAATGGCAAACACGATGAGTGCCTGGCGGCGTTTAAACAAGCGCTCATTGAATGCTGCCCGGAAGAATTCATCAATTCTCCGCCGGTAATCAGCGATTTGGTTAGCGCCGGCGGCATTGCAGTTCTCGTCGTACCAATTGACCTCCAGGCACCGCGCGGACGGCTCATCCTGCCGCAGGTGCAAACCATTCGCGACACCCTGGACAGCGATGCTATTGCCATTGTCGTCAAAGAACGCGAATACCGCGCCATCTATGACATTATCAATAAAAAACCTGACATCGTTGTTTGTGACTCGCAGTGCGTCCTGAAAATGATTGCCGATACGCCGCCTAATATTCCCTGCACCACCTTTTCCATTCTCTTCTCGCGGCTTAAAGGCAATATAATCGAAATGGCTAAAGGCGCTGCTGTCATCGAAAAACTCAAGTCCGGCGACCGCGTTGCCATCACCGAAGCCTGTTCACACCACGCCCTAGAAGATGACATTGGCAGAGTCAAAATCCCGCGCTGGCTGCGGCAGTACGCTGGTGCCAGCCTGAATATTGACGTCTTCTCAGGCAGAGATTTTCCTGCCAATCTCAACGAATATCAATTAGTTATTCATTGCGGCGGCTGTATGCTCAACCGCCGCGAAATCCTCTCCCGCATCGAGGCAGCCAAAAAATGCGGCACTGCCATTACTAACTACGGCATGGCGATCGCCACCGTTCAGGGAGTCATCACCCAAGTCCTCAGGCCATTTCCCGCCGCCCTCAATGCCTTCCAAACCGAACAAACTAAATGAGATAATTGCAAAACTATTTTGATGGGTCGCTATAGGGCTTATGGAGCACCGTGAGAGTAATGGCTGTTCCGGCGCTGTTATGGAGGGCGGTGCTCTGCCGCCGCCGGGCTGTTGGCTGCTATCGTAAGATTGAGATGTTACGGTACCGAAAAGACTCATCCACCATGATTTTATGATAATTGAGAGAAATATTGATGAATGATTATTTGATTTTTTTTATGGCAGTAATATTGTAGTAATCAGGTTATATGCTGGAATCGTTGAAGTGCAAAGCTGATTGGGGGTGCGGTCATGCGGATTAGATTATTGGTAGTACTGTTTTTGATGTCAAATATTACGATGGCGTTGGCAGAAGGCGAGGCTCCGCCAGCACCTGCACCAGTTACTACCTCCTCAAAAACCGGCAAAGACACCAAGGCGGCAAAATCAAAGAAGCCGGCAAAAATTGTAAAGAGCAATAGCGAGAATATTGACATTGACAAAAAACAGCGGATTGAGGCCAATGAATTTGAAGAACAGCAAAATCAGGAATATCGTGATTTTATTAAAAGCTTATTTGGTAAAGGCCCGCAGGAAAAAAAGGATTTAACCAAAGAATTCAGAAAACAGCAAGATGCCAATGAGAAGGAATTCGCGATTAAACAAGATGCCGAACGAAAAGAGTTCACCAAAGCTAAACTAGATAAAGCAATTCAAGAGGTACAGGCCAATACCGCAATAAATGATGCCGCCAAAGCTGCCAAAATTAAGGCAATACAGGACAAAACAGCAGAAAATGAAGCATTCTATGCACGACAACGCGGCGAGAAAAAAATTCTTGTCGGAAAAGTCGGCAGCGACGGCAAAATACCGCGCAATGACAAAAACACCGCCTCAACTCCAGGCACTGAGGCAAAGAAAGTTAACGAAAGCACTCCGGTCGTACCCACCGCCGCACCACCAGCAGCTGCACCAGCAACTCCGCCACCTGCCATAAATCCCGCTCCTGTAACCACAGATGCGCCCAAACCTAAATAAATGTTAACCCATTACAGTTTAACCACGGAATAGGCGGACGACACAGAAAAATTAAGATATTATCAGCTTGC
>CAZITV010000020.1:0-25316 GCA_964542255.1 uncultured Victivallaceae bacterium
CTGCTGAGATGCTGAATCGCGGCAGCGGCGCAGAAACATCCGAACGCTGCCGGCATATACGAGATGGTGCCGGCAAAAGAGCGGAATTCGTCTTCACTGCCGTTGGTCGCGATGGCCTCGTCCGGCACTGGTTCTGGCGAGAATACTACTGTTAATCCGGTGTGAATCTGGTGGCGGTGCAGCCGTTTGCGTACGGCTTTGGCGAGGCGGCAGTGATAGGTATCCGCGATGTCGGCGACTTTGATTTGTGCCGGGTCGGTTTTGCCGCCGGAACCCATTGAGCTGACGATAGGGTAATTGCGCTCCATGCACTTCATGATCAGATGCACCTTGGGCGATAACGAATCAATGGCATCAACGACAAAATCAAATTTTTCCTGCAGCAGTTCGTCGGTCAAATGGTCTCGAATAAAGATTTCGCGGCTATCCAGGATTAAATCCGGATTAATATCTTTAAGCCGTGCTGCCATCAGTTTGGCCTTGGATTTATATTCAGTGCTGGACAGCGCCGGCAATTGGCGGTTGCGGTTGGTTGGGTCAATGGTGTCGCCGTCAACAATCGTCATTTTGCCCACTCCAGCACGGCAAATCAGTTCGGCGGCGTATGCCCCAACTCCGCCAAGCCCTACTACCAATACATTGGCCTGCCATAGCTGTTTTACACGATTCTGACCCAGTAATAATGCAGTGCGCTGCTGCCATACCGGAATGGTTATATCTGTTGTATCGCTCATCGGATGCTCCTGAATATTTTAGTAAAATTGTACTGCATTGCATTGATTAAATCATTTTCCGGCAGATTGAGTATTGCTGCCGTGTCATGGTATATAGATTTGATATCTCCATCCTGGTCATCGGTTTCCAGGCAAAGGCGCTCAAGCGGTACCGCGCGCAGCAGTTCATGTTTTTCCTTTTTGCCGCGGATTACTGCCGGGCCAAAGGAAATATAGCAATTATGTTTTAACAGTTGTGTCAATATCTCAAGTTTATTATTAAAACCGTGAATTAACCACGTGGTACAAGAATATTTTTTACGCCACGACAGCAGTTCTGAATAGCACCTGACGCAGTGTACAATCACCGGCAACTTTAGCGATTCCGCCAAACGCAGATGCTCAGCGAAAATAAGCTCCTGCAGGGGTAAGTTATCAGGATTGTGCAACCGGTCTAAACCAGTTTCACCAACCGCAACCGCTAACGGGTTATGCAGTTGTACGGCAAGACGTTCAAGATGCGCATTCGCTCTCTCCGGAGTAATCGTGTCAATAGACCACGGGTGAATACCTATGGCGAGAGTGCTGTTTTCCGGCATTGCCTGTTCCGGAGTAACGCACAGCACCGCCGTGACCTCCGGTCTAGGGTCAGGGCGGTGAGTATGAAAGTTAATATATTTACCGCACATTATTTTGATTTCAAGGTCGAATTACTTGACGCTGAATGCCAATCCTGTTTTCGTTTTGGTAATTTTTAATGTGTTGCCGCTATTTAGTTCGCCGCCAACCAGCAACCGTGACACCGGACTTTCCAGTTCTTTGACGATGGCGCGTTTTAGCGGTCTGGCCCCGAATACCGGATCGTAGCCGACTTCCGCGAGATGTTTCTTGGCATCTTCGCTGATATCGAGCACAATCTCACGCTCTTTGAGTTTCAGTGCGAACAGGTTGATTTGGATTTTTACAATCTCGAGAAGATGTTTCGGGTCAAGCGCGTGGAAAATAAGCGTTTCGTCAACACGGTTGAGAAATTCCGGACGGAAATGCTGCCGCAGTTGTTCAATGAGTTTATCCCGAATCGCATCAGTCCTGCCTTCGTGCTGTAAAATCAGCTCACTGCCGATATTGCTGGTCATAATGATAATCGTATTTTTAAAACTCACCGTCCGTCCGTGTGAATCGGTAATAATACCATCATCAAGAATTTGCAGAAAAATATTAAATACATCGTGATGTGCTTTCTCTATTTCATCAAACAGCACTACGGAATATGGTTTGCGCCGGACAGCTTCAGTCAGTTGCCCGCCTTCTTCATATCCCACATATCCCGGAGGAGCTCCAACTAAACGCGCAACGCTGTGTTTTTCCATATATTCCGACATATCAATCCGAATCATTGCGCGTTCGTCATCAAATAAATTCTGCGCCAATGCCCGTGCTAATTCAGTTTTCCCCACACCTGTTGGTCCGAGAAAGATGAATGAGGCGATGGGGCGGTGCGGGTCTTTCATCCCTGCGCGGGCGCGCAGTACCGCGTCCGCGACCGCGGTTACCGCTTCATCCTGACCAATGACCCGGTGATGCAGGTGATCTTCCAGTTTCAGCAGCTTATCTTTTTCGCTTTGAATAAGCTTGCTTACCGGAATATGTGTCCAGCGGCTGACAATCGCGGCGATGTCTTCTTCATCAACCTCTTCCTTGAGCATTCGTTCGCCGGTGCCGGAACGCAGCTTTACTTCGGTTTCTTTAATCTGTTTTTCGATGCCGGGAATTGTGCCGTAACGGAGTTCCGCTGCTTTCTCGTGATTGTACTCGCGTTCTGCTTTATCGAGGCTCTGTTTTGCCATCTCCAGCGATTCCATCAGGGTGCGCAGTTCGCTAATGGACTTTTTCTCATTATCCCAGCGGGCGCGGAGTTCTTTGCCCTGGCTTTTTAATTCGGCTAATTCAGCTTCAAGCTGCTCGCGCCGTTTAATTGCTCCGGCGTCTTTTTCTTTTTTGAGTCCGGTGATTTCGATTTCAAGCTGCACGGCCCGGCGCTCGATTTCATCAATTTCCTGGGGACAGCTGTCTATTTCGGTGCGCAGTCCGGCGGCGGCTTCGTCAATCAGGTCAATAGCTTTATCCGGTAGAAAACGGTCGGCGATATATTTGTCGGAAAGCGTCGCCGCCGCCACTAACGCACTGTCTTTCAGTTGTATGCCGTGATGAATTTCATAGCGCTCTTTCAGACCACGCAGAATTGAAATCGTGTCCTCAACCGACGGCTGGTCAATCAATACCGATTGAAAGCGCCGTTCCAGCGCCGCATCCTTTTCAATGTATTTGCGGTACTCATCCAGCGTTGTTGCACCAATACAATGCAGTTCACCCCGTGCCAGCATCGGCTTGAGTAAATTACCAGCGTCCATCGCACCCTCCGCCGCACCGGCGCCCACTACGGTATGCAGTTCGTCAATAAACAGAATAACATTGCCGTTGCTGGAGGTAACTTCTTTCAGTACTGCCTTCAGTCTTTCTTCAAATTCGCCGCGGTATTTCGCGCCGGCGATCAATGCGCCCATATCCAGCGCCACGACTTTCCGGTTCTTGAGGCCTTCCGGGACGTCGCCACGGACAATGCGGCGGGCAAGTCCTTCGACTACTGCGGTTTTTCCCACGCCCGGTTCGCCGATTAACACCGGGTTATTTTTGGTGCGGCGGGAAAGTATTTGAATAATGCGGCGGATTTCCTCATCGCGGCCGATGACCGGGTCGAGCTTATCTTTTGCCGCCAGTTCGGTCAAGTCGCGACCGTATTTTTCCAAAGCCTGGAAGGTTGTTTCAGGGTCTTCTGAAGTTACGCGCTGGTTGCCGCGTACCTGCTTGAGCGCCTGCAGTAATTTTTCTGCGGTTATACCGGCACCTTTTAATATTTTTTGTGCCTTGCCGCTGATTTCCAGCATTGCCATCAGCAGATGTTCGACGCTGACATAATCATCTTTCATCGTTTCCGCGGTGCTATTGGCAAAATTCAGCAACTGACTAAATTCACGGGACTGCATTACTTGGCCGGCACCGGGACCGCTGACAGACGGGATAGTGCGCAGTTCATTCTCAACCTTCGCATCTAAACCGCTTGTATCAATGGTCATTTTTTGCAGCAGCGACGGAATTAATCCATTCTCTTGACGCAGCAGCGCTGCCAGAACGTGCAGCGGTTGAATCTCCTGATGTCCGTGCTCAACCGCTAAATTTTGTGCAGCAACCAGCGCTTCACGGGAACGATTGGTATATTTCTCTAAACTCATTCTAATCACCTCACTTTATTTGTTCTCAATTATGTTAAAATATTCACTGCAATCCATTTGCCAAACCGCAAATGCCGCTGCAGTGAATACTCTCAAACGTCCTGCTATAAAACCTCTGCCCTCCGCGCGTCCGCGAAGAACAGAGGCAGGGGGAACTTTCAAACCTCAAGCCGTTATGCTTCTGCGGTTACCTTTATTTTTCTAGCTTTGGCGGCATCCGCTTTGGGCAGCAGTACCCTAAGTACGCCGTCCTTAACCGCTGCCGCGATTTTTTCGTGTGCGATTTCGTTGGAAACCTGAAAACTGCGGGAATAACGTACCTGTTTGCCGTTTCTGGTCAAGTTGGTTTCGGCGTCAATTTTCAGTATCCGGTTTTCCAGATGTACTGAGAGTTGTTCCGAGGAAGCACCAGGCACGTCAAGCACAACCGCAATATCAGTCTTTGACTCAATCACATCGCAAGGCGGCGCATAATCCAAATACTCGGTAACTTTTGCCGCCGGTACAGCAGGATCGCTATTTTTCTTGATAACATCAGACATATTATACCTCCTTATGGTTAATTAGCCAACCTTAATAGTGCGCGGCTTTTCAATTTCTTCTTTTGGCAGGGTAATCTCTAGGATGCCATTGACGAATTTAGCGTTCACTTTTGCCGTCTTTACCTTGCCAGGCAGTCGTACGCTTTCTTCAACTTTGCCAAAAGAACGTTCCTGATGCAGAAATTTCTCGTCCTGCTTCAATTCCGGAAGGGTTCTTTCCGCCCGGATAGTTAAAAAGTCGCTGACCACTTCTACCTCAATATTCTTGGCAGAATACCCCGGCAAAGAAATCTTAACAACGATTTCTTCGCGTTTGTCTTCCAGTGACAGACGTGGATAATCAGCCCGGTAACGGTTAACGTTGGTATTAAAGTCTTCAAACAGGTTGAATAACTCTTTCTGTAAACCCCCGGCCGTGCGCCACGGATGGAGCAAGCCCCAATTGTCATTTAATTTTGTTAGCATCATACTAACCTCCATTTGTTTATAATGTTTAACCTTAAACCGCTTACCACTGCGGTTCATCTCTATCTTAGCAAAGAGTATGCCAACTTCTTCACCATCTGCAATTTCTTAGCTCAAAAAATACCAGAATATCACACGGTTTCACCAAGATTAATAATAAATATCGGGGCAAAATGTCGCTATTGTAAAAATTGAGAACAGAGACAAAATGTCGCTAGAGCCGATTTATAATAGTTCCTGACTGTTGATGGTATCAACACGGTATTGGTAACTGGTTATGTTTGTCGCAACGGCTCAATTTTGTACGATAATAGCCAGTAGTTCGGCTGTAACATCAAGACAGCGCCATTGCGGTAGTCTGCATTATTGCCATATAATTGCTTTTGCGGTATTGACAAGATGAAATAGACGCACTACACTTTTACTTGATATCAACAAGGCGTTGAGAATGATTGCAAACATTGTTTAATTATTGTAATATTTAATAAACCGCTGTAATTTATTGAGATAACAATATTGCCTAGAGATAAATTAATATGAATAATTATAGAATAGAAATCACACAAGTTTTAAGCCGGATTTTAGAAGTTGAATCTGATAGTGTTGGTCAAGCAATCATCATAGCTAGCCAAAAACATAATTGTCAAGAAATTGTATTGAGCCAAGATGACATTGTGACCACAAGTATAGACATTGCGGAAAATGATGATTTGCTTCAAAACAAAGTACAAAATGGCAAATTTGCAGATTTTGTTTTAAAAAATGCGGAGTCTGGCATATCAAATTTATCAGTTGAGGAATTATCAAAACTGGCCTTCGGCAGTTTTGCCAACGCAATATCTCAATATGAAGAGGAAAGCAACGGGTGAACAATATGAAATCTGGCGACAAAATAAATTGCCCGCACTGTCATCAAGAAACCGTTTTGAAAGAAAAGGTGGTGATGGACGGCTGGACACAAGCTGGCAAGTTTTTAGGATGCGCGATTTGCGGTGGCAAGATTGCCGAGATAGAGGTCGAAATAGAAAATGGGCAGCGGGAGTCAAAAAAATTATCTGGGTTGGCATCACTGCTGGGAGAAGATGCGGAACCGGTCCCGGTAATTATTACTGCCGGCGGAGTAGCACAATTCTGCCGTGACTGTCTTCATTTTGTCCGGCATCCATTTTTTAACCGTTGTGAAATGCACAAAAAAGAGGTGAATCCAATGGACGATTGCCCGGATTTTGCCGCTCTGCCTAAACCTGAGAAGGAGTGATGATGAGTTTTTCTAATAAAATGGAACGCGCTGCCGCATTTGCACGGATTGATCTGTATCCGGTAATATCTTCAGAATTTACAGCCGGTCGTGACCCGCGCGAGGTGTTGTGGCAAATTGCTGACGGCGGCGCACGAATTGTTCAGCTGCGGGAAAAAAACTACAGTAAAAAGCAGATTTGCGCACTTGCGGAGGATTATCTGAAAATTACCAGTCAATACGGAATGCTGCTGATTATTAATGACCACTTGGATATTGCGGTGGCGGTCGGCGCCGATGGGGTGCACTTAGGGCAGGATGATTTGCCGGTTGCATTGGCGGGCAAGGTTACCGGCGATTTAATCATCGGTTGTTCAACGCATAATTTGGATGAGGCGGTTGCTGCGGTGCGTGACGGCGCAGATTATATTAATATCGGACCGATTTATCCAACTAATACTAAAGCCGTCGCCTGCGGCGCTGTCGGTCTGGGTATGCTGCGTCAAATCAGCGCAAAGGTGAGCATACCTTTTACAGTGATGGGCGGCATCAAGTCGCATCATATTCCGGGACTCGTTGCCGCCGGCGCGCTCCGCATCGCAATGGTCACCGAAATCACCCAGGCCGACGACATCACCGCAAAAGTTAAATCCGTCCGCAAAGCTATCTGCGGCTGAAACAGCGGGACGCGGATTTTGTTCAGCACCACGCTACTCAGTATAAATATTGGTTTGATGCTTTATTGTGTTGAAAAATGGTAACATAATGCTACTTTATAACGATTGACGGAAAGTTTTGTAATAAAGTTTTTTGCGGTGGTTGAAATTATGTAACTGCTGCAGTAATGATAGGATTTAAAAAATGACGAAAAAATTATTTGGTACTGATGGAGTACGCGGCAAAGCGAATACATATCCGATAACGCCGGAGATTTCGATTCAGTTGGGCAAGGCGACGGCGCGGGTCTTTGGCGCGTGCGGGGATCGTTCGTTGAAGGCGATAGTGGGCAAAGATACGCGGCTTTCTGGATATATGCTGGAAACTGCCATTATCAGCGGATTGGTGAGTATGGGTATGGATGTGCTGGCGGTAGGGCCGATGCCGACCCCGGCGGTGGCGCATTTAACCCGTTCGATGGGCGCAGCCTGTGGAATAATGATTACGGCATCGCATAACGCGGCAGATGACAACGGGATAAAAATATTTGGCGGTGACGGCTTTAAGCTGCCGGATATGGTTGAAGCGCAGATAGAGGGAGAGGTGCTGTGCGGTGAAATCAGCAGCAGTCATGTTAGTTCTGAACTGATTGGCAAGGCATACCGTATTGATGATGCCCGCGGGCGCTATATCGAGTTTGCCAAAAGCTCTATCCGTAATCATAGCTTAAAAGGATTAAAAGTGGTACTGGATTGTGCTAATGGTGCGGCCTATTCCATCGCTCCGTTAATTTTGCGCGAACTTGGTGCGGAGGTAATTGAAACAGCGGTGCATCCGGACGGTTTGAACATTAACTTAAATTGCGGCGCCACGCATATTAGTCACGCGGCGGAGCTGGTCAAAAAACATCAGGCGCATATTGGTATTTCGCTCGACGGCGACGCGGACCGCTGTATTTTTTGCGATGCCGACGGCAGGGAAATCAATGGTGACCGGATTATCGCGCTGTGTGCGCTGGAGTTCAAAGCAAAGCATCTCTTGGCGCACGATAGCGTGGTGGTTACTAATATGAGTAATCTTGGTCTGCACCAGGCAATGCACGAAGCAGGAATTAAAGTTATTGAAACTCAAGTTGGAGACCGGTATGTAATCGAACAGATGCGTGAAGGCGGATATAATGTTGGCGGCGAACAGTCCGGTCATATTATTTTTATGGATTATGCCACGACCGGTGACGGCATCATTACTTCACTGCATGTATTGAAAATGATGATTACCCGCAATAAAACTCTGGCAGAACTCGCTAATGTCATGGAAGAGTTCCCGCAAGTTATCAAAAGTATTCCGGTAAAAACTAAAATTCCGCTCGAACAGTTGCCAAAAACATCGGCCGCAATAGAGGCTTGCCAGCAGGCATTAGCGGGTCAAGGCCGCACTATTGTCAGATATTCCGGCACTGAAAAAAAGATCCGCGTTCTGGTTGAATCGCGCAACCGCGCTGACGTTGACCACTGGATTAAGGAAATCTGCACGGCAATTAACGCAGAACTGACATAATTTCGAATTATTGTGACAATGGAGGGATTGATGACCATAAAGTCTATGCATGCAGATATATTGGAAACAATGCAGCCGTTGAATTGCCGGCGGTCATTGGGCGAGATAACAGTAGCCGGTGTTAGTTTAAACGAGTGGCAACAGGTTCATTTTAGCACGCTTCCGGTCAATAACGAACTGGCAATCCGGATTGATTTGTGGCCGTCGCCAATGCTGCGGCAGATTATTCTCAACGCCAATGAAAATTTACGGCTGGTCGGTGCGGATGGTGAAGTATTGGGGACACTTAGGGTTATTCCGGATGGTGCATACCGGAGCATGCCGGTTGATGCTGAATCGATATTGCTGCGCTACCCGTGGGATATTTTGCGTATTAATGAGCAGTTGGTAGGCGGCATTAGTGATGATAATATTCGCGGCACCGTACGAGAACGGGTTACCATAGACGGCAACCTGCATTTGGGTGCCGGTTCGGTGGTATTGCCCGGAGTATTTATTGAGGGCAAGGTTATCATCGGCGAAAATTGTAAAATTGGTCCGAATTGTTACCTGCGCGGCAATACTGCCATTGGCAATAATTGTCACATTGGTCAAGCGGTGGAGATCAAAAACAGCCTGATTATGGACAACGTCGGCATCGGTCATCTCTCTTATCTCGGGGATTCAATAGTTTGTCCAAACGTAAATTTTGGCGCCGGAACTATTACCGCCAATCTTCGCCATGACGGCAAAAACCACCGTTCTGCTGTTGCCGAAAACCTCATTGATACCGGCAGAAGGAAGTTCGGTGCCATCATTGGCGACAACGTTCATACCGGCATTCATACCAGTATTTATCCCAGCAGAAAAATTTGGCCGGATGTCTGCACTAAGCCTGGAGAAATTATTGCATCTGACTTAAAAATTGCACAGTAACATTTTCTTAAAGCAAAAAACAGCACCAGCTGCTATTAGGTGAACCCGCAGGATATTCAACGAAAAACAGGCAAAAAATTTCCGCACTTATGAATTCCGCACTTTTAAAGATTTAAAACAGTGATATGGTGAGCAAGTATCATGGCAACAGTAACACCGGCGTTGCGGCTGGTTCTAGCTCATGCAATAGTTGCCATAAGATTAATTTATATTTCATTTATTTATGGCGAAGTGCTTAGGAGTTGTAAAGAAATAAGTGGTATTTTTGAACGACTCCTTAAACGCAAAGGTTTTGGATATGTCAAATAATGGCGCAATTGCGACAGATACAGATAAGCCGGAAAAGAGAAATCGTGCCTCCAAGATTCGCCGCCAAATCCGCAGAGATTTAGCCGGGGCTATTGGAAAAAAGAGTGATATTCTAGCGGCTACTGCAATAATAATGGAGGCGGTTAAGCTTGAGGACACCTTGAAGCAGGGGAGCGTCTCAGATATTCCTCAGTCAAATCCTGCCCGGAAAGCCTTGAATAAGCTTTGGGATGCGAAAGCGCTGGAATACGGGATTTATCCGGAGTCAGCTTCAAAGCAGCGTGAATTGTTTAGCAGGATATTGGCAATTCTGCCAGCACGCGCTGATATAAAAAATAAAATTTCTGAATTGACGGCGGCACGGGACAAGTTGCTGGCTGAGTTAATAATACTTTACCGCAACGGTCATTATTTGGCAGTTATGCATAAAGCGGCAAGCTCAAGGTGGAGTGATGTTGATGCGGTCAACCAATTATTTATCAAGGCGCAGGAACAATTTACGCAGACATGTTCCCCGGTATTTGCCACACTTCCTGAGCTAATTTACCAAAAGCGCAATTATGAGTTAAATCAAAAATCGGCGAAACTGGATAGCGCCGGTATGGCTTTGGAGGGATGGCAGGAATTACGGCAGCATAACGCCGCGATGGTTGCACAAGCAAAAATACTTTATGAACGGGCATGCGAAAAAAAAGCCGCTGGCAAATTACCATCAGCAGCACGAAAACTATTCCGGCTTATGGCATTTTGCCCTGATTATCCAGGCGCCGCTCAGCTCTTTGATGATATTAAAGCACAAATCGCCAAATGTTCTGATGCCGTCGAAGAGGCGCGAAAATATCTCGCGGCAAGGAAGTATAACCATGTTATCAAACTTCTTAAACCTCTCACGGTTGAATATCATACCGAAGAAATTGAAAGCATTTATAATGAAGCTGTCAGACAACACCGGCGAATATTTAAAATAGGCTTGGTTATCCTGGTTATAATATTGCTGACATTGATGGTTGTTTCAATGTTTGCCATCGATAACTATTATCACCAAAAGTCATTTCTCGCATATCGGAAGTCTGCCGACGCTGCAATTGCCGCAAAAGATTATGTCCGGGCTATCGAGAACTATGGACAGGCACTCAAAGTGCCAGGATATAACACTAATCAAGCCATTATTAAGCAAATAGAACAAGCCAGGGCAATGTTATATCATAAAATTCCTGATATTGGCATGGAATTTGTGTGGATTAAGGCACTTGACTGCTGGGCGGGAAAATATGAAGTAACCAATTATGAATATCGAAAATTTAAACCCGGTCACGACAGTAAAAGTTTTGGCAAGCATACCCTTAACGGTGACAGACAGCCGGTAGTCTATGTCAATTACCAGGATGCGGTAGAATATGCAAAATGGCTGACGGAACGCGAGCTAAAGGCAAATAGAATTCCTGCCGGATACCGGTATCGTTTGCCGACCAAGCAAGAATGGACAACTTTTTGCCAAATCGGCGGCAACCGCAAGTTCCCATGGGGAGATTCAATGCCGCCCAAATATGGAAATTATTCCGGCAAAGAGAGTGCCACAGATAATAAAATTGACGGATATTGTGACGATTACCCTGTAACCTGTCCGGTTGAAAACAGCGGCCGCAATGAATGGGGATTGTATGGCGTGGGTGGAAATGTTTGGGAATGTACCGTCAAATCATCGTCTGATCTCTCGTTTGACGCCTGGCGCGGTGCATCATGGAGTTATAGCATTCCAGACTGCCTGACTACAGCCGCTACCGGCGTCAGCAGTCCAGAATACCGAATTCATGGATTCGGTTTCCGTTTAGTGCTGGCACGGTGAAATGAATTATGCTGTAATAAAAAACGCCGGAGTGCCTTCAGGGGGGGGATAGCATCTCCGGCGAAAAAGGAGGTCAGTTTATTAAAACTTTAATTCCTGTGGTTCGGTCATTTCTTTAAGTTTATTTTCAACCATTTTATCTTTGTTGTTCATTCTTTTTTCGTGTTCAGCTTTGAATTTGGCTAATTTTTCCTGTTGCATTTTGAGCTGTTCGTCGCCCTTTTCGATCATTTTCTTTTCCATTTCGAGTTTATTATCCAGCATAGATTTAATTTTTTCTTTGAGTTTATCCAAGTCCGACTGTGATTTAGACTCACGATATTTATCTGCCATGTTTTTTAAATCTTCCTGTTCGGCGCGAAAAGTTTCAAAAGCCTTCTTTTTCAGGGTTTCCATTGCTTCGCGTGCTTTAGCCGGGTCAGTTTTTTTCAGATCTTCAATAGCCTTAACATCATCAGGATATTTATTTTTAAGCAGCATTTCGCCGAGCTGAGGGTTATGTGCCTCAAATCCGCCGCGCTTGTTGTCTCCTCTTGGCGGTTTTTCGCCCTGTATATCATCGCCGCGCCGCTCTTTCTGAGGAGGCGGAGGCGGTCCCTGCGGGGGATCATTGGGTTCAGCATATACGGACATTCCTGCCATAACAGTTCCAACAGCGGCAATTGTAGCGAACCATCTTGATTTCATCGTAGCTTCTCCATTTTTAATTTGGGACAAAAAGACTAATCACAAGGTCAACGTCGCCAATAACTGATTTATTGCAGTCAATACTAAAAAAAACAAAATTATTTTATTTCAATTATTTTATCGGCTCGATGCGGTCGAATCCGGTAAATGGCCGCAGTACTTCAGGAATGATTACCGAGCCGTCTGCCTGTTGATTATTTTCAATAATGGCAATGGCAACCCGGTCAGTAACCGCAGTAGCGCTGATGGTATGGACAAAGTTCTTGTTGCCGTCTTTATCTTTGTAGCGGATATTCAGGCGGCGTGACTGAAAATCGGTTAGATTGGTATTAGATGTTACTTCGCGATAGGCGGCGAAACCGGCAAAATATGCTTCAATGTCATATTTTTTGTAACCCGGCGCACCCATATCACCTACGCAGACATTGACGACCCGGTACGGAATGCCAAGTTTGCGCAGCAGCATCTCTTCATTGACTAGACAAAATTCATGATATTTAACCGAATCTTCCGGACGGCAGAAGACGATTTGTTCGACTTTATGAAATTGGTGAACGCGGAAAATGCCGCGGCTGGCTTTGCCGTAACTGCCGGCTTCGGTGCGGAAACAAGGGGTAAATGCGGTATATAACAGCGGCAGTTTTTCGCCATCGAGGATTTCATCGCCGTGATACCCCACTAAGGTCTGCTCAGAAGTGCCAATCAACGATATATCCAAATCTTTCAACGCAAAAGTCTGGTCAGCGAAAAACGGCAGATAACCGGTACCAAATAAGGTTTTTTCTTTCGCTACACAGGGGGTGAAAAATGAGGTAAAGCCTTGCTGGTTAAGCTGCTGTTGAGCCCAAAAGAACATCGCATTGCAGAGCTGTGCGCCTTTGCCTTTCCAATAATAAAAGCCGGTTTGAGCGACTTTGGCACCGCGCTGGGTATCAATAATATCGAGAGATTCACCGAGTTCTTGATGGTCTTTTGGTTTGAAATCAAAGCTGGGGATGACGCCTTCTTTGCGCAGTTCAAAATTATCGGCGTCATCTTTGCCGTCGGGAACAGACGCATCTAGCAGATTCGGCAGCCAGCTCAATTGTTCCTGCAGTGTGGAAGTTAATTCTTCGAGCTTGGGTTCAAGTCCGCTGAGTTCATCTTTTATGCTGATGACCTGTTCTCTTGCTGCCGGATTATCCCGGCATTCTTTGCTAAGCCGGTTGCGTTCCGCACGCAAAAATTCAACTTTTTGAACGACTTGGCGGTATTCGCTGTCGTTGGCAATGATGGCATCAATATCGGCAGTACAACCGCGGCGCCGGCAATTTTGCTTGATCAAATCAGGATTTTCTCGAATCAGCTTAATATCAATCATAATAAAAAACCTTATATTGTGTCGCCTGTTTCAAAACTTTTATGAGACAGGCGCGAAATTACACTCAAAAATGCGGTAATGGAAACCCGGCGGTAAAGGTTTTGACTTCTTCACTAATTGCCTTGAGCGCGGCGTCATCATCTTTGACCGCAACTGCACGGTTAATGAAGTCGGCGATTTGAATCATTTCCGCCTCTTTCATTCCGCGGGTCGTTACGGCAGGCGTGCCGATACGGATTCCGCTGGTAACAAACGGTTTTTCCGGGTCAAACGGAATCATATTTTTATTAACTGTAATTAATGCCTTGTCGAGAGAATTTGCGACTTCCTTGCCGGTTGCATGTTTTGGCCGGAGGTCAACCAGCATCAGGTGATTGTCGGTGCCGCCGGAAACAATCCGGAAACCGTGTTCTGCCAATTTTGCCGCCAGCACGGTCGCATTTTTGCGCACTTGCTGCTGATAGGCTTTAAACTCCGGACTGAACGCTTCTTTGAAGCAGATGGCTTTGGCCGCAATGACGTGCTCCAGCGGACCGCCTTGTAAACCAGGGAAAACTTTGGAATTAATCGTCTTGATGTACTCTTCTTTACAGAGAATCAGGCCGGACCGCGGACCGCGTAAAGTTTTATGAGTGGTGGAGGAAACGACATCAGAATATGGAATCGGACTGATGTGTTCGCCGGCGGCGACTAAACCGGCGATATGTGCCATATCCACAAAGAGTTTGGCACCTACTGCATCGGCAATGGCGCGGAAACGCGGAAAATCCAGTGTGCGCGGATAGGCACTGGCGCCGACCAACAGCATTTTTGGTCGATGTATCTCTGCCAATTTAGCAACTTCATCATAATCTATGGTTTCGGTTTCTGGACTGACACCATAGGGGACAATGTTGTAAAGCATCCCGCTGAAATTCATCGGATGACCGTGGGTAAGGTGACCACCATGGTCCAGACTCATCGCTAAAACCGTGTCGCCAGGATTAACCAGCGCAAAATATACGGCCATATTGGCCTGGCTGCCGGAATGCGGCTGAACATTGGCGGCTTCAGCGCCAAACAGTTTGCAGGCGCGTTCAACCGCCAGCGTTTCAACTTCATCGATAAATTCACAGCCATTATAGTAGCGTTTGCCGGAATATCCTTCGGCATACTTATTGGTCAGCACTGATCCTTGAGCCGCACGAACTGCGGCACTGGTAAAGTTTTCTGAAGCAATCAGCTCAATGCCCTGCTGCTGGCGCTGCGCTTCGCAGTCAATGATATGTGCAATTTCCGGGTCGGAACCACGTAAAGCGGCAATATCATCGTAAGAATTAATTTCCAGTTTGACTAAACGGCGGAGATGGCGGGCATCATTGCTGAACGGTGTTGCCATCCAGGCTTTGATAATTGCCAACGATTGGGTAAAGTCAAGCTTGTCTCCGGCAAGTACCAGAGCATTGGTGCAATTATGGTCGCGACTTTTTTTCGCCGTGTCAATATCTCCGGCAACTACCGCGCGGACATTGTGAAAGCGGTTGGCATTAATAGCCATGCCCACGCCGCTGCGGCAAATTAACAAGGCGCAATCTGCTTCTCCTATCGCTACTGTGCGGGTGGCAGCACCGGCAAAGTCGGAATAATCATCATTGGCATCAAAACAGCAGGGGCCGCAGTCGATTAGCGATAAATCTTTAATCGTGCTGAGTTCCTGCAGCAGTTTTTGTTTTAATTCAAAACCGCCGTGGTCAGTAGCAACGGTCATTTTCAGCGGAGTCTTGCCAAACCAGTCTTTTATTGTGTTCATCTTAGTTAATCCTTGTTTAATATCTTATTTGAATTTATCTCTTTGAATAAGTTTTCCAGTGCACTGCGCATTTCTTTGAAGCATGCGCAGTACGTATCAATTGTACCGCCAAAAGGATCTTGCACCTCAATATTTGCACAGTCATTTTTTTTGCCAAATTCCAGCAGCAGACGGGTTTTGGTTAGTGCCTCCGGGGATAAAACGCCGATTTGGCGCAGATGCCCGGAGGTCATGGCGATAATTAAATCCGCCATACGCAATTTTTCCGAGGTCAGCATTGAGCTGCGAAAATTGGACAAGTCAATATCCAGCTCATGCATCACCGCCTGCGAGTATGCTGATGCCGCCGCCCCGTCGGCTGCGGCGATGCCGGCGGAACTGGCGGTAATTTCGCTGTTTACGCCACCAGCCTTGCACAAGTGCCGAAAATAAGCCTCGCACATCGGACTTCTGCAGGTATTGCCTGTACAAACGAATAAGATGTTAACAGTCATCGCCCCGCTCAGATGTTCTCAATATTTTGCCGGATTTTTTTGCACAACCAATATTTAACGTCTATTGTAAAGAAATAATATAGCACAAAAATAATGGAAAAAAATCTGGTAACCGGAAAAAATAATATGAAACCAAAAAATGAAGACAAGGCGATTCGTTTCCTTTTCGGAAAATATGAACCGCTTGATCAAATTATCAATCTTAATGATTATGAAACCGTTGAACTCGATGGCGGATGCGGTAAAGGCAGCTTTACCAGCAGCCTGGCAAAACTGCACCCGCAACGGCTTATCCTTGCCGCCGATGTCATGATCGGCAGGCTGCGCAAAATGCAAAAGCGGAATGACCGTGAACATATCAACAATATTATTCCTCTGCGGGTTGAACTGCGGCATCTGCTTGGAGTATTGATGCCGGATAATGTGCTTGACGGCTTTCATTTGCTCTGCCCTGACCCGTGGCCCAAGGAGCGCCACCGCGGCAATCGGCTGCTGTGCTCGAATTTTATGGGACATTTGCATCGTGTGCTCAAGCCCGGCGGACTTTTTCATTTTTCCACCGATGATGAATATTATTATAATGCGGTTTGCCGGGTGACTGCTGCTTCAGGATTGTTTGTTGAGGATAACGCCAGGTTGAAGGAGTTGGCGGGTATTAAGTCGGACTTTGAGCTGTTGTGGAACGGACAGGACAAGCCTGTTCGCCATCTTCTTCTGGCTAACCAAAAGTAACCGGCGGTAATCTTATAATTGCCGGCGTTTGCGGATAATGCACATCGAATTGCATCTGGGGCAGCGCGAAATATTACTTTCGTCGCGGGTTAAAAATGCATAGTGGCATTGATCACAGGTGAACAGCCGGTTATGGTTGGCCGCCAAGTCACGGTGGTGCTGACGCCGCGTTTCCCGCCACCACAAAATTGCCAAGGTAAGCATCCAAAATAGCAGATAAAAGAAAAAACCGTTGGCAAAGTCTATTCCAATCATGGACTTACCTCCGGTTTGCGCCAAATAAAAATAACTTTTACCGGCTCGCCACCGGAGGCGCGGCGTTTTAATTGTTCGGCGTTGGCAATTACTTCTTTGATGGCGGCATTATCAAGGCGCTGATTGCCGGAGGAGCTTTCAACGCTGATTCTCGGCATTAAATTTTCATCAGAAAATTTTACTTCAATGCGTGACGGATTTGCATTTGTGATTAAGTCCTGTATCCCTGCGGGAGTTCCGTTCGGAAAGAAATTTTTCAACACATCACCGTCAATGACGGCAACCGGAAAGCTCTGATTGATCCCCGGGGCAGATTTAACGTTTTTTTGCGGTATTGGAAGCGGTACCGGCTGATAATCAATCATCCGGGCAAAACTATTTACCTTTAATGCCGGTTCTGGCGCCAAAGTGCTAAATTTCATGGTCTTGGTGTACGTGGCGGCATTTTCCTGCCATGTCGCGTCAGGCAGATAACGCAGGGTTGCCGGTTTCCGGCACAACACATCATAACCATACCGGCTGTTCGGACGTGCAATCAATGACGGGTCGTGATATTCCAGCCACTTAGCCAAATCATCCATTTCACGATTATGTTCATTAGCAAAATTTAATAAGACAAATTTCTGAACGCGGTTGTTCTTTGCTGACGCGGTGACCGGCGAATATGAAAATAAAAACACCAGCGAGAGATGAAACAGCAGGGTAATCACAACCGCTTCCGAAAAAATAATTTTTCTGGGAAGCGTAGCTGTCAAGTTTTTATTCATTGATTTCAATGATTGTTTCATTTTTCTTTTTAGGTGGTACTGTTGCAATAAAGACGGAAAGATTAACGCCTTCAGCGATAGACATAATTTCTGCCACGACGCCGAACGGCGTTTTGCTGTCGGCGCGAAGGATAACAGTGGCGGAACTGGATAAACTGCCGACATCGGCTAGTTCGCGCTTTAACATTTCGCGGGTAACGACTTTGTCGTTAAAATAAATTTCACTGCCGGTTTCTGTTTTGGCAACGGTAATAACGCATTTTTCTACCCCGAAAGAACCCCTGGTGCCAACTTCCGGCAGGTCAACTTTGATTCCAGAAGTCTGCACAAAAGAGCTGCTGAGAATAAAAAACAGCAGCAGCAGGAATATAACCGCCAGCATCGGCGTCAAGTCAGGACGCCCGCCCAATGGCTTTAATTTGGTCTTAAAGCTGTTGAGATAGCTTTTGTCGTTCATTTTTCAGACTCCGGCTTAAATTCTTTATCACTGGATTGGTGATTTTTAAAAAAGAAGGTAATTTCCGAGGCCGCTTTTTCCATTTCCTGGGAGAATGAATTGATTCTTGAAAGCAGATAGTTGTAGGCAATATAGCAGGGAATGGCGACACACAAGCCGGCCGCAGTCGTCGTCAGCGCTAAATTGATTGCTCCGGACAAATCACCGGCAGAAAGATAAACACTTTTGCTGTGAATTGTTTGAAAGGCCTGCATCATGCCCAGTACCGTCCCCAGCAAACCCAGCAGCGGCGTGATGTAGCCGATAGTGCCAAGAATAGTAACATGTTTTTCCAGCTTGGGAATTTCTTCCGCATTGGCATCCTCAATGGCCAGACGAATATCTTTTTCGCCGTGTTCGTAAGCAAGAATTGCCGCCGCCAGAATTTTTGCTGCTGGTCCCGGGGTGTTGTCGCAAAGGCTGATTGCTTCAACAAAGCCGTCGCGTTTCAACACATTAAACAGACCCTTGAGAAGCTCTTTGACATTAACCTGTTCCCGGTGGAATTGAAACCATTTTTCCAGGAATATGAACATTGCAATTAAACTGCATGCCGCAATTAGCCACATTACCGGTCCACCATCACGCATTATTTGTAAAAATAACATCAACATACCTCCAATCAGATTTTATATTTTGTCTTGATATTGTTAATTAACTTTTTAAAATCTTCGCCTGTGTCTAAGTTCATCGATTCCAGTTGACGGTAAAGCAAAACTGCTTGAGCCGCACTCTCCGGGGTGCCGCGCTTCAGGTGTATCATTGCCGCAGCGTAACCGGCCTTAACTGCCCAGATCTGATTATAGCGCTTGCTTTTATCCTGTTCCAATTGATATCCATACAGCAGTTCATTCAAGATTGCCAGCGCCTTATCTTCTTTATCGCCAGCCTCATAACATTTGCCCAGCTTATACATGGTTTGTGCCCGTATTGATGGGTCAAGTCCGGTCTCTTTAAGAATTTTGTTGTATCCGGCGATGGCGTTATCCAGATATATTTGCTCACGGCTTTTACCGAAAATAGTAAAATTACAATCGGCGATTCTGCCGGAAGCCGCAATTGCCAGCGCCGATTGTGGACGCAGTGATTCAACCTGACGGTAAAAAGCTACGGCATCACCGTAATTACCCATGCGCGAAGAAATATTGCCGGCTAGATACAAGGCATCAGCGCTGTATTTACCGTCTGCGTAGCGGCCGGAAAGTTCCTGCAGTATTTTTAACGCAGCGTCAGCCCCGGCGGTATTTTCGGCGATTACCGCACGGTCATACATGGCTTGCGCGACGACATCATTTTGATTGGCATAATTAGCTTCGATTTTCTTCAATATCTCTTCTGCTGCTTTAATGTGCCCCTGGTTGCGCAGAAAATCGAATTGCAGAAACAAGGCCGCAATGGTGTATGGAGAATCTGCATAACGAACCAGTAAATAATCGGTTAAGCGGACAATTTCATCCTCATCCTCATTGTAATACGCGGCATAAAGGCATTTATAAAAAGCATTGGGCACCATCGGGTTGGACTGATAGCGCACCGTGAAGTCACGGAAAATTTCGGCACCGCGGGTAAAGTCCCTAATCTGATACGAGATATTTCCGGCATTGAATAGCGCGCCTGGTGCCTGTTCAGCGCCGGGACTTTGTCTGACAAATGCCAGGTATGCTTCTCTGGCTTCAGTAAGTTTCTCCAATTTTTCCAGCAGTACAGCCTTTTGAAAAAGTACTCCGGCATTTAATGCCGGCGGAAGTTTTATGCCGGATATTTTATTGACGGCATCCATTGCAGCATTATATTGACCCAGCCGTTCGAGAGTTTTAATTTGCCACAAAGCGGCTTCCCATTTTAAATCGCTGTCTCCGCCGGCTAAATCACCAAAAATACCCGCCGCAGCAGGATAATTTTTCTGGTCAAAATAAAATTTTCCAGTAAGCAGTTTGATTTCAAATTTTTCATTTCCTGACGTGCTGGCGGCAACTTCGCGCAGCAGATTTTCAGCCTCGTTGTTTTTGCCGGAATCAATGAATATTGCCAGCGCCTGCCTGGTCGCATTGCTGCGGTCGGTTGAGCCGGTTTGCGGATTTTTAATAATGCCGGTTAGTAATTTCAATGCATCATCAAACATTTTTTGTTCGGTCATTAGCCGGACACATTGAAATTTTATATTGACAACATCCTGGACGTCAGGATAAAAATCTAAAAATTTCTGGATAGTCGAAATTGCCGCCTTTTTCATCCCGGCATCAACGTAGGTATTAACCAGCAGCCGGAGAATGTTTTTACGGTCGTGTGCCGAAGGCGCAACCTCAAAGCCATCCTTTAAAAACACAATTGCATCTCCTGCGGCGTTGTTGAGCAGAAAATGTTTTGCCGCCAGCAGATCAACAGTATAAAGAATTACATTTGGCTTCTTGGGAATGTTTTCGGTTATCGCGGAATAATTTTTTTTGAATTCGGAGAACCGTTTTTCTTGAATCATTAACAAAAGGCTTAAAACTTTTAGTTCCGCGATATCTTTTTTATCTGCCACCTTTAATTCAATATTAAGCAGAGTTGCGCTTTCATTCAGGTTGCCGGACATGACCATAGCATAAATTTTCCGCTTAAATCCGGATACTTCCCATTCTGTTCCGGTGCCGGATTTCTCCAGCAGCGCAAAAATATCAATCGCGTCACTCTTTTTTTCCTGCAAGAGCAGAACATTGCCCAGCGAGGATAGCAGTTGAAAATAAATATCCCCGGCAATTGCACCGCTGGCCAGGGCGCTTTGCAGTAATGATTCAGCTTCCGCGTATTTAAACCGCAAAACCAAAATATCCGCACGGTAAAGCATTTTGCGCAGCCGCTCAAAATCCGGGAATTTCTTTTCTAATGTATCCAGCGAAAGCTCCGCTTCATCGGCCATCTCAGCACGAATACACGCGGAAATATAGCGGTTAAGCGCATCCCGCAAATCGGTATTATTGCCTTGGCTCTCCTCTACATAGCGCCGGAAAAAATGTGCAGCCTGCTCGTATGAGCCGTTTTGAAACGCGCTGTCGCCCAGTTGACAGTTGCGTGATTGTTCTTCTGCCGCCGCCGAGAATCCAAAAAAAGCGGCAGCAAAGACAACTATCAGCATTACCGCTATAGATGGCGGCAGCAATACTGTTTGACCGCGTGTCGTGCTGCCGCGTTTTGGGCGGTTGCGGCTAAATGCGTTAAGTTTGATATTCATCCGTCAAACCTTACAAAAAGATTGTGCCGGTGCGGCGTAATATTGTCGCGCAAGCTATCTTGATAAATTATTCAGCCTTTTTTTCGGCTTTTGTTTTGGGAGCACTGCTGGCATCAATAGCGGTTTTCTCTTTGATTTTGGCAAGCAGTTTTTCTTCAAAAGCCTTGTTCGCTTCAATATATGCCTTGGTCTGCTCGCGTCCCTGCGCAATTTGCTCGCCCTCAAAAGCAAACCATGAACCGCGTTTTTCAAAAAGTCCTAAATCGCAGCAGACATCTAGAATTGAACCGGAGCGGGAAATGCCCTCGCAGTAGTTAATATCAAATTCCGCATTTTTAAATGGAGCGGCAAGCTTATTTTTAATAACTTTAACTCTGGTACGATTACCGGTGACTTCACCGGAAGGGTCTTTAATGGCAGCGATTTTGCGTATGTCCAGACGGATTGAACTGTAAAATTTTAAAGCATTCCCGCCTGGTGTGGTTTCGGGGTTGCCAAACATTACCCCAATTTTTTCACGGATTTGATTGGTGAAAATAATACAGGTGCGGCTTTTGCTGGTAACGCCGGTCAGTTTACGCAGCGCCTGCGACATCAGTCTGGCCTGCAGTCCCATATGGGAATCGCCCATTTGTCCTTCTATTTCAGCACGCGGCACGAGTGCGGCAACTGAATCCACCACCAACACATCAACCGCGTTGCTGCGCACCAATGAATCAACAATGTTTAACGCATCTTCGCCGCAATCCGGCTGAGAAATCAATAAATCATCAATCTTAACGCCAATCTTCTGGGCATATTGCGGGTCGATGGCGTGCTCTGCGTCAATAATTGCCGCGGTGCCGCCATGGCGCTGGGCATTGGCGATAACGTGCAGGCACAGAGTGGTTTTACCCGAAGATTCAGGTCCAAAAATTTCGATGATTCGTCCGCGCGGCAGGCCGCCGATGCCGAGTGCTATATCGAGAGCCAGAGAACCGGTGCTGATTGTCGGCACGTCCACACGCATCGAGTTGTCGCCTAAACGCATAATTGCGCCCTTGCCAAATTCTTTTTCAATTTGACTAATGGCGATTTCCAAACTCTTGTTTTTGGCTGAACTATCTTTTTCTGCGGTCATAATCATCTCCTGCAAGTTAATATCTGCGGTCCGTTTTGGGCAGCAGCTTCTTCGTTAATGGTGCGGTATGCAAAAATCCCCAATTAAAGAGCTAATTTCAAAACTCTTTTGAGACTCTTGCGTCTTTTTCGAGTTTTGGCGACTTAAGCTTATCTTGCGTAACGCTGCTACGCTTGATTTCGCTTAAAATCGTCAAAACCTTCAAAAAATCCTGCAAAACATCAATTCAAAATAGTTTTGCAATTACCTCAAATATCTAAATCTTTAACAGTTTCGGCATATTTTTCGATATATTCGCGCCGTGGCTCAACTACATCACCCATCAGCAGGGTGAACATTCGTTCGGCCTGTACTGCATCTTCCATGGTAACTTTAATCATTTTTCTATTGACCGGGTCCATGGTGGTTTCCCAAAGCTGTTCAGCGTTCATTTCACCCAAACCTTTGTAGCGCTGGATTTGCAGTCCCTGACGTCCATTCCGTTTGATAATTTCAAAGAAATCTTTCAGGGAGCAGGCATCCTCAATCTTGTCACCAAAGTTGACTTGATACAAAGGCTTATCGCCAGTAAAAATGTTTTCTACTTTAATGCCGAGGCGCGCCGCGTCAGCGACAATTTCCTCGCAGTGCTTTTCCTCAAAAATGCTGATAATATCAATAGCGGAGTTCATTTTTGGCGGAATAATTAAATCTTCGGCTGATGCCGCGTCTGCAGCTGCCGGCGGCGCGGTTTCAGGACGGCCGATAGAGAGTCTTTCCTCAGTAGCCTTGATGAAAGCTTCTTCTTCTTCCGGTTTATAAATAAATTTTTGAGTTACAGTACCGTCATTTTCTCTGACGGAGATTAACGCCATCGGTAACTTGCCTTCACTGTTTGTCAGACTAAAATATTTGACCGGGTCAATCCCGTAGCGCAGCAAGCCAACGTTGGCGTGCAGTAGTCTGGAATATAGCGCGGTCATGCGCATGGCATGTTCGCGGGAAACCGGCTGTTGTGCCGCGTCACTGATTTCCGCATCTTCCAAGCCCAGTTCAGATAAGTATTGATCCAGTTGTTCGTCGGTATCAATGTAGCGCTCTTTCTTCTTCTTTTTCACCTTGTAAAGCGGTGGTTTGGCGATATAAATACTGCCGCAGTCAATCAATGATTTCATTTGGCGGTAGAAAAATGTCAACAGCAGCGTACGGATGTGAGAACCGTCAACGTCAGCGTCAGTCATAATCACGACACGGTGATAGCGCCGTTTGGTAACATCAAAATCTTCATCACCAATGCCGCAGCCGATTGCCGCGACTAAAGATTGAATTTCTTTATTCTCTAAAATTTTATCCAAACGGGATTTTTCAACATTGAGCAGCTTGCCGCGGATAGGCAATATTGCCTGGAATTTACTGTCTCTGCCCTGTTTGGCGGAACCACCGGCAGAATCACCCTCAACAATATACAACTCACACGTTGCCGGGTCGCGGTTTGAACAGTCTGCCAATTTTCCGGGGAGCGAAAACCCATCCAATGCGCCTTTGCGCTGGACTAGCTCGCGGGCTTTTCTGGCAGCCTCTCTGGCGCGGGCGGCGGTCATGCCTTTGCTGACAATATCTCTTGCCACCAGCGGATTTTTTTCCAGGAAGTCGCCAAGTCCATCGTTAACAATGGATTCGACAATACCTCTGACATCGCTGTTGCCAAGTTTGGTTTTGGTTTGACCTTCAAACTGCGGGTCGGACAATTTTACACTGATGACTGCGGTCAAGCCCTCGCGGGTATCACTGCCGGTCATCGCTTTTTCATTTTTGAGCAGATTATTGTTTTTCGCATAGGAATTGACAGTACGCGTCAATGCGGTTTGAAAACCAATCAAATGGGTACCGCCTTCAATCGTGTTGATGTTGTTGGCATAACTGAAAATATTCTCACTGAACCCATCGTTATACTGCATCGCCAGTTCAACAACAATTCGTTCCTTTTCCAGCTTGAAATATACCGGACTGGGATTGAGTACCACCTTGTTGTCATTGAGCATCTTGACAAATTCGCAGATCCCGCCGTCATAATGAAATGTCTCAAAACGCTCACTGCTGCCGTTTTCCTGCTGGCGCTCATCTTTTAGCGTAATCGTAATGCCGCTATTTAAAAATGCCAATTCGCGCAGACGGTTAGCCAGAATATCCCAAATGTAAACCGTATCGGGGAAAATCGTCCCATCCGCTTTAAATGTAACTTTAGTCCCTGTCTTGTCGGAAGCGTGCAGCCGAGTCAGCGGCGATACTGTGTTGCCGCGTTCAAAACGAATACTGTAGGCCCCGCCGTCACGACAAACTTCCGCTTCCAGCCATTCGCTTAATGCGTTTACGCAAGAAACCCCTACCCCGTGTAATCCGCCGGAAACCTTATAGGAATCATGATCAAATTTGCCGCCGGCATGGAGTACGGTCAGTACTACTTCAATTGCCGGCTTGCCTTCGCCTTCATGCATATCTACGGGAATACCGCGGCCGTTGTCCACCACCGTGATGCTGTTGTCGTGATGGATGACAACGCTAATCATATCCGCATAACCGGCCAGCGCTTCATCAATACTGTTATCAACCACTTCATAAACCAAATGATGCAAACCGCGTTGTCCGGTATCGCCAATATACATACTGGGACGAAGCCGTACCGCTTCCAGACCTTCTAACACTGTAATATTATCGGCATTATAGTTGCCGTTATTGTTCGTTTTTATAGGATTTTCCGCCTCAGACATAGGTTAAACCTTCCTTCGTTTCGATATATTGTGCATTACCGTGAAAATCGTCAAAGTAATATACACGAAAAATAACTTTTTTCCATAAAAATAATGAATATTTGGCACTTATTTCAACAGGTTT
>CAZITV010000021.1:0-11313 GCA_964542255.1 uncultured Victivallaceae bacterium
GGTAAAACTCTGTTCAATAATAGCCGGAACAGCCAAATCGCCACGCCAGGGCTGAGCCGTCATGATGC
This sequence comes from uncultured Victivallaceae bacterium, assembly GCA_964542255.1. Lineage (GTDB taxonomy): Bacteria > Verrucomicrobiota > Lentisphaeria > Victivallales > Victivallaceae > CAYMSF01. Next base: position 69 of record CAZITV010000021.1, read on the forward strand.
CGCAAGACTCCTATATGACGCACCACACTGTAATGCCTCTTTTTGAGGCCTTTCCCTTGAGATACGCGGTTACTGAGCAATTATAATTAATTATTTGAACGAATCTTTTATAAATAACTTTATGAATGCTTTGCAGTACCGTGTTGCTTATCTAGCTCTTGAAATAAAAATTTATTATGGTATATTCTTCACATTATATTACTAGTAAATACTAGGCACTCTATTGAAATAAACTAATTATTCATACCGAATTCAAATATCTCTTGTTTAGCTTATTATCAGTAAAGTCTTAATCAATAAACTCTAGGTACTGATAAATGGCAAAAAAAGCAAAATCTAAACTGTTAATTTGGACGGAATACATTCCGTTTTTGGGTTTATATTATTTTCTCCGTATTTTACCGTTACCGGTGGCGTATTTTATTACTGGGCATCTCTTTTATTTGTTGTTTTTATTAGATAAGAAGCACCGGTTAAGATCAATCCGGCATATTCAACATGCCGGAGTTGCCACCGATGTGGCGGCGGCGCGCAAGTTGGCATTGCAAGCATTTGACAGTTTTTCCAAATTATTAGTAGAAATAATCAAAGTTGACCAGTGTTTTAATTTGAATAAATTAACAATACGCGGCCCGGTGGAAACGATAAAAGTTTTATTTGATTCTGGCGCTAATAACCAAAACGTAATCATTACGACCGCGCATTACGGTAATTGGGAATTGGCTGGCACTACGTGGTCAGAGAAAACCGGCATTCCGATGGCATCCATTATGCGTCCGTTTGGCAATCCGCTGATAGGTGAATTAATTCTGCGCAACCGTCGAAGCGATATTCATGAAATGATCAACAAAACCGGTGGAATCAAAGGAATTTTAAAAGCGTTGCACCAGCATAAAACTGTCGCGTTGCTGGTTGACCAGCATGCCGGCAAAAATGAAGGCGTTGATACCCTGTTTTTTGGGCAACCATGTAAAACCCACTCTACTCCGGCACAGCTGCATTTAAAAACTGGAATTCCTATCGTACCGCAACTGACTCGCCGACTCGACAATAAATTTAACTTTGAATTTGTCGTCGGTGATTTAATCAAGTTTACCCCCACCGGAAATAAAGAACAAGATGTCCTTACCGTCACTCAACTATATACCACCGCACTGGAAAAAATGATTGCCGAGCATCCGGAACAGTGGTTATGGGCACACCGCCGCTGGTTAAATATCCACCGTTGAGGGAATGCAGCCAAAGTTCGAATCGTTATTGTCTATTACTTTTTACAAGTATAACCCTTAACTGACCGGCAATTATTGTTGCGGCTATTAACACCTGCGTCATAAAGACCGGCGATACCAGCAGCAGCAGCAGTCAAATTATCCGCTGTTGCGGCAATCGCCTGCTGCAGTGTACAAGGTCCATTGGCAATACTGAATACTGCGGCAAAACTTTTACGAAGTTTGTCAATATTCCCGGTGACTGCTCCAGAGAGCAGCACTGCCGGAACGCCAGCACGTTTGGCATGGGCGGCTACGACAGCGCAGAGCTTGCCGTTATCGGTTTGCGCATCGCTGCAGCCTTCGCCGGTAATCAGCAAATCAGCATCTTGTAAATGTGTATCGAGCCGGGTTATATCTGCTATCAATTCCGCGCCGGAAACCATGGTGGCATTGAGTAGAACCCGCAGTGAAAACCCCATTCCGCCAGCCGCGCCATCGCCGGGATGATCAGCATTGCGGCAATAACCGGCATCAATCATTACTTGAGAATATTTAACAAGATTTTGCTCTAAAATTTCTACCATTTTAGCATCGGCACCTTTTTGCGGACCAAAGACAGCGGCAGCGCCACGTATCCCAAGCAAAGGATTGGTTACATCACATGCTACTCTGATCCGGCAGGATTGCACCATTTTATCTACTTTAGTTTTATCTATCCGGCAAATTTTTGCAACATCATTTCCAGTTATTTGATTAATAATTAAGTTGTCATTCTTGTCATAAAATTCGCAGCCAAGCGCCTGCGCCATCCCAGCCCCGCCGTCAACTGTAGCGCTGCCGCCAATTCCGATGATAATATCTTTGATACCGCAATTAATTATCGACTTTAAGATTTCACCAGTTCCATAAGTTGAAGTCTTTAGCGGGTTTAACTGGTTATGCTGCAATAATTCTATACCACTTGCCGAAGCCATTTCCATAACTGCTATTGATTTATCGCCAGATATGCCATAACTGGCTTCAACCGGCGCACCAAGCGGACCAGAAACTTTTATTTTTTGTAATTTCCCGCCAGTGGCAAAAATAAAAGTTTCCGTTGTACCTTCACCGCCGTCGGCCATTGGTATCAATACTGTGTTTGTTTCATGCAAAACTGATTTTATGCCGTGCTCAATGGCAAGGCAGACATCATAACTGCGCAAACAATTTTTGAAAGAATCAGGTGCAATCACAATTTTCATAATGCATCCATAAAGACATTTATTGTATTTCTAAATTAGTTTCAAATAGAGTCAAACACTGACAACAGTCATCATTAACCAGAACTACATCTTCCAATCTAACACCGCCCCATTCAGGATAATATACGCCTGGCTCGACAGTAATAATCTCTCTACCACGCAAAGGTTCATGATTACGCAGATTAATACGCGGAGACTCATGAATATCCAGTCCAATGCTATGCCCCAAGCCATGAAAAAAACCAAAATCCCTGCCTTTTGTACGTCCTGTGTGAAAACCGCAATGCTCAAGTGTTTTTAGCGCAAATTCATGGATATTCGCAGGTATAGCACCGGCCTTAATCATTTGTTTTGCGCCATCACGAGTCCGCATAACAGCCTCGTAGGCACGTTTGACGATATCGGTGGCCTCACCTTTAACCCAAGTACGGGTAATATCACCCCAGTATCCATTTTTCAATGAACGCGGGAAAATATCTACCACAATAGGCTGTCCGGCATAGATCAAACCGTGTCCGACATTGTGCGGTTCTGAACTTTGAGTTCCACAAGCTGCAATCGTGGCATCAGCAACTCCGCCATAGCGGACAATTTCTACATTAATCTCTGACCGCAGCAATTCTGAAGTGAGCACTTGACCTTTCCACAAAAGTGAATTATCTGCGGCTCCGATGCCTGATTCATGCAGGATAGTCCACGCACGCAGCATTCCTTTCTCCGCAATAAACATAGCCTCAGCAATTTTCATAGCCTCAGTATCGGATTTGTAGCTCCGCTCTGGTAAAAAATCCGAATCATTACATTCAACAAGCAAACCATGCATTCTGATTTTTTCTGCTAAATACAACGGAAAATCTCGTGGGACAATAAACGATTTGATATCATATTTTTCTGCAATACCAATAACGACATCTGCCAAAGTGCCGGAAGCCTGAGTGAAGTCATCACTGCGGAAAACTTGTACGCCGGGATGATGTTCCGCCTGTCCACGGCAAAATTCCAAAGGAGAAAGAACCATAGCCGGGATGTCACCGCATTTGAAATATACATACGGGTCAATCGCCATAAAACCAGTAGCATAGAGCATATCAGAACAATATGCACTCGCAGCGACAATCAGTTTCGCACATTTCATAGCATTGCTCAATGTTTATTTAAATATTTGGTGTAATTGATGACTTCGCGGTAGGATAAATTGCCGCCAAAAATATCCAAAGCCGAGCCAATAGTAAATGAGACTCTCCCCTGCCCTTTCTGCCAAATTGTATCGATGTCATTAAAAGAACAGATGCCGCCGGCGTAAACAGCATCAATAGGTGAATGCCTACCAATGATTTCGAGCAGTTTAACATCAATACCTGCCTGCTTTCCCTCTACATCAACGGCATGTATCAAGTATTCTGAGCAATACTGTGATAAAAAATTTAAAATATCGGCATCAACCTTAATGCTAGTGTATTTTTGCCAGCGGTCAGTGACAATAAAATATTCCCCGTTAAAAAAGCGGCAGCTCAAATCAAGCACCAGTCGGTCACGCCCAACTATCCTGAAAATTTCGCTCAGATTATTTAAGTTGAGCTCACCTCCTGAAAAAATAAAAGAAGTCAAAATAACCTTTGCCGCACCGCAATCCAGCCACTCCTGCGCGTTATCATTATTAATACCGCCGCCAATCTGCAATCCACCCGGGAATGCAGATAAAGCCGCCTTAGCCGAAGCTGTATTATTACGACCAAGCATAATGACATGACCGCCGGTTAGATGATCTTCAAAATACATTCGCGCATAATATTCAGGGGTATATGGAGAAACAAAATTAGTTTTAACAGAACTGCAATCATCAGTCAAGCTTGAGCCGACAATCTGCTTAACCTTGCCTTCATGTAAATCTATACAGGGTCTAAATTCCATCATAAATCAACCTAAATGATATTTAAATATTAATGAGCTATTTCCAAAACTCGTTTAAAATTTCTGCGTCTTTTTCGAGTTTGGGCAGCTTAAGCTCATCTTGCGTAACGCTACCACGCTTAATTTCGCTAAAATCGTCTAAATCTTCAAAAAATCCTGCAAAACATTAATTCAAAATAGTTTTGCAATTACCTCAATTTATAATATTTTTATACAAATGATGCTAAAATAAGTTATTGAAGATTTTTTTAACGCCTTTTTCGATTGCTTTTGCATCTTCGTCGGTAATTAGCTGACGTTGTTCTCCAGTGCTGCTCGGTGCTGGAACAGTTACCGGCTGAGGATTAGCATTTTGAGCAGGATTGATAACTTCAATAGTTTTCTTGAGCATATCACCTAAATCCTTGCCGCCACCTTCGAGAATTCCTCCGACATTATTTGCCACATTAAGCAAATTAAGTGCATTATTTTTCATAAAAGCCGCCATCGTGGCATTAATATCTGCTTGCGGCTTGGCGATAGTGCCGTTGATATCGACAGGGATGGATAATTGTTCAATATTTACTAAAGATTTAATTTTAAGTCTTTGATCTGAGCCAAGCCCGGCATAACCTGTCAAAGAAAGCAACGTGATAAAGTCACCCTTAAACTCGCACTTATTGAGATGGATTTGTTTACTTTTAGACTCTAAATTTACTTCCCCTGTATTAAAATTAATATCTTTTGAACTACTGTAAAAATCATTGATATAGTTAAATGAATTTTTCGTTTTAGCCCCAGATTGCTTGTTAAGATTGATTTTTTGCAATTGAGAAATCACTCGGACTGGAAACATGATAATACGCCCTGCATTGGTACTTTCAAAATCGTTTGGCACCGAAATTTTTTTCATTGACATTGCACCTGTTCCTTTTAGATTATCCCATAACAGTGGTGATGATATTCCGCGTCCATGAAAATTGAATTCACAAGTTTCAACAATCCCGCGAATATTTTTCATATTGCCTTCGACAAATGGCTGAATAATTGGATGAATATCCAGCCCAGTCAGGTTACCGTTTACTGCATAAACCAAATCGCCTGCTTCAGAATAAGTCTTAGCGTCAAATTTAAACGGTGATTTATTAATAATAATATTCATCGGAGAAATATCTAAGGTATTTTTTATCGCACTAATTTTACCATCTGCGGCAAGATTAATGGTATCACCGTAAACGACATCATTCAAATCAAGGTTAACAATCCAGCCATCGCCAAAATCAAAATTTACAGGAGCATTCTTTGCTACAGGTTTATTGTCAGGGCTGGTGTTGTCTGATTTTGATGTGGAGCCTGCTTTATTTTGTGGCTGAAAAATATTTTGCAGCAGCAGCACATCTAGCTTATTGGAGGTTAAATTTAGGGTAAATGGCTGATGCTTGCCATTATTTTGTCCGGAACAGGAGAGATCGGCAACAATTTTACCGTCTGAAACAGCGTTGATTTGCGCTTTCCGCAAATTAATCTGTTGGGTATTTTTCAATAAATCAATGTTAATAGTACCTGTTAATGGACGATTAAGATGTTTGCTTTCAAGATTTTTTATATTTGTGGCAGACATAATAGTCAATGCTTGAGAATCAAGTTTGTAAGTAATATCAGCCTTGCCATCAAGTTCCAAAGCAGTAATTTCAGTGGGATAAACCAAATCAAGTAATTTACTGTTCAATGAATGAATAACGGCAGTGGTTGTCAATTCATGAGATTTTAAATTAAATGTTGAACTATTTGAAAACTGCAATGCATCAACTCCTCCGACGCCAACATTTAGGCTATGCCGATGAATTTTCAATAAATTAAAATCAGCTAATTCTAAATCGATCTCCTGCCGAACAGAAAAATCACGGTAACTTTTTTTATTAGACACGACATTAATAGTGTCAGCGTTCATTTTTCCAGTCAACTTCAATAGGCTGAACATATTGGCAGATTTTACCGTAAATACACTGGAAAGTGTGCCTGCATTGAATACCACACCGCTTTCCTGTAGCAAACTGTTCAACTGAGTTAAATCTATGTCAGACAATTCAATGGATGCAGTTAACTCTGACTTCAATAAAGCGGCTGGAGCCCTAAAATCAATCAGATACGGCTGTTTTAGTGCGATTTGCAATGGCAATACATGCTTTTGAACCATGGCAAAAACAAATTTATTTAGTCTTATGGTTGAATCTTTCAGGTTAATATATAAGTCGCCATCATTTTTTATAGTGAAAGGCTCGAGCTTGTCGAGCATTGCCTTAATTTTACTAGTGTATTGAGGAGGAATCGGTAGCTTTGATAATGAATCGGGAGAAAAATCTGAGATTGAATATTTTGCTGAAGCACTTTTATCATTAATCTGATATTCGCCATTCAGGTCGAATTTTAACACATTTAAATTTGCCTGTGCCAATTTTAGGTTAAACTGCTCAATCTTTAACAAATTATAATCAGTTAATTTAATTTTTGTGCCGTTAACAATGCTCCAATCATTTAATTGTAAATCACCAGACTTAACAGAACAATCTTTAATGCCAAATTGTGCATCAACGGTAATAACATTATCCGTCAATAATTTTAGATCAACGTCAGCGTTTAATTTGCCACTGATAAATTTAAAATCTGAATTGCGTGGCATAAATAGTTGTACCAAACGCAAATCAAATTCATTCATTTTTAATTTTATTTCAGGCATATTCCGGCTAAAACCATTTTGTTTTTGAGACCAGCAATATTCAGACGCATGGGTCAATTTCAACTGCAGCGCGTTACCTGATTGTTCTTGTACGTCAAGATTAACTTTATTCAACGCAATATTTTGTTCAGTAAAATTCGCGGCGAAGTTATAGTCCAATGCGCAATTCAATTGCGGCAGATTATATAATTGTCCCGCCAATACCGCGTTTCCAGAACGCTCAATATTCAATAATCCAACACTCGCCAATACGCCAGAACTATAATTAACTTTGCCATTAAAGCTCAAGTTAGTTTTGCCAGGGTTATAGCCACTAATAAAATTACATGCGATACTGACTATTTCCTCAGAAACCGGCATTATTTTCAAATCAGCGGCAAGCGATAGAGGTGCAAGTACAACCTTTGCGGTTGCAGTGATGTTCGTTCTTATCTCATTGTCTTTGAGTTGCTGCAGTTCAAACCGCTCAATTGCTAAACTGTTGCAATCTCCAGTAGCGTCCAGCTTCAAAGCCAACCGGTTATTATCGAGTGTAACATTGTTTACTTGTCCTGAAACACCGGTAATGTCTAAGCCCAAACCAATTTTATCAAACAAAAAAGCATCATTCATCACTGCAGTGATATCCACTGCGATAGTCCCTGATTTTACAGCAATTTCATTTCCCGTGGACAGTGAAATCTTGCTATTAATACTTAATTTTGAGGGAGACAATGTCTTAAACTCCGGGATTCGGATATCGAACTCTTTAAGTGTAACAATTGTAGGTGCAGTACCGGAATTTTCCATTACAAGCATAAACTCGCCATTACTTAATTGAATATTTGTAAAATTCAGCTTAATTTTAGATGGTTTTTCATCAATTTTAGGCTCAACAGGAGACGCTTTAACACTAGTTGCAGCTATGACAGACTGCAAATTTGAGTCAAACGGAGTATGCCATTTATTAGCGGTATCGCGCGACAAATTACAATACACGCCATCAATAGCGACATTTTCAATACGGATATCACCTGCAAGGATAGAACGCAGAAAATATTCTCCAGACAAATCTTTGATTTTTAATTGAGGCTGGTCAGGTTTTCCAATACGCAAATTACGAACTACAATTTTTGATTTAGCTAGCGATAAATCGATTTGTTCTGCCGTAATAACGATACCGCATTTCTGACTCAACACTGGCAATAACACACCTGTTAAAAAACTGGAACTGGTAATAACAAAATATGCAATTCCAGCGATTAAGATAAACGCAACTAATAATATTCCCAAGAATACTAATATTTTTTTCTTTAATTTCATGTTAGATTCCTATAATAAATGTGGCAGAATTTAAATAGAGCACCAATAAATGCTGCCAAGAGATAATACGTTTCTTTAAAATTTCTATGCAAGCTGCCCAAACAACTTACATACAATAGACAATGAGCTATTCAAATCTCTGTTAAATAATTTTCAAAAGTTGCGGCATCATTCTTTAAACGCACTGCAACGCAATAATAGAGCCCCCGCATATAACAATCAGAATAATTTATCATCGGATAAAACCTGCATACAAATAATATACACGCAAATAGATATTTGTCGAGAGCTCAAGGAGTTGTTGCCGTTTGGTTCTGCACCGGCATATAAACTGTGTTAGAACGCATATTTTGCAAATCTATATTATCAGGCTTTACACCAAATAGTTTAGCAAATGAATCTTTCATTTTATTAATTTCCTGCGCACTAAACTGTCTGGAATTTATCGTAAAAATTTGGGTGTCGGGCGCGCCTGTACTACTAGTCAAATTTGCTGATTCAAGAAACATTTCAGGTAAATTTCTAGTATAATTACCCTGTACGTAATCACCCAAATCACTAACAGGCGTATAAATATGCTTGGCAGTCACCACACTTTCGGAATATTCCTGATTTTCAAATTGCGCCATAATGAGTGTACGCCCTTCGTTTGCCAGTGGCACGCCGTCAACAACCGCGTTAGAATTCGAAATTGCCTGATCATCAACTGTAAAAGCCAATCCGTCACCATTGCGCTGTTCAGAACCATAATCCCACGCATAAATATTGTCTCCGCCGTAACCTGCCGGATTGGAAGAGCGGGAATAATTATCAACATTAGACTTTGCCCGCAAAAGTGTTTGTATGTTAGAAATGCCCAGCCCGCCGACAAATATCAGACCAAGAAATACTGCCATAATGGCGACCATAGCGATGCACATTTCAGCAATAGCCTGACCCGATTGACAATTCATCTGTTTAACAATAACCATAATATACCTAACTTAAAGCCTTGGCGGACCAATTCTTGTTCCAGGTGGCACACCGCCGGGACCGCCAGGTATCCAACGGCAAATTGCCTGTTCATTGGTTACCAAAACACCATTGCGATTGCGTAATAGATACTGCCCACCATAATAGTACCCTGTATTCCATCCCACTTTTTTTTCTTCGATTGTGGTAGATGCTTTCATTGGATCATAAGCTGCATCCTTTTGCAGATAGGCCTGCTGCAGCCACCCTGCCCCTTCTGGATTGGTTTCACTATATTTATATTGATTATTAAAATATTGTGAATCACTGGTTACAGATTTAGCGTCATAATTATTATTCCACCCCTTTTTGCGGAATTTTTCTGAATCTAATTTTTGCAGCGCAGCCAAATACGACTCAGTACCGTCAGGGGGTGGTGTGCCCGGATTATGTAAATCATCAATACCGGAAAGCCAAATTAAAAATCTTTCTAAATCAGAAAATCCTACCCGCATCGGACGATAATTGTGCATTGTGCTTGGGATTAAGGCAACATCAGTAAAGACTGGTAAAACCATAACCGCAGCTGTAGGTGCCGAATCATCCAGCAATTTGCCGAAAGCTTTTGCAACCGCACCACCTGGTGTAGGATCCTCATTAATATCATTGCCAACGACAACATTAATATCCTGGCTATTTTTTATTAAACTGCGTTTCATTGAATCAACTGCCAAATTAGTTTGCTCGGCTTCGGCATTACTGGATCCATTAGCCGCTGTCGGACGCGACATATTTGATTTATACTCATTCACTGTCTTAACCCGCTGATAACATTCTGCATATGCAACGGCACCACCATACCTGGCATTTGCTTTCAAATCAGCGCGTAAAAAGCGTGAACCATTCCAATACGTTACATCTGGACCGTTATAGTTGGCATTGTCCTCAAACCAGCAACTATCATATACACACCACTTCATTTCACTGATATTTGACCAGTTCGTGGTATTCAAGCCGCGTTCAGCAGCTAATGAAGTAATATTCGGCAACGCCTGATTATATGTCTGCTCACCAGATGAAGCCCCCCCGCTAAATTCAACGCCTAAAGTATAGATTTCACTTTCTTCCGGAAAGTTACTGTTATTATATTTTACGTTCCACCATTTGCCCGCCCAATATGAATCGGGGTATTTTACAATTGTATTTAATGTCGGCTGACACCATAATTCACTCAAAATTGCCTGATAGAGATACCGGTCAGCCAGCCAGCGCGGATTGACGCTTTCCAGGCCGGGAAAACTGCCATTTGGGCGAACAGCAACACCTTGAGTAAGGATACTGTTCAACATGGCAATATACGGCTCGCGCCAATGATAAAAATTGATGTAATCTGCCGTAGCCGGTGGTAAATAACGCGGGTCCATAGATAACTTAGCAATATAGTTGGACATATCAGATTGTACTGATTTCGCAACTGAGTTATTTTTATCATCAAAAATATTTACCCCGTTATTTTTTGCTGCCTGCTGTGCTGAGCCAAAACCGATTAGCGGACCGGCGAACGCGATACGTGACTGCATTTCGGTCAGTGCATCACCGGCAGATTGTACCCGTTCAGCCAAATTGCTGCCAGAATTAGGAATATCTGTTAAGAGAATATTGCATGCTTTAACAATGTTTATTTCCCCCAATAAATTCAAGCTTTCTTTCTGCCAGTTAGCAGCAGTCAAAGCCGCAGCTTGTTCAGCCGTTTCCATCTTTATCTTCGCTCTGATAATATTATGTAAATCAAATAAGAAAAGTATAGCCATAAAAATAATAACGAGAATGATTACCGATATAATCATTACCTGCCCATGATTATCACTTTTTCTCAATTTAAATATCATATTTTTACTCTTGCAAATAATGTT
>CAZITV010000021.1:11413-23530 GCA_964542255.1 uncultured Victivallaceae bacterium
ACTTGAATTAGCGGGGTTTCAGAAGTGATTGCCGCAGCAGGTTCCCAATATTCATAATTGACACCGTAAACACCAAATTGTGAATAAAGCATATAATCTTCGGCACGAAGCGAGAGTTCACTGCGAAGATACGGCGGCGGAGCCGGCACGATTGATTCATCATGACCAGCAACTCCTGCCATAGCCAAACGCCCAGCCCGCACAACAATATTATGAGCATAGCCCAAAGATTCACCCTTCGCGGCATAAAACGAAGAATACTCTGCAAGCATCTTCGCCATTGTCCAATGAAAGATTTGCAGCAACCCGAATAGAATTAAGCAAAGCAGCATAATGCAGAGCATAGATTCAATAATTGCAGAACCGCGTTGATTCATTGTTTGAGTTTCCTTAAAATAACACCATTCGTTCAAATTCGCAGTTGAGTGCTGCTATATAACAGCGTAATCATCATGACGGTTCCGGTGGCAGCAATAGATACGAATAAGCCACTTAAAGCCGCAAAATATATAATAACTGCTAATATAATAACGTAAGTAAATTTAAAAACAATGTAAATAATATTTGATTATATCTCAAAAAATGTTTAATCTTAGTTGCGGTAAAGAGTTGTTAGCGGAATACCGCGGATTTAAAATCAATAAAGCCGCGTCCGACGTCGGTACGTACTAACTGAACACGAAGCAGCTGACCAACATCCAGTCCCTGGTATCCACTAATAAGCTTGCCTTCTACAGGCGGCTGCATTATTCTCACCCAGGTGCCTTTATCTGCAGCTCCAGTCACAATCGCGTCAAAAGTTTCACCAATTCTAGACTGCAGCAGCATTGCTGCGGCTGATTTAGCGACTTGGCGCTCAACTTTCTTAGCAGCATCCTCCTGCATTGTACAATGGTAAGCTAAATTTTTTAATTCATCGTCATGATATGGAACTTGTTGATTGTTAAGGGCAGCTTTCACTAAACGCTGGGTTACTAAATCAGGGAAACGGCGGTTTGGAGCAGTTGAATGCGAGTAATCTCTGACAGCGAGTCCGAAATGTCCTGATACGCTTTCTCCGGGTAATTCAACTATATACTCACCTTTGCCCATCAATTTAATTACGCTCAATGATAAATCTGGAAAACGCAACGGGTCTGCCTTTTTTTCTTCCAATAAAAATTTTTCCAAAGCTTTTGAATCCGGTTCTTGAGGCAACGATTTGCCGCGTTCTGCCGCCAGCTCAACGATACGATCCCAGCGTTTTGGAATTCGCACCACTCGGCGTATAGAGGGAAATTTTACAGACACAAGATATTTCGCAACAACGCCATTTGCTGCAATCATAAAATCTTCGATAATATCTTTAGCCCCATTTTCTTTTTCACTTCTAAGTTCTTTTAAATCATTACCAACAAAAACTGGGCGTGCCTCAATTGTTTCCAGGTCAAGAGCACCATGAAGTTGCCGCAAAGTCCGCATTTTCCGTGCAGTTTTATACTGCAGCTGAATATTATCGGCCAAACCAGGTATTTCAGCCAAAGCTGTCGGCATCTGACTGGAATCGCTTAGCCACGCGGCAACACTATTGTATGCCAGTTTGGCATGATTGCGAACTACAGCACGATAAACATTTGATGAAAGAACTGTTCCATCGCCGGCGACAATCATTTCTACGATTACGGCAATCCGGTCATTAGCATAATTAAGCGAAGTCAAATCAGTTGAAAGCTTATTTGGCAACATTGGGAAAATTTCTGCGGCGGTATAAACCGAGGTTGTATTGTGACTGGCGTATGAATCAATTGCGGAGCCGCGCTTGACAAGTAAATCAACATCCGCAATTGCTACAAAAATTTTTACGGTATCATCCGGCATTTTCTCAGCGACGGTGAGTTGATCTAAATCAAGAGAATCATCATTATCAATTGAAGACCAAATCATACCACGTAAATCTATAATATTGGGATTTGATGCAGCTGGTGATGCGCCAATGTGCTCCAATTCCAAAAAGACATCGCGTGGAAATTCCGGGTACAATCCGCGGTCAAGCATCGCCTGATAAGCGATACGCTGCAACACAGAACGCTGTTGTTGATTATGTGACATATCTTTATTACCTCGTTAAAATTTATTATTAAATTCGGTATTGCAGGCAAAAATCTAAACTTGCAGGATTTTGCACTTTTTGTGCGTTATAACTCGTTTTCACGTAGTACCGCATTACTTAGACGTCATATACCAGCAAAAAACCTACAAATTACTAAAAAAAATCAAAAGATACATTTTGAAAGTCAGGCGGGGATACTTAAAAAAATATTCTCACCTGTATTATGTCATATATACACTACCGTATTTGTCCAACTTTACAATATCAATTTGCTTTTTTTTAAAAACATGGCATATTGAACAAATCAGCTTCAAAATCCGGTAACACATGTCGAAAGGAGGAAGGCTGCCGGAACAAGTAAGCATTATTCAAAGTTCAATAATCGTATTGATTCAATAAATACGGTTGAACATCGTCAAATAATATTTTATCTATTAAGGAGCACAAAATGAAGAAAGCAATCGTTTTAATCGCCGTAACTGTTCTTGCAGGATTATTTGCAGGATGTTCTTCAGTTCCACAGCACTGCAATATGACGGGAACCTGGTCATACACGTTTGAAGAAACTGGACGAGATGGCAAACAAACTGGCTCAATGAAAGTAACTCAAGAAGGCTATAAACTCTCTGGCAAATGCAACGATGCCTTCGGCGAATTTGATTTAACCGGTAATACTGATGAAATAGGTCCAAAATTTGTTATGGATGGTAAACGTAACGATGGTAAACGTAATTTTCATCTAATCGCATCACTTAAAAATGATAATGAATTTGATGGAACTTACACAACTGACCAAAATACCTCGGGTACTCTAAAAGCAACCAGGTCAATTGCGAAATAATTTTTAAATTTACGTGTTCTTCCAGCCACGTAAACTGAAGCCCGTCCGGCTCTTAATCAAAGTGCCGAATGGGCTTTCTTTACAAATATGGGCAGATAAAAAATATCTTAGATGACAAATCATAGCGTTGCGTCACAGAATTAGTATATTTCGCGAACGTCAGCATAACTAAAAGAACACTCTAAATTGACATTAACAAAGCTTTTACACCAGTTACCTTTGCATTTTCAATATTTTGCTGTAAGTTTTACAAAGGTGATTTGGTCAAAATTTAATGTTTTTAGATTCCTAACAAACGAATACAGCTATTTTTGAAACCTAAGCTGTAATTAGAAATAATGTGCTTAAACTGGCTGATACCTGCAGTTTATACATTCGTTTGAGATACAGCCAATACATTAATCATCAGCTAAATGGATTCCAATTTTTATTATATACAGGGTGGCAAAATGATTTTGGACAGTTCAGAACTATATCCGTTACTTTTCGCGCCGATTTACAAGGCACGGATGTGGGGTGGAGACCAATTACATGGAACGTTGAATCGTATTTTGCCCAAAAGCAATGAGCCAATCGGTGAATCATGGGAACTGGTCGACCGCGAAGACGAACAAAGCGTGGTTGCAAATGGTAAACTTAAAGGCAAAACTTTAAACGAACTTGTTTCGAATTTTGGCAAGGACTTAGTAGGTAAAAACTACCATGGCGGACGCTTTCCGATATTAGTCAAAATAATTGATGCCGGGATGCGGCTTTCTCTACAAGTACATCCGGATGCAGAGGCTTGTGCCAGACTCGGCAAGGGTGCGGAGCCGAAAACCGAAATGTGGTATATCATCTCTGCCAAACGCGGGGCTAAAATAATGGCCGGGCTAAATCCCAAAAGCACAAAAAGACAATTATTGGAGGCATTACATTCACCTGAAATAGAAAATCAGCTGCAAGTTTTTAATTCAGAGCCTGGCGATGCTTATTTTATTAGTTCTGGAACGATTCACGCAATCGGTGGTGGTAATCTGCTACTTGAAATTCAACAAAACAGCGACACCACATTCAGGGTGAGCGACTGGGGCAGAGTTGATTCTGAAGGCAAACCACGGGAAATACATATTGACAACGCATTGGAATCTATTAATTTTACCAACCGTACTTCGCCACGAATTTCTGGCGTAGCTGACGCTGTCAATCATAACCGGAAATTTCCAGTGGTTAATCGTTGCCAGTTTTTCAAAGTCGATGATTTACGTCTTGTTTCGGCTTGGCGTGACACCACCACACAATCCGGCAGTTTTCACTTGATTAGCGCAGTCAACAACGCTGTCACTGTAGGCGGCAGGGATATTATGATTGAGTTAAAACAAGGCGAAAGCTGTTTAATACCAGCATGTTTCGGTGATTATTCGATTATCCCAAAAGACAACAGTGAAACCACTGTGGTAAAAACGACACTATAGCCCGCAGTCAGTACTAATACTTAATCTTAAATATTCAGGTGCCAAACAATGATTCAATTTCAGTGCATTTATCAACTTCAAGAGCAACTTAAAACAATATATCCACAGGCCAATCTTCAAGAAAATTGGATAATTATTCCGGAAAAATGTCCTGCAGAAATGTCTGGTGACATAACTATTAACTGTTTTCGTTTAAGCAAACAACTGAAAAGTAACCCGGAACATATTGCGAACAGTGTCGCATCATTCATGCAAAACAGTCCAGACGTAGAACTGGTTGAAAAGATTAAGGCATTTGTCAATATTACTCTGAAATGCGCAGCAGTCCACCGTGATTCTGTGGCGGACATTGACAGATTGCTCTGCTCTGCGACACTGCCGGCAAATCTGCAGCGCCGGATATTGGTTGAATATTCTTCACCAAACACCAATAAACCACAGCATTTGGGTCATGTAAGAAATAACACGCTGGGGATGTCACTTGCTGCGTTATTAAAACGAGTTGGGCATCAAGTTTTTTCAATTAATTTAGTTAATGACCGCGGCATTCATATTTGTAAATCGATGCTGGCATATCAGCGTTTTGGCAATGACATTACGCCGGAATCATCGGGGATCAAAGGTGATCATCTGGTGGGAGATTTTTATGTGAAATTCAACGCAGTCTTAAAACAGGAACTGGAAGAACTACGCCATAAGCAACCTGAATTGGCTTCAAAAAACGACGAAGAACTGTTTCTTCAAACAGAAATTGGCCAAGCCACCCAAAAAATGCTGCAGGATTGGGAGAATAATGTTCCAAGCGTTCGTGAGCTTTGGGGAAAAATGAATGGCTGGGTATTTGCCGGATTCAATGAGACATATAAACGGATGGGGATAAATTTTGACCGTACATACTTGGAGAGTGAAACCTATTTGCTGGGCAAAGATTTAGTCGCTTCAGGCTTAATTAATGGAGTTTTTTCCCGCCGTCAGGACGGTGCAGTAATTGTTGATTTGGGCAACTTTGGGCAAAAAGTCGTACTGCGTGCAGACGGTACCAGCGTTTATATCACCCAGGATATTGGCACAACCTTAAAAAAATTCGAAGACTACTCACCTGATTCACAAATTTGGGTAGTCGGTGACGAACAAATTCTGCATTTCAATATGCTGTTTGCTATTTTGAAAAAAATGGGATACGCCTGGGCAGAACAATTATTTCATCTTGTCTATGGAATGGTGAACCTGCCAACTGGAAAAATGAAAAGCCGCGAAGGCACAGTCGTAGATGCCGATGACCTGTTCGATGAAATGGTGGGATTGGCAAAAGACGCGGCGGCAGAACGCAGCGGCGACGCAGTGGACAGTACTGCACTTGCTGCTCGCGCCGAGCTTATCGGGATGGGGGCGTTAAAATTCATGCTTTTGAAATTTAATCCCAAAACAACAATGACATTTGACCCACAGGCTTCAGTTAAATTTGAAGGTGATACCGGACCATACATCCAATATGTGTGCGCCAGGATACAATCTATTGAACGCAAAGCCACGGATGCCATTAAAACTCTGACAACCCCAGTTAATTGGTCTTTGTTGCAGACAGCAGAAGAAAAAGATGTCGCGATTACTGCTTTTTTCTACCCATATACGCTGCAGGAAGCGGCAGACAAAAAAGACATTTCAGTACTGGCAGAATATCTGCTAACTTTGGCAAAATCGTTCAATCGTTTTTATCGTGAATGTCCGGTACTAACCGCCGGCGAGTTGGAATTAATCCGGGCAAGATTAGCCATTTGCCGAGCGGTTTGTGCTATTTTGACAGATGGTCTGCAAACGATGACCATTGGTGTGCCGGATGCAATGTAATTCTGGATTTGTTGGCAATGAAAAATAATAGTCACAAGCGAAAACGCGTTAAGGGTAATTTGCGCATTATCCTTGAGTTTATACCGTTCTTTATTTTATATAAAATGATTCAGTGGATGAGCTTGAAATCGGCATACCGTTTGAGCCGATGGATATTTTATCTGCTGTTTATCATTGACCGTAAACACCGCAATCGCGCAATAAAGCATATTTTACATGCCAACGTTGCCACTGAACCGGCTCTGGCAAAAAGTATTGCACTCAAATCATTCTTCAGTTTTTCTCAACTGCTAGTGGAAATCATCAAGATGAATCAACTATATTCATCTGATAAGATTAAGCGCAGCGGTAATCCTGAAACAGTGCAGCAGGTTTTTGGCACGAAAGGTGAAAACCTAAATGTAATTATCGTTACTGCGCATTACGGCAATTGGGAAGTTGCCGGCACCGGCTATGCGGATATTTCCGGCATACCGATGGTTTCGATCATGCGGCCTTTTGCCAATTATTTGGTGGGTAAATACATTTTAAGAAATCGAGAATCAGGTTCGCATACCAGCGTCAGCAAAACACATGGTGTCAAAGAGCTGTTCAAAGCACTAAAATCGGGAAAAACCATTGCGATTTTAGCTGACCAGCATGCAAGCTCAGGCGAAGGAATTGAAACCACGTTTTTTGGTCAACCGTGCCGTACTCACGCCACACCGGCACTGCTGCACCTAAAAACCGGTGTGCCAATTATGCCGGAGGTAACCCGGCGCCTGGATAACAATTTTGGTTTTGAGTTCTACAGTGGAGAATTAATTCGTTACACTCCAACAGGCGACAAACAACATGACGTCAAAGTCATTACGCAAATGTTTACCACGGCGCTAGAAAAAATGATTGCAGAAAAGCCGGAACAGTGGATGTGGGTACATCGCCGCTGGCTAAATATCCATCGTGACAGAAAAAAGAATCACAACCAGTCAAACTGAAACACCAATAACAACAGGATTGCGTTTTTTTAATTCAATGCGGGTGCCGCAACGGTACCGGCGGTTTGTCCAGCATGGTCAGAAAGACAATTCCTTCAGCAGCGTAGAGAATGTATTCCGCAGAATGGTGCCGCCGACAGATGAGTATTTTCTTAACCAAATCGTCCCGGTGCGTCCTGCCGCTGGAATATCCGGTTTACGGTCAAATTCAATATCAATGCGGTAATGGGGCTCTAACGGCATAAAGGTATTTTGTTCATCACTGGGATAGCAGGTAATTTTTCCACCAAAAATGTGCAGTAACGGTGACGGCGGTAATACTACCGGGGAAGGTGTCACCGGTGAAACTATTTTTCCGGAAAAGCTGCCCGGCATATCAGTCAAAGCAATGGATACATGCTCATTGCCGTTAATCTTTTTTAGTTCTGCTTCGGGGATATAAGCAGTAACAATCATTTTGTCAGGATTGAATATTTCTCCGATAATTTCGCCTTTACGCAGCCATTTGCCCTGCTTTAGGTGGCGGTCATAAAGCGCCAGCACCCCATCAATAGGGCTATAGAATTCCAGTGAATTAAGTTTGTGTTTGAACTCTTTTACCGTATTTTCAGCATTGCGTTTTGCTTGAAGCTTGATTTGGGTTTGTCCCAGGGTTGTAATACTGCTTTGTGCTGAATCCAGCTCAAAATCGCATATTTCCAGTTCCAGTTGACTCTCACGCAGTGTCCATCCAATTGCTGGGTTGTATTGTGTCATTACCTTTTGACCGAGCTTAACCTGATTGCCATCATCAAAATAGAGCATTTCCAGATATCCGTCATTTTTGGCGTAAAGCAGTGTGGTCTGTGCCGGCTTGATTTCGCAGGGTAGAGAAATATTCCACGGTAACGGTAAAAACAGTGCCAACAGTACAGCACAGGTTCCAATCATAGAAGACAGGGCATTTCTTTTTTTAATTTTATTTTTCAGTAACTTAATCATTTTATATTCCGCCATAAACGGTTTAATTATTAACAGCCAAATCTCCAAGACTAACAGTAATATACCCAGTGTTTTAGTAAACTGAAAGTAAACAATTAAAATAATTGAAGTATAAAGGAATATTCGGTAAAGGAACGACGCAATGCCAAAGAAAATCAGAAAGGCTTTTTTTATTCCGCGGGTGTTGTCATTATTAGTATATTCGATGCCAAAACAGTAGTGTCTGAAGTTTTCACGGATACGCTCGATGCTGCGTGACTGCAGATTATCAATATTAACTACATCCATTAATAGATAGTAACCATCGTAGCGTATGAACGGATTGCCGTTAATCAATACCGTGTTAATGATACTGACCGCAAAAATATAATATGCTACCGATTGCGTGACACCAGGTCCCGAGTATGCCCAAACCAATGCAGCCCAACCGCCAATCAGTAATTCGCTGATGATGCCGGCACTGTCTATCCAAAAGCGGCTCTTCCTGCTGGGAATTCGCCATGAATCGGTTAAATCAGTATAAAGGCGCGGGAAAAAAATAATAAATGCGACCCCCATACGTCTGACACGGATACCGCAGGCTTTGGCTGTATAAGCGTGGGCAAATTCATGCACAAATTTGATGAGAACAATTGCCAGTGAGTAGCGGATTAACCCTTGCAGGTTAATGGTACCCAATAAGTCGGCGGTGAACTTGTGCCAACCAGTAATCAGTGAAATATAACCGCTGACCGCGATGACCGTGATAAACATGAGCGTCCACCAATTGAAAATTTGAGTCACTACGCCAATGGTACGGGCCAGCAGTCTGTCTGGTTTTAAAATTGGCACTTTAAAGAATAGATAAGTGTTCAGCAGCATATGTATGAATGCACGCCGTTTGGCTTCGCGGAACTTTAGCATTTTTTCTTCAGTAACATGATAAATTGGCAGCATTAAATTGCTTTGGTGGAGGAAATTAAGTATGCGCAGCACCTTGTCTTTTTTGCAGTGAATTCCGCGCAGACATAATTTTTCAATAAACGCATCTACCTCGCAATTTTCTGAAATAGTGCCAATAATGCTGTGGTCTTCGCCGCTGATACGGAAATATTTATCGCTAACAGGGTCGAAAATAATCCAATTAGGTTTGCCGTTTGAATCTGGTTCACCTTTGAAGATTTCCAAATCCGTGCGCAGTTCACCCGTGAAATGTTTTTTTTCGGGTTGTTTGTCCTCGCTCATACTGCTCCGCGTTATATCCTGCGCCACCAGAGTACCAAATTGCGGAATAAATAGTAACCAAGGCTTACTCGGGCTCCGGATACTCTGGCCACACCACGCATCCCGCAAATTAATTCACTCTGTTGTGACTGGTTTAATTCAAGTCGGATTTGGTAGCAGTAAGTCTTTTTTTCAGTCAAGGTTGGTTTTGGGCTGGTGGCGATAATTGTCCCTACTATCGGCATTTCCGGTTTAGCGTGCAGATACATCGTTATCTTGCAGTCCGGTCCAAGTACTGATGCGTTTTGTTCGTCAATTAAAACCATTGCATGGAGATTGCCAGTGGTCAAAACTTCAAAGAGCTTGTCACCGGCGCGTACAGCCTTTCCTTCAAGTTTGTCTTTTTCACCAATACTTAAAATACCATTCTGTTCTGCCTTGATTAAGCTCTTTACAATATACCATTTATTTCTGGTGATGCTGATTTCTGATTTTTCTTTTTGCAGTTCCAGCAACCTTACTTCACCGCGTTTGCTGATATCTTTAAAAGATTGTTGTTGTACCAAATCTAACTGCGCGGAAGTTTTGTTGAAAATGTTTACAGCCCCGGCTAAATCAAATTCCCGTTCGTTTGTATCGTATGCCAGCACTTTATCTCCGGCTTTTACAGTATCTCCGTTTTTCATAAAACATTTTGCAATAATACCATCAAATGGTGCATAATAATTGTTTTCTTTGGCAGGTACAATCTCAAAATCGGCAGAAACACTTTGGCTGACCCGTACCGCAAACATCGCAATAAAAAATACGATCGCAATTATTACCGCCAGCTTTGATGGTTTAAGCCAATTGCTGCGGTTTAATTCATGATGAATAAGTTTGCGTCTGCCATCTTTCAGTAACAACGCCAGCGCTTCGCCATAATGCTGGCAGATGAGCGGCAGCAAACTGCCGGCGCTGTTCATATTAACATCATTGGTGTATTCGAGCACCCAAATAAAAGGTTTCTGATGCCCCCCCTTGCCGGTGTGCGCTACAGGAATCGGCATTAGCAGTAATTGCCGGTCATAACCGGAAAAGTATTCCAGTGCGTCAAAAGCGCCTCGCCTCGCCTTAATCTCTTCCAGCAAGGCTACAGTCGGCATCGTTAGCTTTTCTAAATGGCTAAACGGCTGAACAAGATTGACTAAATTAATACAATATTCAGTATTCGCGTTTACTTCCGGTTGTCCCATAACTGCCAGAATCTTGGGCCAGCCGGAACGAATGTCAACCAGCGATGCCCTGACGTATGGTGATACTATCCTGCTGTTGTTGACTATATGAATTGCCAATTCGTCCAGCGAATGTTTGTCGAAAGCTTCGTGCCCAAGTCTTAAAACAGCGGAAAGTGCGTTAACTTTTCCACGCAATGACAAAACTTCTTTGTCGCTCTTATCATTCATAATACTACTTCGCTTTTCCGTTATTTTTTTCTGAGCAATTTCCCGGACATTCCGGCGGTAAGTTGATGATTTTTGTTGTTGAGCAGTACCTTGATTTCAAAGGTGCGGCTGCCAGGCTCAATTTCGCCAGAAATGGTGTGAATAGTGCCTTCGTGCTCAGTTTTAGTTTCATCAACCACAATCTTCATCTTCATGCCCAGTTTGACTGTGGTAATGTCTTCAGACGGTAAATGCATTACAGCGAGCAGTTGGTTGTCATCTATTACGCTGAAAATCGGCTGACCAACCCGGATAAACTCGTGTTCTTGAACCTGCTTCTTTACTAATCTGCCGCCGAATGGTGCCGTCAATTTACAGGCGTTCAGATCCAGTTCTGCCATTTTCATATTTGCTACCGCAAAATTCAATTTTGAGACGCTGACATCTTTATCTAATTCGCTTTTTTCCAATTCCTGCATTCCTTGAATGCCTTTTTTATACATATCCATATTGCGCTGGTAGCTTTTATCGGAAAACTGCACGCCGGATTCAGCTTCAAGCTTTGCTGCCTTAGCCCTTTCTAATTTCTGCATATAGGCACGGTCGTCCAGTTTCGCAATAACATCGCCCTGTTTAAATATTTCACCTTCTTCAAAAAAGTATCCCTTTACCGAACTGTCAACTTCCGCTGAAATTACCGCTTGTCTGAACGGAAATAGCACTGCTTTGACTGTCAACTCATTCGGTTCCGCCGCAAAAACACATAGCGGTAACAGTACCGCGATAAAGTTTAATACCGTCGTTTTTGATAACATCCACCCACCTCCAAATAAATTCTTAATCATTGACTTTACCATATGATTTTTTGAGACGTATTTAAAATCTGTTTCATGCGCAACAACAAAACATACCACAAAATTTATCATAAATCAACATAAATAGTACTATTATGCAGAGTTAAATTGATTATTTAACGCTGAGCAGCACTCCAATAATTTTTAATGACAATGGAATTTTGAGAATTGCTTGTGGATATCGACAAATGTCTGTTATACATATAACGAGTATTTATGGCAATAATTGGCACCAAAGATTAATTGGCCGTCTAGCGAGGTTGGCAATTTTGGTAGATCAACATATCTGGATTTAATATCTGATGCACTGCGCAACTGAAATACAGAACTTGCCGCATTTTTATTTTATAATTCAGACAATACGGATATCGTCAGGCAGTCGGAACAAATAAGATGAACCCGCCAAAAGTCGGTCGCTGCTTTTTGCGTCTCAACATAAGTCCTTA
>CAZITV010000022.1:0-13862 GCA_964542255.1 uncultured Victivallaceae bacterium
CCGCCAGGATAACACCGGCGGCGAACATCAACAGCTTAATTCTAGTCATTGCCAAGTGGCGGGATTCGCGTTCAGTACCGAATAGTGTGGGAATATAACCGAAGAAGAATACCGCAGCAACTCCTGACAGTAACAGCATTATCGGCAGTAACCAGGCGGCGGTGCAGCGGTTCAGGCTCCATATTCCTATAATACTGCACAGCAAAAGAAGCCCACAGCTTAACAGTACCGACTGCTTCTCCGGAGTAAGTTGAAACTCGGCAACGAGCTGTTCCATTAACTTTTCCGCGATGGTGTCGCCGAAGAAGGTAATCAACAGTACGATAATCGCGCCAATCAATAACTTCGGCTGGATCTCACCCATGAGCTGCTGTTTACCCTGTTCTACTTTATGTTGTTAGGTTAATAATTTTAGAGCTTATGCTCTAGCGTTCACATACATTCGTATCTGACTTCATCATCACGGCGTTTGCCAATTACATCTTCCAGCAAAGTCGTTTTTACATCCGGTTCAAGTTGAGCACTAGCGATAAAGTCCAGGATAGCTCCGACATTTACCGCAAACTCTCCGGCACCATAGGCACTAAGGCTATTGTAATGTACCAGCCCATCACATTCACCGCCAAGTCGAAATGATGGTCGCAATGAAAGCTTCTTGATAATGCAGCAGCAGCAGTCAGTTTCCACAGCAACAGTTGATTCCAATACCAAATAGGCGTTTATACTCATAGCTGTCTCCTACTTTAAAAATTGTTGGTTATATAGCATAGAAAAAGTCATGGTTGGCACAATGATCCAGCGGTAGCTAATAATAGCCATCATATATTATGCCGTACTTGCTGGTAGTTTTAAACAGTAGCATATCAAAGATCGGGGTATGGCGGGTGATGGTGATATGAAAAGTCCAGCATGCTGGACTTTTTGGATAATAAAAGCATCTGCGTCAATGGCGTTAAATTGGGCAAAAAGTTGGCCGAAACAAGCTTATGCTCAAATAATCGCAAAATATATTTACTATATTTATTTGATAGTGTCTATTCTCTGTCGTGCAAATGAGTTTGAATCGCTGTTTTTTGCGGTTTATAACCCTTAAAACTTGCTACAGAAAATGCTACAAGCACATAGTGTTTTACATGGTTTTAGGATGTTTCATTTTAGCACAAACAAGACCATTCGAGGTAGCAAAATACTGCCTCCGGAGCAGAAGGTCATGGGTTCAAATCCCTTCGGGCGTACCACTACTTAAACCTTAATAATTATCATTTAATAACCTAGCGCCGCCAGAATAATTATTCCAATAAGCATACTATCATTGCCCATTTTAAAAAGTGTTAATTTAAGAGAGTTAACAAAAGTTGCTCATGATGAAGACAAAAATGATGGATAGGCAATCTTCTGGCAAATTGGCTGCACTCATAGCGGTTATGAGCAGGAAAAAGTGTAAAAAAGTAAAGAATGGTACAAAAAGATGGTTGACTATTATTTAGAACTGACTAAATTAACCGATAACGAAAAGATTTTTTGACCATCAAGAGCCCGGCATCCTCAAGCTCCATTCTTAACCTTGAAAATGCCATTGTAAATAAGTCAATATTAACATACACAAGACAATTATGAGTGATATATTTCCTAAGCATATTAAACATATCGCAATAATTGCTCCGGCCGGATCTGCGGCAAAAGATAAAATTTATGCTGGGGCTGATTTGTTACAAAGCCATGGATTAAACGTTACCATAATGCCTCATGTTTTTAGCAGTAATTGCGAGTGCTATTTGGCTGCAGATGTAAACGATCGTGTTTATGATTTACACCAATGCTGGCATGACACAAGTGTTGATTTAATATTATGCGCCCGTGGAGGATTTGGTTCTGCTCATCTGCTGCCACTGATTGACTGGGAGTTGTTGAGGTCAAGGCGCCTGCCGGTTATTGGGTATAGTGATATCACTGCGCTGCATTTAGCAATGTTAAAAAATAATGCGGGCATTCCGATAGTTGCGCCCATGGCGGCAAAGCTAACCGAAGCACTTATCGAAAACTCCGGTAAAAATTATACTGCCCAATACCTTTATGCGGCACTATCAGGTGAGACAACAGCATTGACACCACCGGAAGGAAAATCATTTTGCTATTACAATCCCGGTGCTGCATCCGGTTATCCTGTAGCAGCAAATTTAGCAGTACTTTCGGCGAGCATCGGCACACCATATTTCCCATCATTCAAAAACAAGATATTGATTATCGAAGATTTGAACGAACCCATCTATAAGCTTGACCGATATTTAACTCAGTTATTTCAGGCTGGCGTGCTGCAAGAATGCGCCGGGCTCATCCTTGGCGAATTTATTGATTGCGGCAGTGCAAACGAATTAGAGCGGCTGTTTGTGAGAATTGCCCAAACTTTACCCATCCCGGTTCTTTCTGGTTTTCCTTTCAGCCATGCCCTACCCTTGGCAAGCCTGCGCATGGATATGCCGATATCCATCTCTGACGCGGGAGAAATCATCATTAATTGCAAACTTGCTTAATGCCAATGGCTTCACTGTCAAATCAATAACATATTAGTGCTACTCGCGATTATTATTTTTCTGCTGGTTATAATCAAGATTATTGGGAAAAAGTTTTTTTGCTTGTTCCAAATTCAGTTTAGCATCATCATCACGTCCTTGAACTGACTGCAACAAATACAACCGATGATATAAGAAAGAGCGCATTGGTGACCGTTTTAATGCTTCAAGATAATATTCTTCCGCGAGACTGGGATAACCGCTATTAAGCATATAATCTCCGGCAGTTGCCCATGGGAATGGGGAATATGGACGATAACGCAAACAGTTTTCTAATTCAATTTTAATCTGTTCTGGCTGAATTTTAGCAAAATCCATTTTTGTTTTACCTTTTGTTGAACAAATTTCGGCGAAACTGGCGAAGGAATAATCTGCAAGTAATAGCTGATAGCCACCACTAATAGAAATTATGCCAGTAATAATAATTATTATGGTGACAATGACATTGATATTTTTGGATTTCTTTTTGTAGCTAGAAATAGGCTCGTCATTGGGACAAATAGCCACTAACATCATTGCCAGAGCAGCTGCCATAGAGCCGGGTATTTGCAGATGGACGTCCATCAGCGAATGTATAAAAAAGGCAGATATGCCCAAGAATAAGTAAGATTCCACCGATGAGTACAGCAAGGCTGGATTCAGACGAATTTTTCTCCGAATCTGTATCAATGGATAGAAAACAGCGGCAATGCAGGCGATAAAGCCGAAGAAGCCAGTTTGTGAAAGGAAATCCATAAGGATATTGTGTGAACTATGCGGGGCTTCTTTGGACGCGGTAAATTTAACACGCATATAATCATGAAAAAAGTCTCCCCAGCCTGTTCCCCAAAATGGATGTTCAAGAAACATCAAAAAAGAAGAATAAATATAGTCAACTCTAACCATCATTGAGTGAAATCCGCGTCCAGCGTACATAATAACTAACGCACCTGTAATAATTATTATCGGCAGTGAAATAAAAAACACAATTTTTATACCGCGCGGGACTGGGAACAGCATGATAAACAGAACCATTGCAAGTACGAGTGACAAATACGCCGCACGGCTGACTGTTGCAAAAAAAACTACTCCAAGCAATGCTGCCAGTATAGAAATGAAAATTATTCTGGAAACCTTGATTGGCTCAATATTGCCACATATTTTCCAACAAAAGAAGAAACACACCGGCATGGTCAAGAGCATATAACCTGCCAAAGAATTGCACGCTGCGAATGTCGAAAAAACCCTGTTATCCCATACTCTTGCTTTGAAATCTCCAGAAAAATTGACCCCGTATTGAGCTTCCTGCATCTCTAAGAATTTTCTTGTTTCTTCAAACCCGAAAATCATCTGCTCAACTCCAAACCAGGCAGTAAGAATAGTTCCGACGAATAACCCGGCGATAATATAAATTTTAAAGTCTGGACGGTTGATTATGACCAAATAAATCGTTATCCCAAACGTGGCAACACCAAAAATATGTACTACTTGCATTAAAACGAAATCATAAGTTGAAGCATCGATGCTTCCCAATAAAGATGCACACGCCAGCAGAAGCCAAAATACCACAGTTATATTCAAGCTGCGTGAAAAATTCCATCTTACAGGAAATACTGCCAGAGAAATCAAAGCAAGCACCCCTGCTATCAACGGAAACGATACTGCCGGCCAGCAGATTACTATCCAAGCGAATAAGCTGTCAGGGTAATATGCAGTTGTTTCCGGCAATCCTGTAATAGAACCAAATTTTAGTGGTAATAAAACTGTTGCGATTACAACTAGCCAAGCGATGATTGTCCTCAATGTGTCCATAGGAATGCCCCATTATAAAAACAACAATATTAAATTTAAATAAATAACCAATATGACTTACTTCCAGATTAATGTGTTATGAGTTTGAATATAATTGAAAAAATGTAAAAAAGCCAGTTTAACATCATTTAATTTCGAGAAAAAACAATAAATTCAAAAACGGTTAAACATAATATTTTCAAATGATTCACGGTTAGTGAATTGAATTTAAGGCTTTTATGAGTATTTTTAGTTTGATGTCCGCCATGTATAGATATTTGTATAAATATCTTTATAAATTATGCTAAAATCATATATTCGGATACGTTGTTCAGGCAGTACAATCTGAATTGATTACTTTATCAGACTTACGATGGTCTGCTTATCGAGCACAAAAAAATAATTGCTGTTGACGCATTAACAATAAAGGGAAAAACCATGAGCGTGTTTCTAGGAATCGGACTCGGACCAATACAAACTGGTATTTTTTTATCAGGCGCGGCAAAAGGTAATTTTAACCGCATCGTTATCGCCGAAGTTGACAATAAACTAAAAGAAGCGATAAACTCAACTGGTGGTAAAGTTACTATCAATATTGCGAAAGACTGCGAAATCTACACCGAAACTTATCATAACGTAGAAGTCTATAATCCGCTTGACACAGACGACCTGCAACACTTAATTACTGCGGCAGCAGAAGCTGACGAACTAGCCACAGCTTTACCCAGCGTTAAATTTTTTCAGCATGTCGCGGTATGGTTAAGGCAAGGCTTTGCCAGGCAACCACAGCGCCGCCGTTTTATATATACGGCAGAGAATAACAATCATGCTGCAGAAGAACTTGAAAAGGCAATTGGGGAAAATTTTACCAAGACATATTATTTAAATACCGTTGTGGGGAAAATGAGCGGTGTTGTTGATTTATCGGACTGCAGGCACAATGGACTGGAGCCTCTTTGTCCAAGTGCTGACCGTGGTCATTTGGTGGAGGAATTTAATCAGATATTAATTTCTGACGCACCTGGCATCGCTGAACGCCAAGTTAAAAATTTATTTGTAAAATCTGACCTTTATCCTTTTGAAGAGGCGAAACTTTACGGTCATAATGCCATCCACTTTTTATTAGGCATCCTAGGCGCACAGTATGGCAAAAGTTATATGAGTGAACTGCGTGAAATAGATGATTTAATGCAAAAAGCATCTACCGCATTCAAAGCTGAATCTGGTCAGGCACTATGCCGCAAATGGTCTGGCAAAGACCAACTTTTCACAGAAGCAGGCTTTGACAGTTATGCACAAGATCTGCTTACAAGAATGACCAACCCTTTCCTTCGAGACGCGATTTCACGAATTACGCGTGATCTGCCGCGCAAACTAAGCTGGAACGACAGAATAATAGGAACGATGCGCTTGGTTCTGCAGCAGGGAATTAAGCCAGTGATCCTCGCCGAAGGCGCAGCGTTGGCGGCAACAGAGCTGTTTGGCAAAGATAATGATAAAATTAAATGCGGTTTACTTGAATTGTGGCCGTCACCATGGTCAGATGAACATGAAAATTTATTCAAACTAATCAGTGATAAAATATCCTGACAAAGATAATTGGAATCATTACAATAACCGTTCAATTGCTGAGAGTACTTTAAAGCGGAGACAATATGCCATTAGTTGATTATTGGCAAAAACAAGAGAATAAAATACTGCCGCTTCTTCCCGGGTTGGCAGTAATACTGTTTTTTTTCAGGTCACTCAACTATTCATTCCTGCAGATGGATGATTATTCTTATGTTGTGCGCAATCTCCACTTATCACCGACCTGGGCAAATATTTTGTACTGGCTAAAAAATTCGTGCATTGGTCTATATACACCGTTGCAAATGTTCTCCTATATGTTTGACTATAGCATTTGGGGAACCAATCCCGCAGGATACCATCTGCAAAATATTATTTGGCATGTAGCGACAGTGACCGTTATATACTATTTATTCAAGGAGTTGGGGTTAACTTCCAGAACAAGTTGTATTCTTGCAATTTTGTATGCAATACATCCACAACGCATTGAGTCTGTAGTGTGGATAGCAGAACGCAAGGACGTGATGATGGGCACATTATATTTTGGCTGCCTGCTGTATTGGCTAAAATCGCTCAAACTGGGGAATTACTTCAGTGCTACGGCATTAATTTTGATGATATTAACCTGCCTTACTAAACCATTAGGTGTTACAATTCCGGCGATCATGTTTTTACTTTTAGTTTATCGTCAACAAGCATGGTCATTGGGGGGAGTGTTCAAAAAGTTATGGCCATATATTATTGTTGCCGTTATCTATGTTCTGCTTAAGTTGGTCTATATCCAGCATATTGCCAATGACTTCACTGCTCCTGAGAAAGATTTTATCAGAACTATTCTGCTGGTCAGCAATAATGTTATGATGTATTCAATGAAAACTTTTTTCCCTGGAGAACTAGTTCCAATTTACCCATTTTTCGAGCCATATGGATTCGACTTAATGATAATTGCGTTATTTTATGTGGCATTGTTTGTATGTTTATTATTACTGTTTTATAGGTGTAAAAAGTTTTTGCTGTACCAGGTGTTTCCGCCAATAATATGCTTTATTGTTGCATTGTTACCAGTTATTGGTTTATTTTCTTTCAGCAACACCGATTTTGCAGACCGTTACAGCTATATCCCATCCTTCTTCATACTATGGCTGCTTGGAATAATATCTTCTAAATTTAACTTCTCAGACGCAACTGCAAACAGCGCTGACAGTGTTGAAATGAAAATATTCTTGCCTAAAAAATTCCTGTTCGTATTGCCGTTGGCAATAATATCTTATACAATCTCTTTAGCGATGGGCAACATCTTCTATATGCCGGCATGGGAAAATGGTTATGCTTTATATCAAAAAATATGTGATAGAAAAAACGCTAACTATGGAGCGATGATAAAATTGGCAGCAGGAGAACTCGCCAATAACAATATTCAAGACGCCGCGAAACTGACCGCCAATATCCAAGCAAAACCTTGGATGAGTGCAGAAGAAAAGATGAAGATAACGCTGCTTAAAAAATATTTTGAAACAATGCTGCTCGTTGCCAACAATAATGACGAAGCAATCACGCGGTTATTAAGTCTCTACAATGAAGATAAAATAAATCTTGCAGTTGTTATCGCTGGTGGTAATGATGAAGTTGTCTCAGCAATCATCAAGTTTTATTTAAAGCATGGCGATAAAACATCTGCCTCAAATTTTCTAAAAAAACATGCTGACAGTATTAAAGCAGCCGAAAATGCATTATTCTATCGCGGCTTAGCGGCACTTTTCATTGATGATCTAAACAGTGCTTATAATTATTTCAAAAAAGCATCAGATTTATCTCCTGGCAATGCACAAATCATGGCCAACTTGGTTGCAGTTGAAAATAAGCTCAGGGAACAATCTAAGCTCCACAAAATCAAACAATGATACAACAATCTGTTCAGAATATTAAACATTTTTACACTTATCTTCCTATTTTTTCATATTAAGGCAGAGTTTTTCATTGTTTCATTGCATAATTAATTGTAAAAAACACCAAAACAATGATATATTACTAGTAATTTCAATAAACAATAGAGACGGTGCTGCTCAATAATTCTGTGTATGTTTTTATTACTGATTAATATTTTGGTATAGACCAGGCGGAGTGAACAGCAGCAATAATATAGATTTCACGCAATGCACGTAGTTAAAACATTTAAAAAAATTTATTTACAGGAGATAAAAATGATGGTAAATGCTATTATGACAAAGATTATTATCGCAATGATGTTCGGCATGGTTCTAATTCTGCCATATCAGACAAATGGTCAAGTTAGAATTATCAAGGGAGCCAAAGCATTTGCCGGTAATCCAACGCTATTTTTCGAAGGTGTAACAGGAGATGCACAGGCATCAAATGAAGTAAATTCATTGATTAGCGCGTGTGGTTGGTTCGATGTCTTAGTTGGTGGAAAAACAGATTATACTTTATCCGGAAGTTATTCCGGGAAAAACTTAAACTTGTCATTGAAACAAGATGGCAGCACTGTCTGCGCGGTTACTACTTCAGGATCTGATGCACGCCGCGCGGCAAAACTGGCGATAGATGCCATTTTAAAGAAATCGTTTAAAATTGATGGGATTTGTGCTTCTAAAATTGTATTCAGTGCAGAAACATCTCCTGGGATAAAAAATATTTGGACATGTGACATTGATGGCCGGGAACTACAACGCATTACCTCATTCTCAACTCTTTGCGTGGAACCCGGATGGTTCCCTGATGGTAAATCAATTGCTTATACTGTATATTCAAAATCTGAAACAGACATCGTCCAGACTCAACTAAATCCTAAGATGAGTCGCCGTATTACATCATATCCCGGACTAAATGCCGGTGCGTCGATTTCTCCCAATGGACAAAATCTTGCACTGATAACCAGTAAAGACAGACAGGTTGAACTTTACATAAAATCCGTCAATGGCGATGCTAAAAGCAGATTAACCAGCAGTAAAGCTGTAAAAGCCTCGCCATGCTGGTCACCGACTGGTGGCTCAATTGTTTATGTTTGCGATCAATCTGGAACACCGCAGCTATACCGCATCAGCGCCACCGGTGGAACGCCTACCAAACTATCAACAATTGGCTCCGAAGCAGCAACTCCGGACTGGTCTAAAGACAATCAAATAGCCTATTCAGCTAAATTTGAAGGGCAATATACTATCGCAGTTTTGGATTTAGAAGGTAAAAAACCTTCTGGTGCTATTCTTGGCGGTGCACCTGGACACTGGGAATCACCATCCTGGGCGCCTGATAATCGTTATGTAGTTTGCAGCAGACGCTCCGGAGCTAAATCATCATTATGCGTAGTTGATACTTGGACAGGAAAATTTCGTCCATTAATCAGTGTTAGCGAAAATACCAGTATGCCGTGCTGGTCTAAAATATTCTAAAACCTATTTTGTCATGCACCGATTAACTGACGCGCTAAGTTTTCTAAATTCTTTACAAAAGTTTGGCATAAAACTAGGCTTGGAACAAGTAAGTCAGTTATTGGATTCGGTTAGCAATCCGGAACGGGATTTGCGTTTTATTCACGTTGCAGGCAGCAATGGCAAAGGTTCAGTCAGTGCGATGCTGGAACGTTGTTTACGTGAAACGGGTTTTAAGACCGGTTTTTTTTCATCTCCCCACCTGCTTTCAATTTTTGAACGTTTCAGGGTAAACGGCAAAGCGATTAATGAGGATGATTTTTGCAGTGCAGTAGAGATGCTCAAACCAGTAGCTGAGCAGATGATTGCATCAAAAAGCTATCCGACTTTTTTTGAATTTACGACTGCTATGGCCGTTGTGTATTTTAAATTGCAGAATGTTGATTGGGTTATTTGGGAAACAGGAATGGGGGGACGTTTTGACGCGACCAACATAGTTATACCAGAATTGTCTGTGATAACGTCAATTTCATTAGAACACCAAGAATATTTAGGCGATACACTGCAATTAATTGCTGGAGAAAAAGCTGGAATAATAAAAAACAATGTGCCTGTATTCTGTAATATACTTCCGGCAGAAGCCGAAATGATTATTCGCAGCAAATGCATCCAGAATGACTCACCACTGCATGAAGTACCTGAAGACTACATTGGTAGAGTAGAGCATTTTGCGGATAAATCTGGTATTTTTCAAAACTTTGATTACCAGGGACATAGTATCCGCCTTAGCTTGGCGGGAAAAATGCAAAGGATAAATTTCAAACTTGTATTTTTGATTATCAAATACTTATCACAACAATACAAGTTTTCGCTAACTGAAGCACTGCATGGGTTAGCAAAAGTTAATTGGCCCGGCAGAATTCAATTAATGCCGGATGGTTCTATCATTGATGGATGTCACAACCCGGATGGTTCTGCGGCACTGTTTGAATCTTTGAGTGGAATTTTTCCAATGGAAAAGTATTCGATAATTTTAGGCAGCTTCAAAGATAAAGATACTGATAAAATATTAGCCTATCTGGCGCCATTAGCCACAGAATTTATTTTTGTCCAAGTTACTGATGGAATGGAGCGCATTGGCAAAAACGGGCAGGAGTTAATCACATTGCTACGGAAACATTCATCAGTGCCTGCTGTTGCAGTGAATAATTTAGATGAAGCACTGAAAATAAAAACATTAAACAGACGGCTCATCACCGGGTCATTATATCTGGCAGGTGAAGCACTTTCTAAATTTATTATAAAAGAAAAAATTTTGAACATATAGAATTGTTGAAACAACTTTTTTGCAAACTTATTAATCGTATTTTCGGAGTTAGATATGGCAGATAAAATGAACAGCATAACCGTTGATGGCGGATTTGGTCACAAGAATAGTAATAAAAATGAAACCAAAGTCTCTTTACTCAGCATCAAAGGTACAGTGCTATTTCCTTTTGCACTGACACCATTAATAATAGACGGTCAAGACAATGTGCAAATGATAACTCGGGCATCAAATGATAACCGCATAATAGGTTTTTTCCCGGAATTATCACAGGATGCACAGCCACAATCTCAGGAGCAACTCAATCATATATTTGAAACAGCAGATTTTTTTGGAACTAATATTTCGAAAATTGGAGTTTTGGCACGAATTGTTAAAGTGCTCAACTTCCCGGACGGAACTGTAAGAGTACTACTGCGTGGATTAAAACGCATTTCAATAAACAGTTCTATTTGCGACGAAGCGTCACATAAATACGGTGTCATTAAAGAAATCGTAGATGAAACTGATAATTCTATTGAAACTGCAGCAATGGCAAAAAACGCCATTAATCAATTTCAGGAACTTATTTCAATTTCTCCTCATTTTCCTGACGAATTAAAAGTTGCCATATTTAATGTCGGAGATAACGTCAGAATGGTTGACCTTATTGCCGATACGCTTAATATAAGTTTTGAAGAAAAATTAAGCATCCTTACTTCAAGCTCACTACGGGAACGCTTACAAATTCTTACAGTGCTGCTTAACCGCGAATTGGAAGTGTTACATTTAGGTTCTGACATACAATCTCAGGTTCACAATGCTGTTTCCAAGTCGCAACGTGAGTATTTCTTGAGAGAACAGCTTAAAACGATACAGAAAGAATTGGGCAATAATAGTAATCCTGATATTGCCGCTATTGAAGAACGTTTAAAAACTATAACGCTGCCAGATAGTGTATTGCGCGGAATAAAAAAAGAATTAGAACGGCTTGACGTAATTCCACCGTCATCACCGGAATATCACGTAGCATATAATTACATTGATTGGCTAATTTCAATTCCGTGGCAGCAATTCACCAAAGACCAGCTGGATATTGACGCGGCAGCAAAAATCCTTGACCAAGACCACTACGGTTTAAAAGATGTAAAAGAACGCATCTTGGAATTCCTTTCAGTGTTGAAACTTAAACAAGACGGCAAAGCGCCAATTTTGTGTTTTGTCGGCCCCCCCGGAGTTGGCAAGACTTCACTAGGTCAATCAATTGCGAAAGCTATGCAGCGCAAGTTTGTGAGATTTTCGCTAGGTGGAATTAAAGATGAGGCAGAACTCCGCGGGCATCGCCGAACCTACGTCGGTGCAATGCCTGGCAGAATTATCCAAGGATTGAAAAAGGCCGGCTCGACCAACCCGGTATTTATGCTTGATGAAATCGACAAACTGGGCAGAGATTACCGTGGTGATCCTGCTTCGGCAATGCTGGAGGTACTTGACCCGCAGCAAAACAAAACATTTAACGATCACTTTATCGAATATGACTTTGATTTAAGCTCGGTATTATTCATTGCCACGGCTAATATGACCGATACGATTCCATCTGCGCTATTGGACAGAATGGAAATTATACAACTGTCAGGATACACATTTGATGAGAAAAAACACATTGCCCGCAAATTTTTATTACCTAGACAAATTAAAGAAAATGGTTTAAAACTGAAAAACATTGTTTTCTCTGCGGAAGCGATTGATGATATAATTCACTATTACACGCGGGAAGCTGGTGTGCGCTCATTGGAGCGGACTATTGCAGGCATATGCCGAAAACTTGCCAGAAAAATTGTCCAAAAAGAACTCGACGAGAAAAATATCACCAAAATTGACACAAAAATGGTCGTTAAGCTGCTAGGACAACACAAATACGATAAGGACACAAATCAAGAAATACCACAGGTCGGAGTTGCTAATGGTTTAGCCTGGACTAGCGTCGGAGGGACAGTTTTACCTGTTGAAATAGCAGTTATGCCTGGACATGGCAAATTAAAAATGACGGGTAATCTCGGTGACGTGATGAAAGAAAGCGTAGAAGCTGCCCTTAGCTTTATTAGAGCAAACTCGAAGAAATACAAGATTTCTGACGCGATATTTAGCAAGTCTGACTTGCACATCCATATCCCTGATGCGGCGACACCCAAAGATGGTCCTTCTGCAGGAATCACCATCACGGTGGCCATTATTTCTGCATTGACCAACCGGCCTGTACGGAACGACTTTGCGATGACAGGTGAAATAACAATTCGCGGCAAGGTAAAACCTGTTGGAGGTATTAAAGAAAAAGTACTGGCAGCGCTGACTGCAGGATGCACTTCGGTAATATTGCCTGATAGTAACCGGAAAAATTTAGAAGATATCCCCAATAATCTAAAAAATAAATTACAATTCCACTTTGTTTCACAAATTGACCAAGCAGTTGAACTTTGCTTGAACACTACAAAAAACTGTAAAAAAATATGAAATTGATAATTATTACATCATTGCTAATCAGTATTGTACAGACATGCGTTCTCGGGGCATCAACCGAAACTAATTCGCAACAATTCCTTGATAAGGCTAGAATGATGGGACGAAACCGCAGTTGGGGCGCTATGTCTGGAACAATTTCTCACTTGCGCAAAAATTCAAAACCTGTGTCTGCCCCACTCTTTATGGGAATTTTATTTGCACGCGACCGAGTTTTAGCTCAGATTATTATTGATAATAAACAAGGATATTACGTTGGGCAAAGTTATTTGAACCCGGCTGAAGGAACTTCTGTAATACCTGTAAACAAAAATGGTTACCATCAGCCATTGCTGCCTGAATTCGGAATCCGTCCGCAGGACTTGGCCATGGCTTTCATCTATTGGGAATTTATTAGTGAACTTCAGTGTCAAACCATCAAGGGCGCTGAATGTCGAGTTTTTATTCTCAAAGATTACAAAAGCGATGAACATGTTAAAGTTTTTTTTAGCAGCAGCTATTTTTTTCCATTAAAGGTTGAGTGGTACAAAAATAAATATCACCCCGATGCAGAAACTTACCGCACATTGGAAGTGTCATCTTTCAAGAAAGAAAATGATTTTTGGCTAGTTTCCAACCTTAATCTTTACGGCCCTGGATGGCGCACGAAAATTGAATTCACCGACACCCAGGCTGGTTATATTGAGCAAGGCATCCCCCCTGCACTATTCAAAGAGTTGCCAGATGAAAAATCATAAATCTGAC
>CAZITV010000022.1:13962-22510 GCA_964542255.1 uncultured Victivallaceae bacterium
TCCATTAAACTTATTGAGCCTTTGCGTGCAATGCGGCAAATATATTTTCTTGCATGGTGTGGTAAACAAAAGCTGGATTACCAATTTCAACACAATTTCCCTGATTGGGGCAATGACCAATTCTGGCGGCGTGAAATTGCAGACCTGGATTCAATGATAAACAAGATAATTAATCAATGCTGAATAATTTTAAAATAATCAGCAAAGATTCATAATTATTTTAAAAATAGCTCTTTTGGCTTTAAAATTGTCCTAAACGAGGTTATCGTAATCTATTGGCTTTATAATCTTGATAAAACATAATAATGGTGAAAAAATGTCTGCTGGTTTTGGAGATGCCATAAAAAGCAAACAGCTGCTGGTCTTGGCTTTTGCGGTTGCATCGTTGACGCTTTCAGCTATGTGCTATATCGGACTTAATAGTTCATCCCCGATGATAGGTGATGAAATTGCACATTACTATCAATTGGTCACGCAAAGCGAAAAACTGCCTGGTGTAAGTTTTGGCTGGTCGCTAATTACAGCTGCCGGCAAGGAACGTTCTGGCCTGGGACCGCACGTTCCGGGATGGCATTATTTGGGTTCACTATTATACAAAATTTTTCCGGGATTTATGACTGTCCAGTTTTATCATCTGATATTTTGGATTCTGTTAATGACATTCAGCTATTTGACTGTAAGGCATCTGTATCATAATATTTTAGCGGACAGTGCGCTATTAGTGCTGATGGCAACTTTCCCAGCTTTCGTTTTATTTGGCCTTGCGTTTTATCAGGATTTACCGGCAACTGCGCTGATAGTTACTGCATTTTACTTAATATTCAAACGTTACTATTTCCCTGGAGTGCTACTTATAGGACTGGCTTTTTTCTTTAAAGAAAATTCAGTTTTGATGCTTCCTGGAGCTTGTTTTTTAATTTTTGCGCAGGAAAGAAAATTGCCGTTGCGCCACTCCGTTTGGATTATGACCGCAATCTTTTTAGTCTGCTTATTTATTGCGTTATTTGACGTGCTGGTGTTTTACTATTTTGGCGGTAAAACGCATAACATTCTTGTTGAAAAACTGCTTAATACTCTCAAAGACTTACAATTTATTTCTGACAACCGCGTCTCGGCACCTCAAGGAGAAGCATTGCCAATTGCCTATCCTGGCGACATCAGAGTGCCGGCGAACTGGATTATCTATCCCGGCGGAATTATTTGGTTGGCAGTCTGTGCTGGACTTGGCAGTTTTTGGTCTCAACTGCGCAGTGGCAAACTAAATCATCCAGCATTCCTCTGCTTAGTAATTGCATTATGTTACTTAATACCTACCTATATTTTAGGTCGTGCATCGCCTGATATAAGGTATTTTCTGCCTGGCATTCCATTTTTAATTTTTGCTTTGGTGTGGTGGTTATCCAGATATAAATATTGCAAACTGCTGCTGATTACCTTGGCAATAATTGGTTCACTGCAAACTGGAGCAGTGTGCTATAAACTTTACACTATGCGAATGCTTGGCAGTGATTTTGAGTCAGTCGTCAAAGTATTAGAAAACAGAAAAACAGACATCAGCAATAAAAACAATAAGATTTTTATGTACGCGGAAAAATGGCGGTTCCTGCCTTATGAGCCACAATGGATAATTTCAACGGAGGTCTGGAAAAAACAAACTGACCGTGATATCTATGACCTTTTAAAAATCAATAATATTGCCTTCATTGGCATTGATAAATCCAAAGTTTCTCCAATCGGTTCTTCAGCAGTTGATGTCAGAATTTATCCAACAACATTTATAGCGTTAATAAATTCTTCACAACTTTTCATCAAATTGTGTGATAATTCACAATATACGGTCTATGAGTTGAAAAAAAATGCGCAATAGTCACGGAACATTAAAAGTCTTATTTTGGGGCGGGTGTGTATCTTTAACCGGCTCTATTATGGTAGGATTATTTAATTATTTGATTCGGCGTCATCTAGCCATCAATTTACCGGCTGAAGCCTACGGTTTTTTATACGGCGCATTTTCTTTATTGATGCTGTTAATGGCATTTATGGATTTTGGGATGACTCAAGGCGGTACAATTTTGATTGCTCAGGCAAGAGCAACTGGACAAAGCCCAAAATCCAACTCATTTTACAGTCTGATGTTATTAGCACGTGCCGGAACCGGGACTGTGTTTTTTTTGATTTTAATTGTACTTTCGCCATGGCTAACGGATATCTACTACAAATACCCTGAAGGCAAATACGCATTTATAGCGCTTACCCTGCTACTGATTCTTCAATCTACCGAAGGCATCGCTTTGGCAGGACTCGATGCAGTTAAAGCGTTCACAATTAAAAATATTATTTTGACCGTACGCTGCCTGATATTGCTAGTTGGAATTTATATTTTTACCAGTCCCAACGGATTATTTGGCGTAGCGGCTATGTTTCCATTTTGCGCGCTTTTATCATTAATGACAATTTATATAGTTTCTTCGCATAAATTCGGACTAAAAATAGTTTTCAGTCAAGCATTTGCTCCGGAAACAATTAAACAAACTTGGCATTTATGCCGCTGGACAGCGCTTAGCTTAGCAGGTATAACTACAATTTATTCGATTGATTCACTAATGTTGACATGGTTTTGCGGTCTGCAAGATGTGGCACTATATAATATTGCCCTGCCAATTGTTCAAATTATGCAAACATTAATCATTCTGCCAATAGTCTTTACTCCGGTTGTGTCTGAGCTATGGCAGCAAAATAAAACTGATGAAATTGGCAAATTAGTCAATGCAGTTACGGTGTGCCTTATAATCATTTTATGCCTCTTGATAGTTGGAATTATCCCTACAGCAAGCATCATTATTTCCATACTGTTCGCACCACAATTCGTCGCTGCCGCATCCCCGTTGATAATTTTAAGCTTAGGGGTAGTATTTTATGCCGCCGCCAACTTTTATTTAAGTGCCTTAAATTCCGGTGGCAAGGCTTTCCATGCTGCGGTGCTGATGATTGGCGGCGCAATATTAAGCATTATTGCTAATTTAGTATTTATCCCAAAATTTGGCATCAACGGTGCGGCGTTTTCGACTACACTTTCCTACCTCTTCATCTGCATCGTTTCTTTCGCGATACTGAGCAAAAGAATTCACATGCACATTCCGCGTAAACGATTGCTATATATCATGAGCTGCGGTATTTCGGGAGTGTGCCTGGCTGTTGCCGTTGCACAAAAAAATCTATCATTGCAAACGACTATTGGCTTGACTGCAATTTTACTTTCAATAGAGTCGTTACTTTTGGCGATTCCAGCTTGGCGCGTACTGCAAGATTTGCTTAAATTCTATCGTGACAAACAAACTCCATCAAAATAACCACCAATAAACAGGGAGCAATATGGCGTTACCAATTATTTTTATTCATAAAGGCTATAGTTCCTATCTGGAATTTTCTCTGCGTCAAGCAAAATTTACCTCGCCATCGTCACCAATAATATTGCTCGGTGATGAAACGAATTCACATTTATCCGGCTTGGCACAACATGTTAATATGAATGACTATTTTAATTCAGCCGAACAATTTGGCAGGATTTATCAGCATTATTCAACTAATCCATACAATTATGAGTTATTTTGTTTCCAGCGCTGGCTGGCATTAGAAGAATTTATTTTGAGTTCAGAGTTTACTGATTTTTTTGTCTGTGATTCTGACGTGCTGCTCTATACCGATATTAATGATGTCAATGCCGCACTTTTTTCGCATTACATCGCGGCATTAGCAATTTATGGCCCAGAATGTGCATCTGCCGGAATTTCCTATTGGAAAATTTCTGCTTTATCAGAATTTTGCCGGACATTACCTGCGTTCTTCAACGATAACAACAAATTGCTGCAACTACAAAAAATGTGGTCATATAACCGCGAACACAATATTTTAGGCGGGTTCAGTGATATGACAGCAGCAACAGAATTTAACAATGCCGCATTGCCAGGGTCAATTTGCAATATGTTAAGCGTTCACGATAATTCCACATTCGACACACAAATCAATACATCGCTTGGCGGGGATAATGAAATTTACCGATTCAAATTCGGCAAAAAAGTTTTTACCTGGCAATCTGGTATTCCTTATTGTCTAAACCTCACCCGCAATGCACAAATCCGCTTTCATCTTATTCATTTTCAAGGTCCGGCAAAATATATGATGGCTTTTTATTATACAGGGCCAAATTTTCACGGTAAACTTAAGCTTTACTATAAATATTTACTGCTTAATACGGCAGCTTTCTGGTATAAAACACTGCGGATCCGCTATCGCTTTGCATTTATCTTCGATAAGCTAAATAGCAAAAAACGTTAGAGTTGATTTTTATACACTGCGGTTATCAACTAATTTTCCACCATAGTATTTTATTAGCATTGCTCCAACTGGAGCAGTAATTATAATTGACAATACTGCAATAGACAAAATCAACTCTCCTGACTTCATTCCAAGAGATAAAGGCAGCGCACCTAAAGCTGCTTGAACCGTAGCCTTGGGCAGAAAAGTCATTACACTAAACACTTTCTCCGAACGATTATATTTTTTACCGTAAAGAGAAATTATAACACCTAAAACTCTACCGAAAAGCCCTAAAATTATCACGACCACCCCAACTATCCCAACTTGCCACAAAGAACTAAGATTAATCGATGCGCCAATCAGAACAAATAATATAATTTCCGCTAGTATCCATATTTTTCCAATTTTGTCAGCAATTCGGTGAGCAATGACATTGGCACGTTCTAATAATACAAAAGCCATCATCATAATTCCAATCACCCCAGCAAGCGGCAATATGTGCGGGATAGAGTTTAACTTAGCTAAAATAATTGCTGTAAATATAAAAATTATAACTTTTCTAGTATCCCTGATTAAAAAAGTGTTAAAAATACAAGCTAAAGTAAGACCAGCCAAAGCACCAACACAAATGCCAATAATTATACTGATTGGCAATCCTAGCAAAATTTGGGAGATATCAACAGCAGCACCAGAGATAAAAACTAATAAGACACCAAATATTGTCAGGATAAAAATATTATCAATCATCGCACCGGCAAGTAATAATGAAGGTAATGTACAATTTTTAACCCGTTTACGTAATTCAAGCATTTGCGGAACAATTATCGCTGGAGAAACTGACGTAATTATCACACCAAGGATAACGGCATCGAACCATGCCATAGAAAGCATAAAATGAGTAGTTAATACAATTACGCTACATTCTAAAAGTGCTGGAATGGTACCAAGTTTCAGTATGGTGCCGGCGTCATTATTAATTATTTTGCGTTCAATACCTAATCCAGCTCGCAACAAAATGACTATTAGCGCCGCATTTCGTATATCTCCTGAATACTGCAACCACGAGGAAGATATAACATCAAAAGTTCCAGGACCAAGTAATATCCCGGCAATAATCATACCGATAATACCTGGCAGACGCAACCATTCAAATACCCAGTAAAGCAGCATGGCCGCTAAAATTATTACGGCAAGGTTGAATAGCATAACTCACTCCAATAACCATAAATAGCGATAATCCAATGGCTGCTTTTTAATAATTGCTCAGTACAGTGCTAATGACACTTAGAATCAATCATACCATTACGCAAAGTCGTAATGATATCAGACAACGCCGCAACTTGATGATCGTGAGTAATCATGATTATTGTTGGTGCATTCTTATCACGATGCAGCTCACTAAAAATCTCCAAGATTCCTGCGCCGGTTACAGAATCTAAATTTCCCGTGGGTTCATCTGCCAAAATTAAACCCGGGGAGTTAATAAGCGCCCTGGCAATGGCGGCACGCTGTTGTTCGCCACCAGAGAGTTCTGGTGGACGATGTTTCATTCTGTCCTTCAATCCAACCCGCTCCAATAACTCTTCCGCACGTGAATAAACAGAACGATACCGAATATTGCCAAACATACCAGGCAGCGCTACATTTTCAAGAATAGTTAATTCCGGCAGCATGTGGTAGGCCTGAAATATAAAACCTATGTGTCGATTTCTAAATGCAGCTGCAGATTTACCATTAATTGATGCATAATCCACGTTATTACAAAAAATTTTACCTTGCTCAGGGTGTTCTAAAAGTCCAATAAGATTTAACAATGTAGTCTTGCCGCTACCTGATGCTCCGAGCAAAGCAGTCCAAGAACCGCGTTCAATCAGCAGATTAACTCCGTTAAGCACTTGAATAGTTTTGCTCCCAATGCTATAGGATTTATGCAAATTGCTTGCTTCTAGATGATATTTTGATGCGGTAGCCATCGCCGAATTTCCTTTATTCATATCGCAATGCCTTTGCCGGGTCAAGTCTTGCCGCACGCCATGCAGGAATTATCCCGCCAAATGTACACAGCAAAACTGAAACAACGACAACAAATACAACATCGCCGGTAACGATATGCGCCGGCAACTCATTAAAAAAATAAAATTCCCGAGGAAAAAGTTCCTGACCAGTATATTTGGCAACTAATCGTAGAATATTATTGCGGTAAATGATTACGCCTATTCCAAGTAGCATTCCAAAACTACTGCCGATAACTCCAACGAGAAACCCCTGGAAGACAAATAGACGCATCACCGTCGCGGATGAAGCTCCAAGCGCTTTCAATAGTCCTATTTCACGTGTTTTTTGAACAACCACTGTGATTAAAGTATTGGTAATACTGAATGCTGCAA
Organism: uncultured Victivallaceae bacterium; assembly: GCA_964542255.1. GTDB lineage: Bacteria > Verrucomicrobiota > Lentisphaeria > Victivallales > Victivallaceae > CAYMSF01. The sequence continues at coordinate 20,667 of CAZITV010000022.1, forward strand.
CAAGCACGATAAAAACCAGCAGGAAAAACATCATATTTTTCTCTACTGCCAATACTCCTAGCAATCTTTGGTTAAGCTGTTTCCAAGTGTACAAACGCATCGTTGGTAATTTCTGGCGGATAGTTTTTGCATCATCCTCAATGTCAAAAGGATTTTTTACCCAGCCGTAAACAACATTAGCCGCTCCCCATGGCATCTCGAACAGTTCGTTTGCATCTTCAAGATTGATGAAAAGAATATTTTGATCAAAATCATATTTTCCGAAAGAATAGAGACCGGTGATAGTAAATTCAGCCGGTAATGAAACCTCATTTTTATTGACCATCGCAATAGTGCCATCTTTTTTGATATCGACCATCCGTGAAAGACGCGCCGGCGAATGTATTAAAATCTTATCACCTGGAATAACCTGCAGTTCCTCCGCTATTGAACTACTGATAATTACTTCATTTTTTCCTAGCCGATAATTACCGCCAACAATAAAATCTTTTATTTTGAATGAATCTTTAACCTGTTCAGGGTTTAGACCAATAATCATTTTGGGAATAAAAGTACGGCCATTTTGAATTAATGCCGGTTGATTTACAATAGCGGCAGCATGACCGCCGCACGATTTAACCATTGCGATAGCATAGTCTGGACTAGCAATCATTCCTTTTCCAAAACCATCATAAATCTGCAAATGAGATTTTGTCTCTAGCAACTTTTCTTTCATTAAATCAGTAAACCCAGTCATCACCGACAGCACAATTATTAAGACCGCGACGCCAAGAGCGACACCAATAATTGAGATGCATGTAATGACCGACACGGTATTGCGCTTTGGCTTAAGATAACGCCTGGCCAGAAATAGTTCAGTCCTTAGTCCGCTAAACAAGTATAAACTCCTAAATGTGTGCAAGTCGTACTATTTAATAATATTACTACTAGTTCACGTGCGATACCACGCGATAAGCCGACTTGGCTATAAAATATATGCGATATTAATTACAATTATTTGCGCTATATGGCAATAAAAAAAATTATTTTACTGGAACTTCTTTAAGTCGTTTCTTAATTTCCTGGCGTTTTGGTTCAAGCTCAAGATTTTTTGCGGTTAGATCTATAAAGCGCTGGTAATAACTTTTTGCCTTGTCGGCTCTGCCTAGATAACTGTCAAGATATACCCCGAAGTTCAGACATATCACTGGATTATCCGGAGCCAGAACATATGCTGTATTAAAACATTTCACTGCATCATTTTTTTTCCCTTTTTCCGCAAAATGAACACCAATTTGATTCCATAGGTCTGCACGCTTGCTTAATTTAGGCATTTGCAGCAGGCGGCTATAATATTCCGGGGTTTTTGGCAGTCCAAGCTTCAGAGAACATTCAGCCAGTAAAATTAAAGCATCTACATCGTCAGGAGCCAACTTAGCCGCACGCAAAAGAGGCTCAATGGAATCCTGAAGCCGATTTTGTTCGTGAGCATAGAGACGTCCCAATGTATATTGCGCCATAAAACTATCAGGGTTAGTCTTAACTGCATTTTTTGCAGCTTCCAAAGCAGCATCCGGTTTACCTGTATGTTCGTAAGCGATAGCCAACAGTAACAAGGCTGCGGTGTTAGTTGGGTCACGGTCAGAAGCTGTGCTGGCAAACTTTACTGCTTGACTCCACTTGCCATTCTCGGCACAACCTGCAGCTGAATTAAGCAAGTCGTCCATACTCATAGACGACATTTTGCCACATCCCCATAACAGCAATGAAAAACTTGCTGTGATTAATACGAAATAAAACGTGTTTAACTTAAAGTTCCTAAACATAGCATAACTTCTTTATCTTAATTTGGCGCAATTAGCACC
>CAZITV010000023.1:0-9733 GCA_964542255.1 uncultured Victivallaceae bacterium
GGTATGCTGGAGATGCAGTAACGCGCTTACACTGTTAGGGATGCGCAGGATATTTCGTTGAAAATTCCGCGCGCCTGTTTCAAATCCCTTTTATAACACGGATGCTCTTGCTTTTTATTGCTACCAGACTACATTAACTAGTGAGCGAGATAGATGTCGGTTTGTTTATTAATTCGGAGGTTTGAAATGAAAGTTATCATTATCGGCGGTGTTGCCGGCGGGGCAAGCGCGGCGGCACGACTGGCGCGGCTTGACAGCAGCGCGCAAGTAATTATGTTTGAACGCGGACCTTATGTGTCATTCGCCAACTGCGGCTTGCCGTATCACGTTGGTAAAGTTATTCCTAAACGCGACAGCCTGCTCTTGATGACTCCGGAAAAATTTAAGAAAATCCGTGGTATTGATGTCCGCGTCAATCAGGAAATAATCAGCATTAATCCGGCGGAAAAAACTGTTACCGCCAGAACAAGTGAAAACAGTGAATATACCGAATCTTATGACAAGCTGATTATTGCCACAGGTTCTGCTCCGTTTATCCCGGATATTCCCGGCATAAATCAACCGGAAGTATTGCCGTTATGGACTATCTCCGATATGGACAAGGTAATTGAGAAAATTGACCGCGGCGTCAAACGCGTTATTGTTGCGGGAGGCGGTTTTATCGGATTAGAAGTGGCAGAAAATCTCGCACTGCGCGGCATCGACACGACAATAGTGCAGCGTCCGCAGCAGCTGATGCCGACGCTTGACCCGGAAATGGCCAGCCTGCTGACCGCGGAAATGGAACGCAACGGGGTCAAAGTTTGTCTTGGCAATGCGATGACCGCGGTTCGACGACGTGATAAATCTTCAGACGGATTAACTGTTACCCTTAAGGATTGTTCTGAACTTGATGCGGAACTGGTTATTGTCGGACTTGGAGTCCGGCCGAACAGCCAGTTGGCAAAAGATGCCGGATTAGAACTAGGCGAACATTGCGGCATTAAAGTTAATGCTTCGCTGCAAACCAGTAATCCGGATATTTACGCAGTTGGTGACGTTATCGAGGTAAACGATCCGATATTAAATAAAATGGTTATGGTTCCGCTAGCCGGACCTGCCAACAAACAAGGAAGAATCGCCGCGGACAATATTTGCGGCGGCAACCGCGTCTATAACGGCACCATTGGCACCAATATTTGCAAAATATTTGAACTGACCGCAGCTTCCGCCGGAGTAAACGAAAAACGGTTAAAAGCGGAAACCCGCGAATATCTCAAAACTTATTTATTCCCGGCTGCTCACGCCAGTTACTATCCCGGCGCTGAAACAATGTCAATCAAGGTAATTTTCGAGCACTCAGGAAAAGTTATCGGGGCACAAATTGTCGGCGGCGACGGAGTGGACAAGCGGATAGATGTTTTAGCGGCCGCAATAAAAAATGGTATGACCGTACAAGATTTGGCTGAACTTGAACTGGCGTATGCGCCCCCGTACGGCTCAGCTAAAGACCCGGTTAATTTCGCGGGTTTTATCGGTCAAAATATGCTTGACGGACAAACCGTGCAAGCATATCCCGATGCAATTCCTTCGAATGCGTTTTTATTGGATGTGCGTGAACCGGATGAAGTCGCGGCTGCCGCTATTCCAGGCAGTGTCAATATTCCCCTTGGACAACTCCGGGATAATCTTACCAAAATACCCAAGGACCAGCTTGTTATAGTCTATTGCCGGGTAGGAATTCGCGGCTATAATGCTGAATGTCTGTTGCGGGACCATGGCTATAACGTTAGCAATTTGAGCGGCGGGATTCTCGCGTGGCAGTTGTTTAACCCCCGTCCGATCCGCCGCCGTACTGAAAACAAACCTTTAGCAGGAAGTAATGTTATGCAAAATCAAACTAATTCGAATATGGTTGAACTTGATGCCTGCGGTCTGCAATGCCCGGGTCCAATCGTCGCGGTAAAAAATAAACTCGACGCAATGCAAAACGGCGAAATGCTAAAAATCACGGCAAGCGATTCCGGATTTATGAATGACCTGCCGCCGTGGTGCGATGCCACCGCTAATCAATTGGTGTCACTCAATAAAACTGCTGATAAAATTGAGGCAGTCATCCGCAAAGGCATGGCTGACAGCGCATTGACAGTGAAGAACGCCGCACCGCGCGCAACCATTGTTTTATTCAGCAATGACCTGGATAAAGTTATGGCGGCATTCATTATTGCAACAGGATTCGCCTCGATTGGTCATGAAGTTTCAATTTTCTTTACATTTTGGGGACTAAATGTTCTGCGCAAAGATAATCCGCCGGCAGTTAAAAAAGATTTCTTGAGCCGGATGTTCGGCATGATGATGCCGCGCGGCGCTAAAAAACTGGCCTTGTCAAAAATGCATTTTGCCGGTGCCGGCACCGCGATGATGAAATATGTCATGAAGAGCAAAAACGTCGAAAGCCTGCCGGCGCTGCTTGGACAAGCACGGCTAATGGGGATTAATTTCATCGCCTGTGAAATGGCAATGAACGTCATGGGCATCTCGCAGGCAGAGATGATTGACGGTGTTGAAACCGCCGGCGTCGCTAAATTTGCAGCTCTTTCCGCAAAAAGCAACACAACCTTATTTATTTGAGCACCGTGAATATAACACTGCTGGACAAAATTAATGATTTTAAAATTTCACCTGCTGCACGATTAGCCGCCGCCGAAAAAATTGCGGCTCGCTGGCAACCGGACTTGTCGGCAGATTGCGAAATTGACCTGCATTGTCACTCTTTCTATTCGGACGGCTATAACTCCCCGGCAATGCTGGTCTTTGAGGCATCCAGGCGAAAAATGAAGGCAATCGCCATTTCTGACCATGATGTTTTTGACGGTCAACTTGAAGCAATTGCCGCCGGTGAAATTTTCGGCATCCGCGTTATTCCGGCAATTGAATTTTACACCGCGCGGCCTGGGATAGAAATACTGGGATTTTTCCCAGATATTGCACAGTTTCAGCGTCTGCTTGCCGCGGGTACGCCAAATTTGGTGATTGAAACCATCCGTGCCGCCAAACAAGTTCAGCTTTCGGCAATGCTGGCGCGAATTCCAGCCTGTTTCGCCGCGATGGGAATGACAGCGGAAATCACCGCTGTTGATATTGACTGTTATTTGCGCAACGGCATCTCGACCAAAGGCGATATCAGTGTGGCAATGTGGCAAAAATACGGTGATCTCCTTGCATCCGGCGGCATTGCCGCCGATGTCAAAGATTTTCAAGCTAAATACACCACCCAGGATAAATATTTAAACGTGCCGCTGCAGCTTGACTTGGATATCAACCCGGAAGCAATAGTACGGCATATCCGCGACTGGGGCGGTCTGCCGGGGTTGGCACATCCCACCGAATTACGCCGTAAAGAAGGCTTGGACAATCAGCGCCTGCGGGACATTATCGCTAATTTGGCTGCCGCCGGAATGCAGTGCATTGAAACTGACGGCTGGCGCAATACTATCTGTCCGGAAACCGGAATGCAGCAAACCGATTTATTCGAACAAATGCGGCGGGAATACAATCTGGCACATCCCCAATCGCTGCCATTGCTCGCTACCAATGGCGGCGACAGTCATAATCAGCCGGGAGAAGGACTTGAACTGGGATGCGGCTGCAATCACAATCTGCGCCCGGAATGCGGCAAAATTGAAATCATTGGCCTGCTGGAACAACGTCAAATGCTGCTGGAGCAGCTCTGATTGTTTGCAGAAAATTTATAAGCTGAATATCTCATTCATTGATAATGTTTATCCCTGCCGGCGCAGTAGATGAACCTGCCCAAAGCCCGGTCAGGTGATTTTTGATGGATCGGCACAAGGATTTATAAGCCGGCTCCGCCGCCGGCTACCCTCGGCGGTAACCGGCAAGGAGCGGCTGGTAAGGACTTTTGTTGAGACGCAAAAAGCATCGACCGACTTTTGGCGGGTTCATCGCAGTACAACTGCCGAAAAAATATGTGGTTTATTTGGTATAATACTTTAAAATTGCCTATACTGTTCTATATTATTTGGTTACATTATATGTGCAGTTATGTCCAAAAATTAAGTGTGGTTAATAAATAAAACAAGAACGGTGAAAAAATGGCGAGTAAAAAAATCGAGAGCGTTGGTGCTAAAGCGCAAATAGATTTTCATTGTCTGAATAGTGGCTGCGAGGGAATAGTTAAGTTTAACCTGGCAGATGTTGCCACTGCCGATTTTCAGGCGGTATGCGGCAAATGCCATAATACCTATGAACTTGATTCTGAATTACGCGATAAGATGAACCGGATGCTGCAGTTAATTGTTGCCATCCGCGATGCCGAGGATATTCTCGGGGACTGCAATGTTTCGGTGAATGTCGCGAACGGTGAAGTGAAAATACCCTATGCGTTGCTGCTGACCCGGTTAAATACATTAATTACCTTAAATCTCGGCGGGCGCAAAGTTGATTTTCACCTTTGGGTGGAACCTTCTTCACCGGAAACATTCCGTTAATTAATCCAAACTGCTTATTTTTCAATTATAAACCAGGAATATTTTACATTATGAACAAAGAAGAGCTCATTAAAATTTTCGAAGACGCCAAAGCATTGCTGCAGGGACATTTTAAACTGCGCAGCGGGCTGCACAGCAACCGCTTCTTTCAGGCGGCGCTGCTGCTGCAATACCCTGACATCGCGGAAAAAGTTTGCCGTGAACTAGCCGACAAATTCCGCCATTTAAAAATTGATATGGTAATTTCTCCGGCTGTCGGCGGATTAATTGTAGGTCAGGAAGTTGCCCGGGCCCTCGGTGTTAAAGCGATTTTCGCCGACAAAGAGGATAACAAACTGGTATTAAAACGCGGCTTCCAAATTCAACCAGGAGAAAAAATTCTAGTGGCGGAAGACGTTATTACCCGCGGTGGACGAGTTCAGGAAACTATTGACTTGGCACGTTCATTCGGCGGTGAAGTATTAGGTGTTGCTGTGGTGGTTGACCGCAGCGGCGGGCTTGCCACATTTGATGTCCCGCATCAATGCCTGCTGGCGATTGACCTTGACACTTATGAACCGGATAACTGCCCGCTCTGCCAATCTGGTGTTCCACTTGAACGTCCAGGTTCGAAATAGACCATAACAGGAGAAGCTTCTGCCATGTTGAATAACTTATTAAAAAAAATATTCGGCTCAAAATCCCAACGCGATTTGCGCCGGATGCTGCCTTTAGTGCGGCGTATTAATGAACTGGAAATATCCTATCAGTCCTTGTCCGAGAATGAACTGCTGAATAAAACCGCCGAATTCAAAAACCGGCTGGCGCAAGGCGAAACTCTCGATGACATCATGTGCGAAGCTTTTGCTACTGTAAAAAATGCCTGCCGCAGACTAGTCGGCAGAGAAATTACCGTTTGTGACCAGCAAATCGTATGGGATATGGTGCCTTTTGACGTTCAAATCATGGGCGCAATCGCCCTGCACCGCGGCAATATTGCCGAAATGGCCACAGGCGAAGGCAAAACCCTGGTTGCCACAATGCCGCTCTATCTCAATGCTCTGAGCGGCAATAATTGCCAACTGGTTACGGTTAATGACTTTCTTGCCCGCCGTGACTCGGAATGGATGGGAGCGGTTTACCGTTATCTCGGTCTGACGGTTGGCTGTCTGCAGAATCAACTACCGCCGCGGTTGCGCCGCGAACAGTATTTATGCGATATTACCTACGGCACCAATAGTGAATTTGGGTTTGATTACCTGCGCGATATGGGTATGGCGATGGAACCGGAACATCTGGTGCAGCGCGACCATTATTACGCCATCATTGACGAAATTGACAGTATTCTGATAGACGAAGCGAGAACTCCATTGATTATTTCAGGCCCGGTCGGTAACATCACCCACCAATTTGATACTCTCGGTGAAATTGTTCAAGATCTCTTTACGCGCCAAAATAACCTCTGTTCGCGCTTTGCCCGTGAAGCAAAAGCCTCATTTGAAAAAGAGAATCTTTCTGACGAAGAACGCGAAGACGCGATGATTAAGCTGCTGCAGATTAAATTCGGCATGCCCACCCATAAACAACTGATGCACATTCTTGAAGACGGCGCGATTCTCAAAGATTTAGAAAAGCTGGAAATGAAGGTGCGCAGCGATAATAACCGCGGTATGCTGCAGGACGTTCAATCCGAACTATTCTTCACCATCGAAGAAAAAAGCAACGAGGCTGATTTGACTGAAAAAGGCCGAGCCACGGTTTCTCCGGACGACCCGGAAGCATTTGTAATGCCGGATCTGCTCAACGAATTGCACAATATTGAAACGGCACTGAATCTAACCGAAGACGAAAGAGTTAAGAATAAGCAGAAATTTCAAGAGGAATTCCTTCTGAAGAGCGAACGGCTGCATGATTTATCACAGTTGCTCAAGGCCTATTGCCTGTTTGAAAAAGATGTAAATTACGTGGTGCAGGAAGGCAAAGTACTTATCGTGGACGAACATACCGGCCGGTTAATGCCGGGACGCCGTTACAGCGATGGACTGCATCAGGCATTGGAAGCCAAAGAACATGTGGAAATCGAGGAAGAAACCCAAACCCTCGCCACTATCACTATTCAAAATTACTTCCGGCTCTATAAAAAACTTTCCGGAATGACTGGTACCGCTGAAACGGAAGCCAATGAATTCCACCAAATTTATAAGCTCGATGTTATGGTCATCCCAACCAACCGCCCATGCGTCCGTAAAGATGACAACGACTCAATTTTTAAAACAAAACGCGAAAAATATAACGCCGTCCTGGAAGAAGTCGCTCAGCGTCATGCCAAAGGTCAACCCATTCTCCTCGGCACCGTCTCCGTTGACGATTCCGAAATCCTCAGCCGGATGCTGAAACGAAAAAATATCACCCACAACGTCCTCAACGCCAAAAACCACCAGAAAGAGGCAGAAATTATCGCCAGAGCCGGTCAAATCGGCGCGGTAACCGTCGCCACCAATATGGCAGGCCGCGGCACCGATATTAAACTCGGCGCCGGCGTGCGCGAACTCGGTGGTCTCCATGTTATCGGCAGCGCCCGCCATGACGCGCGCCGCATTGACCGCCAGCTGCGCGGCCGCTGTTCCCGCCAGGGAGATCCAGGCTCTTCTAAATTCTATGTTTCTCTTGAAGACAACCTGATGCGTCTATTCGGCTCAGACCGCATTGTCAAAATTTTTGATAAATTCGGTATTGAAGAAGGCGAAGAGCTGCAGCATCCATGGCTGAATAAGTCGATTGAAACTGCGCAGAAACGTGTTGAACAGCATCACTTCTCCATACGTAAACGCACGCTGCAATATGACGATGTGATGAATAAGCAGCGTGAAATCATTTATGGCATCCGCAAAGAAGGCTTACTGTCACCCAACCCGCACGACTTGCTCTTGTCATTAATTGAACGCGGCATCAACGACATGGTTAATGAAGCCGGATTACCACGCGAAGTTAATGGTGAAGAAGACAAAACGTTCAACTGGGATCATCTGATTTCAACACTGAACCTGAAATTCCCAGTCGGATTCACCAAAGCAGAATTAGTCCCGGACTCCCCCACCGGTGAATTGGATTACCAGGATATTGTCGTCAAAATCATCGAGAAAATCGAAAAAGCCTATAACGAAAAAAATAGCAACTGTACCGATTCCGAACGCATTTGGATGCAGCGCCATATCATTTTGGAATCAATCGACAGACTCTGGCAGGAACATCTCTACGCCATGGACGGGTTGCGCTCCAATATCAGCCTCCGCATCTATGCCCAAAAAGACCCGCTCGTCGAATATAAAAACGAGGCTTATAAAATTTTCGAAATCCTGATGCGGCAAATCCATCAGGAAGCCATCAATTACCTGTTCCGTGCCAGTATCAGCAGCTTGGAAGCCTTCGAACGGATGCTCGCCTCAATGCCGCAGCAGCTCATCCATGAAACTTTTGGGCAATTCGGCGAAAGTAATGAATCGGCAGCGGCTCAGGAGCAACCAGAAGTACCGCCGGAATTTCAGGTCACATTCCGACGCAACTTACCCAAAGTCGGCAGAAACGACGACTGCCCATGCGGCAGCGGCAAAAAATATAAAAAATGCTGCGGACAGTAAATTTTTCCAGTGCAGCGCCCTCGCTCTGAGAGGGCGCAGGTTTTCCACCAGCCCGGATGGCATATCGCACCCCGATATGAGTATCAGGTGATGAAACTATTGCCAAATAAACTCCAAAGAACCTTGTCCCGCTTCTGCGGATTGCATTATTTCGATTTTGGATTCGTACACTTCAAGTTCCTTCGATACCCAGGTCCCGGCAGACTTTCAGAATACAAACCAAACTCAAAAGCTGTGCAATTCTTACTATCTTTTAGAATGCTGCTCATACCAATGAGCGATCAGTCATAGACAATGACGATTAGGAACTTGGCGATGGATTTTGGTTATAAACTGCAGGACGATATGGATATCGTACAAGGATTTATGGAAAAAAGCGGCGCAAAGACCAATCGTTTGTCAATCAATGAAAGCGAATTGGTATTAAATAATTTCCGGGGTGGTATTGAGGTCGGTGGCAGATTCCGCCATGAATGCCTGGAGCCATTCGCCAGAGGCGTTGGCCATATCAATACTGGAGTTATGGAAGCGGATATTTCTTGTGTTGCGGATGAATAAACCATAAGGGATATTGGCACCGGCGAAGATACAGACTGATTCCGGGACGGGATTGACAGCTTTCTTCAAATTACCGTGAATATAGAAACGGACATTTTTAAATTCAAGGCCTGTTATTGGTGATGTTTTGCAGCCGAGGAGATAATTGCCGCGGTTAGAGTTTACCAGCATATCCGAGAAAAATAGTTTGCTGATACCGACCGGCCATACTGGGCTGTCAATCGCGTTGGTGCGCGGAGTTTTCGGGTACCACGTTTTGACTTCTTCGAGCGGGTGTGCGCTGTCAACGTTGGCGGTGATGCCCCAGTTGGAGTTATTGATAATGATATTGGAGAATAACAGATTATGAATTTTGGTGCCTGGCGATTGCTGCGCATGATGGTGCGCATTGAAGCGGTTGCAGATAAAATCTATACCGCGGTTGGTGTTGGAAATAATCAAATTGGAAAAAATCATATTGCTGATTTCGCCGCTGCCGGCATAACCGATGCGGATGCCGGAACACTTTGCTGATAGAACGCAATTAGTGACGGTAATATTGGTACAAAAATCGCCCAACTCCGGGAAGCCTGCCCAATTGGTAAAAAAAGCCAGCGCGTCATCCTCCGAATTGATAATGCAGTCACTAATGGTCATATTCCGCGAGGAAACGACATGAATCCCGTCACTGTTATGAAATCTCATGTCGGCGGCAATGCGCAGGGCATGTGCCTGGATGTTCGCGCAGCCGTATAGATGGACCGCGAAACATGGACTGTTTTTAATGCTAAACCCATCCAGTCGAACATCGGTGCAGTTAAAGAAAAGTAATACACCACATGGACGCCAGCTTTTAGGCGCGTAGAGCGGTTTACCGTTGATTTCTTGTTCTTCATAAAATGCGGCGCCATTGCCGTCAATGGTGCCCATCCCGGTAATGGCGGCATTATCAATCGTATCACCGACAATTAAAAAATAGCGTAAATCAATCAATTGCGGGGCGTTGTCATTGTAAGTCATACCTTTTTCGAAAATGGTATAATCTTCGCGATTAGAACTGCCGATGATTTTGGCGCCGAATTCCAGGTG
>CAZITV010000023.1:9833-22137 GCA_964542255.1 uncultured Victivallaceae bacterium
GTAAGTTTTGCGCCGAGTTTGTTGAGGTGCAGCATCGCGACTTCTTCATCCAGTTTTTTAGAAAGGCGGTACACGCCGATTTTGCGTTTAGGATTTTTGGCGATGTCAATTTGCGCCAGTGTTTGATTGGTAAAACTGCAGGACATCACAAAGCTCGGATGACCAGTAGCGCAACCCAAATTCACCAGGCGGCCTTCAGCCAGCAGATAAATTGAATGTCCATCTTTGAAGGTGTAACGGGTTACCGGACAGGAATTGCCTTTGATAACCTCTTTTTTCACACCGGGCCAATTTTCCAGCTCGTTTACTTGAATTTCGTTATCGAAATGGCCAATATTACAGACAATTGCCTGATCTTTCATTTGGCTGATATGTTTCGCGGTGATAATATCGCAATTACCGGTAGTGGTTACAAAAATATCCGCAACCGGCAGGGCATCTTCGATAGTGCAAACCTTGAATCCGGTCATACATGCCTGCAGCGCGCAAATCGGGTCAACCTCGCTTACCAAAACCTGTGCGCGCTCATTGCGCATCGCTTCCGCCGAGCCCTTGCCAACATCGCCATAGCCGCAAATCATGGCAGTTTTGCCTGAAATAAGCACGTCTAAAGCGCGTTTAATGGCATCGGTGAGAGAGTGACGGCAACCGTAGATGTTGTCGAATTTGCTTTTAGTAACAGAGTCATTAACATTGATTGCCTGAAAGAGCAATTCATTTTTTTCCTGCATTTGGACAAGGCGGTGAACTCCGGTGGTGGTTTCTTCGGAAACGCCGCGCATTTGTTTGGCGACCTGGTGCCAATGTTTTTTATCTTTTTTGAGTATTTTTTTGATGAGTGCGTTAATAATTTGCAGCTCTTTGTTGTCAGTTGGGACATTGAGGATGGCTGCGTCATTTTCGGCCTGAACACCACGATGAATCAGCAGCGTGGCATCGCCGCCGTCATCAACAATTTGATCCGGGCCTTTGCCGTCCGGCCAGGTAATAGCGCGATAAGTGCATTCCCAATATTCCTCCAGTGTTTCACCCTTCCAGGCGAAAACCGGAATTCCGGCAGCCGCGATAGCGGCGGCGGCATGATCTTGAGTAGAGAAAATATTGCATGAACACCACCGTACATCAGCGCCGAGTTTAACTAGGGTTTCAATCAGCACCGCGGTTTGAATGGTCATGTGCAAACTGCCCATGATGCGCAAGCCTTTGAGCGGTTTTGCTTTGCCGTATTTTTCACGGGTTGACATCAGACCGGGCATCTCTTTTTCCGCGATTTCAATTTCTTTTCTGCCGAATGCCGCCAATGACATATCCGCGACTTTGTAATCCTTCATAATCAATTTCCTATTCAGGTTAAAATTCAAGCGCTGCTGCCAATAGTCACATTTTGATACTAGCGCCCTTGACATTCAAAGCAGTGCGGTTGCAATAATTGTACACTGTGCACAATTTACCATGCCGAAACTGTCAGCATATTTACAACAGCACAAGCTATAATTTACCATTCCTATAATATTTCTACAAATCACAATAATGATTTTCCGCTATTATTGTCGCGGTAAAATGCAAAAACGCCCCCGCATCATTGACACGGAGGCGTTACGGCACATCTTAAATTATTTGCCTTTTTTGGCTTTCTTAATTTCTTTTTTTTCTTTGGCGGTTTTTTGTGCTGGCTTTTTGGCTTCCTTTTTGACGGTCTTTTCTTTTGTCATTTTCTGACTCCTTGTGTTTAGGAACTGTCACAAAAAAATCTTTGTTTTTGTACTGTTCTCTTGAATGCTATTTGCGCTGCTTGTTTGTTAAATACCTGCCGGTATGCGCCTCACAAGCAACTCGAATATCAAATCAAAGTATTCGGTAAAAATTCAATAGGTTATTTTGTTCCACTTCCTTAGTTATTTACACGCGCCGCCGACTATCGGCGACACTATACTTTAAGCTTATAGAGCATAGACTACAGGGCTGACTGATAACTGCTTAACAAGATAATATTGCACAAAAAAACAAATGCAAATTATTGCAATTAAAAAAAACCATCTTTTTCAAGTTATAACTTGCCGTAATGCGGCTTCTCCCGTATATTACACTATAGTCAAAGATTCAGCGCTTGTTGAAACAACAGCAAATTTAATTTAACAGATTAAGGAGCAGGTATATTTTATGGAAGATTTACAGTATAAAGCAAAAATATTTGTTGAGGCTCTGCCGTACATCCAAAAATTCCGCAATGAAATTGTGGTAGTAAAGTTCGGCGGCAGCGCCATGGAAAACCCGGAACTGGTAAAAAGCACCATGCGCGATGTCGTTATGCTGGAGTGCATCGGAATGCGCCCGGTAGTAGTGCACGGCGGCGGCAAAGCAATTACCGCGGAATTAACCAGATTGAATATTCCCACCAAGTTTATCAACGGACTGCGGGTAACCTGCGCCGAAACTGTCAAAGCGGTAGACGATGTGCTGCACCGGATCATTAACCGTAATTTGATTGAAGTAGCCGAAAATGTTGGCGGTAAAGCCGTTCCCATTTCCGGCAAGGATGTGCTGCGCTCCGAAAAAATGCTATCCAAGGACCCGCACAGCGGTGAATGCATTGACATCGGCTTTGTCGGCGACATCATTGGTGTAGATGTTGAAAAGATACTCCAGGCGGTTAACAATGGACTGATACCGGTAATCCCGCCGTTGGGCACTGGTATTGATGGTCAAATTTATAATATTAACGCGGACATCGCCGCCTGCAAAATCGCCGAAGCGCTGAAAGCCAAAAAACTGGTTTTTCTTAGCGATGTGCCGGGTATTTTGCGCGACCCAAAAGACGAAACCACTGTCATCCCGACCATTTGCACTAATGAAATACCGAAGTTAATCGCGGACAAAGTTATTTCCGGCGGAATGCTGCCGAAAATTATGAGCAGTGTCCATGCTTTAGAAGCGGGCACCAGTAAAGTGCATATGATTGACGGCAGAGTTGAACATTCACTACTGCTGGAAATTTTTACTGACAGCGGTGTTGGCACTCAAATCATCAAACCGGAATAAACCTGTTATGAATGTAGTTTTCGCCGGGATGAAACATTGTGGTAAAAGTACCCATGCAAAAGCATTGGCGGCACACTGGAAATGCCCGTTTCTAGATACCGATGAACTGCTGATAAAGCATTACCGGAGCAAATCCGGCAATCTGCTTAGCGTCAGAGAAATTTTTAAAATCGAAGGCGAACAGAAGTTCCGTGAATTAGAATATGAATTGGTGGTGAAACTGCTGTCGCAGCAGTCACCGGAACAACGGGAAGTGATTGCGCTTGGCGGCGGTCTGCCGGCAAATCCGGCGGTCGCGCCGCTAATCAAACAACTGGGATTTAATGTCTATTTACAAGTTGCGCCGAAAATTATCTTCAAGCGGATTGCAGCAAAAGGGTTGCCGCCGTTTTTAGATCCGGCAAATCCGTATGAAAGCATGCTGAAACTCTATCGCGAACGCGAGGTCGCTTTTTTACGCGATGCCGATATGGTTATCAGCATTGATCAACCTAGCCCACCTTGGGAAGAGTCAAAAATTATCATTGCAAAAATCGAGGAGGTCTTAAAATGAGCGGCAGCGTTTATGGAAAAATTTTTACAGTAACAACATTTGGCGAATCACATGGCGGCGCGGTAGGGGTTATTGTGGACGGAGTTACGCCCAATATTCCGCTCTGCCAATGCGATATTCAACGTGAGCTTAACCGCCGCCGTCCCGGACAGTCCGCAGTTACCACTGCCCGGGCGGAAGATGATGAGGTTCAAATTATGTCTGGTGTCTTTGACGGCTGCACTACAGGAACGCCAATTATGCTGCTGGTGATGAATAACGATATGCGCTCTCACGATTACAACAATATCAAAGATTTGTTTCGTCCCGGCCACGCCGACTTCACTTACCTGCAAAAATACGGCATCCGCGATTACCGCGGTTCCGGACGCTCTTCGGGACGGGAAACCGTTGGACGTGTCGCCGCGGGCGCCGTTGCAAAAAAACTACTTGCCGCCAAAGGCATCACTGTCCAGGCCTACACACTCTCCGTCGGCAGCATCACCGCGAAAAATTTTGATGCTGATTTTATCGAAACCAATCCGGTGCGCACCTGCGACCCGGAGGCAGCAGAAAAAATGGAAGCGGCAATTCTTGCCGCGCGCGAGCAAGGCGACAGCATTGGCGGAATCATTGAATGCCGGGTCTGGGGAATGCCCGCAGGCATTGGCGAGCCGGTTTTTGATAAACTCGATGCCGAGTTGGCAAAAGCGGTTGTCTCTATTGGCGGTATCAAAGGTATCGAATTCGGCGCCGGTTTCCGTGCCGCGGTGATGTCCGGGCGGGAACATAACGATGCAATGAACCGTGATGGTTTTATGAGCAACAACGCGGGCGGCATTATTGGCGGCATTTCATCCGGAGCAGAAATAATTTTCCGTGCCGCGGTAAAACCGACGTCTTCGATTTCACAGCCTCAAGACACTATTGATGTTGACGGCAATCAGGTAAAATGCGAGACCCATGGGCGTCATGATCCGTGTCTGTGTCCGCGCGTTGTTCCGGTAATTGAAGCGATGACTGCGATTGCACTGATTGATATGATTAAACAGCATGCAGGACTAACCCACTAAGTTGCGGAGATGGCAATTATGACAGAAAGCAAAATGCGGCTGCAGCGGCTTGGCGGCAGTTTTCAATTGGACATTAGAACCGCTTCCGATATTAAACATATTACTAAACTGCATCCGGCGCGCTGGGCTGCGACCTCTGCCGCAATAGATAGCCTCAATTGCGACCCGCGTTTTCTGGAATTACTCGATACTGACCAAAACGGCCGGATTCGCAGCGATGAAATTGTCAACGCGATAAACTGGCTGGTCGAGATGTTTAAATCTACTGACAGCCTGAAAAGCGGTGATGGCAGTCTCAATTTGACCGAACTCAGCGAAACCGCAGCATCGGCTCAAACGCTGACCTTGGCAGCTTCAGCAATATTTCCCGAATGCGGCAATAAAATTACGCTGGAAAATGTCCGCAATGCCAGAAAAACGATTACCGACGGAGCACTTAAAGGCAATGGTGTAATCACCGCGATGGCGTTTAAACATACCGCCGCTGAACCATTGGCACAACTGGTCATTAAAAGCACCGGCGGTATCGCCGGCGCAGACAAGATTGTCGGCATTACCGCACTGCTCCTCGATGGTTTCATTGAGCGCGCCGCAAAATGTTTAAAACAGGCGAAAAATCTAAATTCGGAAAACAGCGAGCGGAAAAATCTCGACAACTATGTCAAATACCGCAAAATGCACGATAAAATTGATGAATATTTCAGTTACTGCCGTTTGATTCAACTGGAACCGGCGCGCCTGGCGCAGTTCTGCTCCAATACTGATGCGATGACGCCGCTGGATACAAAAAACGGCGCAGCCGTTAATGACTATCTTAACGCCGCCCCGCTGGCATTTCCAACCGCCGCAATGACTTTGGACTTTAATGGTAAAATCAATCCCGGCTGTCAGGCGGCAGCAGCAGAGTTTTCTACTGCCTTTGCCATTGGTGTTTTAACTGCAGCAGAGTGGGAACAACTCAAAAATGCGTTTGCCGATTATGAAGAATATTTGAATGCTTCGGAAGAATTGACGTTATCCGATTTCTGCTGGCGCGAGCTTTCCAGTTATTTAAGCGGCAGTGCCCTGATCGAATTACGGGCGTTGTTTAACCGTGATACGATGCTCAACAAGCAATTATGTCAATTGAATGAACTGGAAAAGTTGATATTGTGCAAGCAGCACTTTTTAAAGTTTACCCGCAATTTTATTTCGTTTAGTGAACTATTTTCGCCGGAACATCAATCCATGATTCAGGCGGGAACGCTTATTTTAGATGGCCGCTGTTTCGATTTAACAATAAAAATCAAGGATATTCAGGAACACAAAAAACTGGCAGCCAAATGCAACATTTACACACTGTATATGGAATTAAAACGGAAAAATTTAACTGCGGCCGATCCGGCGCAAATTAATTGCTCAATGCTCATCGCCGCGGCGGTCACTGAAGGCACCTGCTCCCGGATTTATGCCGGCAAACCCGGCATCTTTATCGGCTGGGATGGTTCATATTGGGATGGTAAAATTATCGAAATTGTCCCAGGCCCCGTCTCGTTGTGGCAATCACTGCTGCTGCCAATCACAAATTTAAATAATTTTCTGTTCAATAAATTGGAAAAATTCACCTCGTTGTCCAATCTGCAGCAGACACTGGACAAGAGTTTGAGCAATGCCGCGCCGGCGGCAGGAAAGCCGGGCGGGCTTATCGGCGGCGGATCATTACTGGTGTTATGCGGCGGAGTTGGTCTCGCCGCGGTAGGCAGCAGTGTGGCGTTTATCATCAAATCACTGGCACAAATTTCAGCGCTGAAATTAATCTGCTGGATTGTGATAATTTTGTTATTGATTTCACTGCCGCCGGTAATTGCCGGGATTTACAAGCTGCGCCGGCGTAATCTTGGATTATTTTTAGAAGCGGCGGGCTGGGCGGTTAACTTGCCGCTGCGGCTCGGCACCCGCGCTGGCAGACTGTTCACCGGCGTACCGCGTTATCCTGAACATGCCCAGCTAATTGAACTAGAACAACTCAAAAGCCTCTTAAAAACCGAACGGTTTCAAACCCGCTGCAGTTGTAACAAATTTCCCTTAATCACCGCGATTGTCTTCACGTTATGGGTTCTGGTGATGATGATACTCCATTATTATCCATTCTAATCGCGGGTCATAAAACTATGGGCAAATTCAAACTGGTATCGGATTTTCCGCCGGCCGGCGACCAGCCGCAAGCCATCAGCGCACTGCTGTCCGGACTAAAGCAGCAGCACCAATGCCAAACGCTACTTGGAGTAACCGGTTCAGGTAAAACTTTCACTCTCGCCAACGTTATCGCCGAAGCTAACCGTCCCGCACTGGTACTCTCTCATAATAAAACTCTCGCAGCTCAACTTTACAGCGAATTCAAAGCCTTTTTTCCGGAAAACGCTGTAGAATATTTTATCAGTTATTATGATTACTACTTACCCGAATCATATATCCCGCAAACCGATACCTACATCGCCAAAGATGCCAGTATTAATGAAAATATCGAGCGGCTCCGGCTCTCCGCGACCAGTTCTTTGCTTGAACGCCGCGATGTTATCGTTGTCGCCAGCGTGTCCTGTATTTACGGTCTTGGCGCACCGGAAGATTACCGCCGGATGTGTGTAGAGCTGAACACCGGAATGAGTATAAAGCGCAATGAGCTGCTCCGGCGGCTGGTCAGCATCCAATATAACCGCAATGACACTGCGCCGGAAAAAGGCGAATTCCGCGTCAAAGGCGACACCGTGGATATTTTTGAACCACAGCGCGAAGAATTTGTGCGCATTGCATTCTGGGGCGATGAAATCGAAAAAATTTCCAGGCACGAATGTATATCCGGACGATTAAAGGCGCAGTTGGATAAGACGATGCTGTTCCCCTGTAAACACTTCGTGATGCCGCCGGAACGGATTGAAAACGCCATTGCTCAAATTAAGGCGGAAATGCGGCAGCGGGTGGACTATTTTGAACAATCCGGCCGTTTAGTCGAGGCACAGCGTATTTACCAGCGGGTAAATTATGATATTGAAATGATCCGCGAAATTGGTTATTGCAGCGGCATAGAAAATTATTCAATGTATCTGTCCGAGCGTCACCCCGGCAGCCGTCCGTTCTGCTTGTTTGATTTTTTTCCAAAGGATTTTATTACGATTGTTGATGAATCACACGTAACGATTCCGCAACTCGGTGCAATGTACAAGGCAGACCGCAGCCGCAAGGAAACATTAGTTGAGCATGGGTTCAGACTGCCGTCGGCGCTGGAAAACCGCCCGCTGCAGTTTGCCGAATTTGAACAACTGCGCGGTGATGCAATTTTCGTCTCCGCCACACCGGGCGAATATGAATTAAAGCTTTCCGGTTGCCCTGTTGAACAAATTAACCGCCCCACCGGTCTGCTGGATCCGGCAATTGAAATCAGACCGCTGGACGGACAAATTGATGACGTCATGGCGGAAATTCGCAGGTGCGCCGAAACCGGCGGACGGGTTCTGGTTACCACAATGACGAAAAAAAGCGCGGAACGCCTCGCTGACTATCTCAACAATCTGGGGTTGCGTACCAGCTATCTGCATTCAGAACTTGATGCGCTGACCCGGGTCCGAGTCATCGCGCAACTCCGCGAAGGCAAATTTGACTGCCTTATCGGCATTAATTTATTGCGCGAGGGCATTGACCTGCCGGAGGTGACGCTGGTAGCCATTCTTGATGCTGACAAAGAGGGATTTCTGCGTTCAGAACGCTCACTGATTCAGGTTGCCGGGCGGGCGGCGCGTAATATTGACGGTAAAGTTATTTTGTATGCCGACAAATTCACCCCCAGCATCCGCAAGCTGATTGAAACCAGCCATTCCCGCCGAATGCGGCAGCAGCAATTCAATAATCTGCATCACATCATCCCAAAAACCATCGTCAATTCCAACCGCATCTCCATCATGGATGCCGTCGCCGGCAAACAAAAGAAATATAGCTATCAGGATGCCGCGGCACAGGTTTTCGGTATCAACGAACCAGTTGGCGAATATGGCGGCAAAGCCATTACCGAACAGGAACTTCAAGAACTTATTACTGAATTGGAACGGGAAATGATTGACGCTGCCGAAAAATTAGAATTTGAACGCGCCGCTTCGCTCCGTGACCAGTTAAAAAAAATCACGGTTTCACCGGCGGCGTCAACCCTGGGCGTAAAGAGACCCGGTCAGAAGTTATGACAGACCATGCCATCCCGCAGTTTTGGCTCAAACCACGTTGACTTTGGCGGCATAATTTCACCGGCATCGGCAATATCCATCAATTGTTCCAGCGTCGTCGGATACATGGAAAACGCCACTGCATAACTGCCGCTGTTGACCAGTTTTTCCAATTCAGCAGTACCGCGGATGCCGCCGATAAAATCAATTTCCTTGCTGGTGCGCGGGTCAGTAATCCCCAGCAGCGGTGATAAAATATTGTCCTGCAGGATGCTGACATCAAGCCGTTCAATTACTCCCAGCTCAGCCGGATTGAATTTTGGCTTGACCAAATACCACTGGCGGTCAATATACATACAAAATTGCCCGCCGCACTCGGGTTGCGGCTGCGCCGTTTGAGATAACTCAAATTTCTCTTTAAGTTTGGCAAAAAATTGCTCCATGCTTAAACCATGCAAACTTTTTACCGCACGGTTATAAGGCAGAATCCGCAACTGTGAAGCCGGAAACGTAACCGCAAGAAAATAGTTGTAATCTTCAGTGCCGGAGGATTTTGCTCCGTTTTTGGGGCTGCATTCTGCAGCGGTTCGCGCTGCAGCCGCGCTGCGGTGATGACCGTCGGCAATATATAGATACGGGACTGCCTGGAATAATTTGGCAAGGGTATTGCCGTCATTGACATTTGCGCGCCACAAGGTATGCTGTATGCCATCGGCGGCGGTAAAATCAAACAATGGCACGCTTCGGGTTATTTCATTGATTTTATTATCAATTGCCTGATCATCGCGGTAGGTCAAAAACGCGGGTCCGGTATGAGAACGCAGTGTCATTACATGGCGGGTGCGGTCATCTTCTTTGTCTTTTCTGGTTTTTTCATGTTTTTTGATGATATCATGATTATACTCTTCGGCGGAGACCGCGCCAACCACTCCGGTTTGGATATGGCTGCCCATCTTTAAGCGGTAAACATAAAGATGCTTCTCAGCATCCTGACGCAAAGGCGCCGCCGCGCACAACCGTTTAAAATTCTCCAGCGCTTTCGCATAGACCTGGTCATCGTGCAAATCAATGCCTGCCGCTAATTCTATTTCAGGGCGCGAAACCCGCAAAAAACTCAGCGGATTACCTTCAGCCAGTTGCGCTGCTTCTTCAGTGTTGACTACATCATACGGTACCGCCGCCACCTTTGCCGCCACTTGCGGTTCGGGCAGCAACCCGTTAAATGGAAGTACTGTCGCCATTGCTTATTATTCCTTAAATTTTTGCAGCGCGTCCGGCGAAACTGTTGCCGCCGCGCCTATTTGTCTAAATTTCCTGACTGATTGCCAACGTATATTTATCATTGGCTTATTAAATTAGCTCTTGATATAGACTTTTGCCACTGCCAATTCAATGATTTATTACAAGCGCTGCCAGTCCAAGCAGCGGAATTTTTTTTGCCAACGGAATTGATTAATTGAATTTTTTATTTATGGATTTGCAAAATGTTACAAATAAAGTATATTAGAGGTTCTTGTTTATCAAGAAGAAGGCTCCAGGCCCCATTATTAATAATGTGCTTGACACCTGAAGCCGGACAAATATTAACTCTTTAAAGTAAAGGAGCGAAGGGATGGCAACTGCAAGTCGAGCTAAACACAAATTCTGTCGCCGTATCGGGTCGTGCGTATGGAATGATCCAAAGTGCCCGAGCGCAAAACGTCCGTATCCTGCCGGCCAGCACGGCAAGACCGGCAAAAAAAAGAAACTCTCCGGTTATGGTGAGTTGATGATGGAAAAACAGAAACTGCGCGCTCATTACGCCATTTCTGAAAAACAATTGGTTCTCGCATTCAAAAACGCCAAAGCAGGCGAAGCGAAAACCAATGAAAAATTGTTCCGCTCTATCGAACAGCGTCTTGACGCGGTTCTCTATCATAGCGGTTTTGCACCATCCATTTTCGCGTCAAAACAATTTATCGCTCACGGACACATTCTCGTGAACGGCAAAAAAGTTGACCGCGGCTCATGCATCATCAAAGAAGGTCATGTCGTTTCTATCAACGCCGAAAAATCACCGACTATCGCAGAAATTGCCAGAAAAGGCAATGCGACTCCGCCGGGTTATATGGAAGTTGATACCGAAGCGTTAAAGATTACTTTGGTTCGCGCCCCGGATTTATCTGAAATCCCGGTAAACGCCAATATCATGAGTGTTATCGAGTATTACGCCCGATAATTTGTGTTCAGCACAAAATTTTATCCCGGAGTCGCCTAATGCGATTTCGGGATTTTTTTATGTCGTACGAGGATTTATGGCAAAAATCGGCGCCAAAGATCAATCGGATATCTATCAATGCAGGCAAATTGGTATTAACAACTGGTGTTGAACTAATGAATTGGCTGAAATCACTGCAAACCGAACTTGATGAACTGCGCAGTCGGGAACAGTTCCGGCAGCTGCGCGATATTTCCACCTTTACCGGACTGAATCTTTCCGGCAATGACTATTTAGGTATCGGCGAAAACTTGGTTTGGCGTGAAGAATTTTATCAGCAGCTGAGTCTGCCCGAAAACCAGCATCACTCACGGTTGTCAGCGTCCTCATCCCGACTGCTTACCGGCAATCATCAGGGATACCGCGAACTGGAAGACAAGCTGTCACAATGGTATAACGGATGCGCCGCCCTAGTCTTCAACAGCGGCTACCATGCCAATCTCGGCATACTCCCGGCACTGGCAGATACCGGTGATATTATCCTCTCCGATAAACTAAATCACGCCAGTATTATTGACGGCATCAGGCTAAGCGGCGCCGAATTTCACCGTTACCCACACCTCAACTACGAACGCCTCGAACAACTGCTAAAAAAACACGCAGATGGCAATAAACGTATATTCATCGTGACTGAATCAGTATTCAGTATGGACGGCGACATTGCCGACCTGCAAATCCTTGCCGCGTTAAAAAACCGCTATAATGCAATTTTAATCGTAGATGAAGCACATGCCGTCGGCGTATTCGGTAAAACCGGCGCCGGTATTGCCGAGTTGGAGAATTTAATCGATCAAGTTGATATTATCATCGGCACTTTCGGTAAAGCGCTATGCTCTTCCGGAGCATATGCAATTATGCATCCAACTGTCCGGGAATATCTCATCAACAAGATGCGGCCGTTGATTTTTACCACGGCATTGCCGCCGATAATTACCTGCTGGAGCAGTTTCATCGTGGATAAGGTCAGGGAAATGAACGCCGAAAGACTTTTTTTACAGTCCATTGCACGAGAATTCCGCTCCGCATTGACCAATGCCGGCGGAAAAACCGGCGGAAACTCGCAGATTGTACCATTGCTCATCGGCGATAACGCCGCCACTGTTCAGCTTTCTGAACATCTCCGCAGTGCCGGTTATCTGGTATTTCCAGTGCGTCCCCCGACCGTGCCGCCCGGCACTGCCCGCCTCCGCTTTTCGCTCTCCGCCAAGATGTCCGG
>CAZITV010000024.1:0-21635 GCA_964542255.1 uncultured Victivallaceae bacterium
AGCGGACTAAATGTAAATCCTGAGTGCAACGGTCAAGCCGGCGGAAATGGTTGTTGAGGAAGTTGAACCCGGAATGAAGATTCAGGAACGGACTGGGGTGAAACGATTTAAAATTACCCACCATACTCGATACTTCGATTCCACCGGGTATA
The DNA here is from genome assembly GCA_964542255.1 of uncultured Victivallaceae bacterium. Lineage (GTDB taxonomy): Bacteria > Verrucomicrobiota > Lentisphaeria > Victivallales > Victivallaceae > CAYMSF01. The sequence continues at coordinate 153 of CAZITV010000024.1, forward strand.
ATGTCTGACCACGGAACCGGCGGGGTTATTCGTACATAGTCACCCCAGGCATAACCGCAGGTGACAAACCCGTACGGCTCGTAGTAACTGTCACCAATACCGAGAAATCCACCGGTATCAAGTTCAAAAACATTGTGATAATCGTTCATTTGGTCAGACCCCCGGTGCGCCCAGTAATACCGGTTGCGGGTATGCAGCGGCCACGAACAGCAGAGTTCGCCGCCGGCATTGTCCTTTGCGGTTATGTGCAGATGCAAATCATGCTCAAATACCATATTGATTTTCTTGCTCCACCGGTTGGTGGTTGCAGAAAAGCTTTGCAGCAGTGTTGTGCCGTTCCACAGGCAGATTTCGGTTAATGGAACATCTGCCTCAAGTTCAATGTGCAACGTGCCGGACTGGTTGGCCTCCCATTCATACCAGTAGCCTTCCCAGTCGTCGATAATCAGTTTGACGTTAGGGAAATCAAATAAACGCAACCGCGGACCGGTTGTGACCTGGCTCAAATGAAGATTTTCGCTGACAGCCTGATGCCATTCTGCAGGACTTTCTGCTAGAATAAGTGTTTGTTGCCGCGTATTTGACGGCATTTCGCCGCGACAGATGTGGACACTGCCGATAAAGGCGCAACTCTCAATTAATTCCCGGAAAATACGAATATCAAAATTACTGCTGGTTTCCAGCAGATTGTATCCGCCGTGCCGCCAATATGGTAACCGGTTAGCTTCGGGTCTGGCATATACGGCGGAGTATCCGTTGATTTTTACCAGCAAATCCTCAAGCATATTGGAATTCGGGTAGCTCAAACGTTGATCCGGCAGATCTTTGACATTAAAAACAACACTGGCATTGCCCTCATCGTCAATCTGTTCATAACCGGGAATGGCAATAATGTCTTTATTTGCCGCCATTTCCGCGTAGAGTTGATGCCACTTTTCATTATTAAGCTTGTGCCAGTCGTGAATAACTACTGCCACTGCACAACCGGAACTGCGGGCATCATCAAGTAATTCCTTTACCGTACATCCCTCCGGAATCGTACCAATCCATAACCGGTAAATATTCATCCCGTGCAATTGTTTTCGCTCCGCTGCTGACGCGTAACGGAATGAAAATTCACGAGTTCCAACGACTGTCGCGCCAAGCGCCGTCAATGCGGGTGTTTCCTCACGGTTGGTTTTTACTGCATGACGCCAGTTGAATAATGCGGTCATAAATTTAAAACCGGCAGCATGATTTTGCAGCATCAACGTACCTTTCCAGCGCGGCAGAAATGCGTTCGCAATCCATAACGGCGATGATCCGGGGAATGCAATTACCTGACCTTTACCGTATTTTCGATATGCACCGAAAATCGGCGATGATGCCACCGGCTTACCGGCACCACCGTAAAATCCTTCCGGGAACGGCATACTGCTGCAAGTGGAACTGCCGCGAAGGAAAGAGTGCCATGCATTGCCGGTTGGCTGGCAGGTCAAATGCTGTGTGCCGTGACCGCCCTCAACGATAATGTCAAGCGTGGTTATGCCCTGCAATTCCGGCATTATCGGTTCAATGTCACAACAGATAAGACGACCGAAATCAAGAAATGGCATCATTCCCTGTCTTGCCGGTTCGCGTTCCTCAATTTTGTTGAAGGCGAAGGAAATATCGAAACCGACACAAAATTCATTCATGGCGACTTCGGTACGGCCGTAGCTTTCAGCAAACATCAGCACCAGATTGCCGCCGTTGGAGGCGAAGTCATAAAGCCACGGCGTTTTTTCCTGTAATATCGGATGGTCATTGCGGTTGTGTCCAATCAAGGGAAACCGCATCAGGACGACAGTATCAGTTTCTTTCAACAGCTCTTCGGTAAGTTGATTTAGAAAACAGCAACTGCACCGGATGCCGACTGCGAGGAACAACCGTTTTAATTCCGGATCGACCAGATGACGGAATTGCCCGTCGCCACTGCTGGCGGCAACAAATAATACTTCATTATAATCATTGCTCATGGACAAGTTCCTTTCTGATCTGACATGGTTTAAATGTCCAGCTTATATTGAAATAAGGATTATTCCAGACTGTTTCCCTGCCCTCTGCTTCAAATAAAATAATTGTCCATTCTCCCGGTTTATCTTTGTGCAAACCGGCAATGACAATATTCTCCGGCAAACCGGCGAAAATCTTCAAATCGCGGTATTCCGGCGTGGCCACTGCGGCAATATTAAACTCCATGCCCAGACGATGCAAACTGGACTGACTAACTGGCGCAAGATGATAGATAAAACGGAATTTTCTTTTGCCATTGTCCCATGAAGCTTCTCCCGGCGTGACTGGAAACCATGGTGCCCAGCGTTTTACCGGACTGCGCAATATTACAGTTTCCAGACATCCATTTCTCAAGGCATGGGATGGTGTGCCTTCATTGATGACGGCAAAATATTCTGTGCTTACCCAATTCAACGCAGGGAATGCATCACCGTGTATCATTCCCGGTTTGTATTCGGTTCGCGGAATTGAGCCGAAAGGAATTTCCGCCTGGCAGGAATTCAGCTGATTCCCGCAGTTATTCCACTTTATGGCAATTTCGGTTGAATTTCCCAGCCAGTCGAGATCATATTCTATTTGTACCAGAGGTGACGCCGCGATAAATGTTGCCGTTCTACGGTAACTCAGCCGTGAAAACCCCGGCCACATTTCTTTGTGTTGATCACATTTGCCGCCAGTTACCAGAACTGCTCCGAGGTCATCGCAACGCCAGTCGATGATTTCATCCTCGGAAACCGGTAAAAGACGAGTTTTTCCTGAATATTCCTCTGTCCACATCGTGCCGCTGTCTTCCCGTACTGAAATGTCGGATAGTGTCCCAACAGAAATATTGCCTGAAGTTGCACCGGCAAAGCGACCATGAGAAAATGTAAATGACCATTTTCCACACTTTACTACACCGTTTTTAGGATATGTCGCTTCAGCCGGCCGGCAGGGTGGCGGCAATTGCGGTAACCATGGAATCACCGCCGGAGAATTCTCTAAAGCTGACATGGATTGAACGTAAGATTTTTTCAAAAAATCGGCATTTTCGTCAATGTGACAACCGCCTGCCGCGTCATGAAATTGCATAAGGAAAAGAGCTTCACGGCATGATTCAGCGATTTCTTTACCGCCGGCTTCTGCCGCAAAAATCCGGTGCTCCAAATGACGCGGTTGAATTTTACTGTCATGTCTGGAGGTGTAACAACCCGTGAAAATCCGGGATAAATCGGTATCACGATGAATCAACGGAACTCTTTTCCAGTCATTTTCGCTGATGGTATTAAAATAATTGAGATATGAAGAAAAACGGAATTCTACATCGGGGTATTCCTGATTCATCTTTCTTACGAGAGTACAGAGTTCAGGATAGATATCATGTTCCTCTCCCATCGCGACAAATAAAATATTGGAATTATGATTAATCTTGATTGCTTTGATTAACTGTTCCTCAATGCGCTGCCCGCGAACTGTCAGGTCTTTATTCTGGAACTCATCAGGATTGTCGGGGTATCCCCAGCCCCAGGAGCAGCATTCCTTACCCGGCGATACACATTTTACAACGGAACCATCAAGACCTTCCCAGAGAAAATCACCACACACATCATCCTGCCCCGGTTGCGGCATGCGGCCGGCTTTATAGAAAAGATAACCGCTCAAGTTTATCAGTTGCGGCAATTGTGCCGGAACTCCGAATGCGTCCTCAAATGCGGCGGCAGTAACGGCATAACCCAATTCGTTCTGCAGCCATTGCCGTCCGGTGGTGATATTGCTGTCGATTGCCCCGGGGGAACTGAGATTCATGTCGGGAATGGTTTCCATTCCACCGATGATTTCTACTCTGCCATCGCGCAACCACGCCGCTATTTCCGGTTTCAATTCAGGTTCTGACGCCAGCAGTTGCCGTAACGGCCAGCTCTGGCAGAATGTGAAGGTGAATTCCGGATTCTTGCGCAACATCTGAAACGCCTGATGGTAAAGCTGTTGACGCCGCACGGCATACCAACTGACGTCTCGCCGCCAGATTAAATCAAAATGCTGATGGGGAACAATATGTACTACTCGTTTATTCATTTAGTCATAATCCGCATATTTATAAGGTTATTTTTTCATAATATATTTTTCACAACCGGTTTATTCAGTAATATTTTACCGCTTAGCGGTAACTTTATCAATCCTTTCTGATAAATTATTTTGCCTGTTCAACACTGACTTCATGAAGAAAAGCGCCGAACCCGTCCTCTGGAGTGCGGTCTGTAACTTTGATGTAGATATCGCCATTCACCCATGCAGCAGGGATGCGCCATGACAATTCTTTTTGTGTCATTCTGCCGGTTGAATGGAATATCTCCTGATAATCTTTGCCATTATTCGAAACTGCCACGATGTAATCTGAGGAGATGGAAACGTTTAAATTAAGGGCTGGTTCCGCCTTAAATGTATTCAGGTTTATCTCATATACGAGGCATCCTTTGCCATCAATGAAATAATATTCGCGTTCTTTGCCAACGCCGTTATTAGTGTTGATGAACTGTTCGTCGCTGCCGGTTTTTAATGTCAACAGTTTTTTCCGGGGTGGCATTAATGGCGGTGGAACGTATATGGGATAATCCTTCTGCGGCGGGTCTATTCGGAAACCGTTTTCTACGCCTGTTCTTTTGAAAGCGGTAAATGCGATGTCGCGATTTTTAATTGCAACCAGACGGAATCCAGGAGCATCGTATCCGAAAGAATTGGTCGCTGCAGTTGTCGCAACCATATTGACGACTGGCAGTCCGGGATATATGCACTGGACTAGATAATTGCTGTGCCAGTGTCCGCAATATACCCACACTTGCCCCTGACATTCCTTCACCACATTGATTACCTGTTCCCGCAGAATGCGGATCGGTTCAAAATCTTTTTGCTGTACCATATTGTAATGTTGAAACAACAATAAGGGTTTATTTTTATTGGTTTCAATGTCTTTACCCAGCCACTGAATTTGCGTATCATCAAGCTTGCCGGTTTTGCCGTTGTCCAGTACGGCGAAGTGCCATTGCCCGTAATCGAAAGAGAAATATGTCTGCCGCCCGGGAAACGCTTCCATGAGTTTATCGGCACGATCATGGTTGCCTGTCACCAGATATAATTTTATTGACGGATCGAGTTCTGTGACAATTTGTTTCAACCGCAAATACTGTTTTAGCGTTCCGGTATGGACCAGATCGCCGGTAATTACCACAAACGCCGGTCTTGGCAGAAAACTGTTGATTTCACCGAGCAGGCGCTTCAATCCATCTGCCAGATCAGAGTTATAAATCACCTTGGCTTTGGGGTCGGCTTCATCCTCGCCGTAAATATGGGTATCACTCAATTGGATAAAATAGAATGAACTATTGGTGTCAGGAACGAAAGCAAGTTTACCAAAAAGGGTTTTTACGTCATTAATGGAAGTTGCCTCACCAAGACTGTAACACGGTTTCGGTGATTCGTCGGTCAGGACGGGGGATTTGTCTGCCGGAGTTTGTGCGGCGGCATTGGTGCTGTTCAACAGCACTGCCCCGAGCAGTATCAATCCGGACAATATTATCCTGTTCACTTTTCAACCCCTCTCTTTGGCGACCGGATGGCAGCCGTAAACTTTTAAATGCATGAATGCATTGTGTCTTAATTAATTTACAATCTGAATAAAATATTATGCCGGCGTTACTTCTGTTTTGCCGACCACCATACTCTGCTGTATTTACCACCACCTAAATCGGTTGCGTCGTCAAAATTGCGCGTCATATCGTCAAATTTTGCCCAACTGACTTGACCAGCCACCCAGAGCAGATTTTTACCTTTGGAATGGCGGGTAAGCGTGCTTTGCATGTCTTTCAGCGTAAGTGCTCCGTCAAAAGAGACATCTCCCAGCGGTTTGTAAAGGTTGGGGCGTGATGACCAGGTGGGCGCAAATTGTCTTTGAATACCGGTGGCGTTGTCGCCGAGCATAATTGTCTTGCTGGGTTTGGTAAATTGCGACAAGCGGATACTCCAGTTCGGCCCGATATCAAATCCGTTATGGTCTTTCAAATAAATATTCACCCCGTAACCAAAATATTCACTGTATTCATTCAATGAAGCCCAGCGTACGGAAGGGCAGAACATTGCTTTTGACAGCACATGCTGCTCAACATTTTTTCCTGCCTGTAAATGGGGATTGAGCAGGGAATACCAGCGCGCCCAGTTTCCCCCACCGTTATCCTGCTGATAGTTGGGGAACCATTCTGCATTATCACCAAAATAGAGGTTTATTGCGGTGCCGAGCGATTTTAAATTATTTACACAGTTGATATTGTGGGCGGAACTGCGGGCGCGATTCAATGCGGGAAGCAACATTGAGGCGAGGATTGCTATGATCGCGATCACCACGAGGAGTTCAATTAATGTAAAATTCTGCTTCGTTTTCATCATTTAGTCCTTACCTTTTTTGTTTATGGCATTTATGCAACATTTTGCAATGACTGCTCAATAATCCCATGTCATAAAACGTTAATTAACTATAACGGCATATTATTTGTTATTGCTTTATAGCTTCAATTTTAACATTATCATTGGGTTTAAGATTTAGAATGACCCAAAGTTCAAGCTTGTCACCGTTTAAAATTTCATCAAAATGTGTTTCCGTGCCGTTTATAGTGATTTTGTATTTACCTGGTGATACGGCAATCTTCAACGGGAGATTTTTCAGCAGTTTTTCCGGTCCGGTGGCAATCTCGATTTTTATTACACCGGGCGTGACTTCGCTTCGATTAATTTTGAAGCTGACCGGTATTGCGTCGTCGAAAATTATTTTCCCATCCTTGACCACCAGATATCTAAAGGCAAAATATTTTGCTTCACGTATCAGGAACGCGCTGGCTGTGGCAGTTTGTTCAAATACTGTAAATAGAGGATCGTTGTAATATTTGCATATATCGATATCAGTTGGATCCTTGTCCGGATTTAGATTTATCTCTTTCAGTTCGCTCTGACCTTCTTTGAGCGGATTCTTTTTTGCATATATCCAGTTATGGTGATTGTGTCCCTCCAAAACCAGCCTGACATTATTCTTGTAAATGACATTTTCCAGTGCCTTTTTGTTTTCATCCTGTTTGAATTGCCCGCCCTCGTAGAGCGATTCATGGTAGAACAGCACAATGAATTTTCCATTAGAAGTTGCCTGCGCAAGATCCTGTTCCAGCCATTCCTGTTGTCCCGGCAGATTAAACGACCCGAGATGGTCGTTGCCATAGTTCCCGTTCGTATTGGTGTCAATTCCGACAAAATGAAAATTGCCAACATCAACTGAAAAATAGAGCGGGAAACCCATGTATTTAGTGAAATACCAGCGACTTTGCACCCCGGAACTGGTCTTATCAAAATCATGGTTGCCCCCGATATTGTAGACCGGAGCGTTGAACTTCGCGGCAAAATTCTTATAGGAATCGCACATGTACTTAATTCTGGCATCGTCAAATCCGCTTGATATGCCGCGTAAATCGCCGGTGCCGATTACAAATAACGGGTCAAGACCATTTACTGCCGCGACAATCTGCAGAAAAATTTTGTTATTCTGGGTATCATCGGAGTAGCTGGAAATATGCGGATCGGAGAACACCGAGAACGCAAAAAACTTGTTTTCCGCTTGATTGACCACAAGGAATTTCGGTTTCAATATAGTATCAGGTAAATTTTTATTCCTGTCTGTTTCGACTTTTAACGTATAAACACCGGACTTTTCCGGGGTTTTGATGTTAAGATTCCACAATCCGCTGGATTCGTCGAAGTTGATAGAGGTTATATCCAATTTTGTTTTGTCGGCAAAGGCCCGCCAACCGGAAATTTCTTTGACCGGTTTCGCCTCTTTGTTGCATACAGCGATTTTTAAAGCAAGATTACCGCCGGGAGGAACAACTTGAGTTACTACCGGGGAGATGAGTTTGAAAGTCTCGCCAATCAAATAGACATCATCGAATAAAGCCTGTTTCCGGTTATCACCGCATTGCAGCATAATCTCAACCCAGACGGGCGAGTTCCACCCCGGTGTGGAGAATGTATTTTCAAATTTCTGCCAGTCTTTAGAAGCGCTGATCCTTTTCTCGGTTGAGAAAAATTTTTCGATATTTCGCTCATATTTTCCGCTTTTGGCATCATAAATTACTGAAAACCCCTGTACTTTGGCGCTGGCATTGTCACCACGATGCATTCCACTGATAGTATAATTGCGACCTGGTTCAAGAATGATGTATGCTGCTGTTTTCCACCATCCATAACTTAACCCGGTAAACGATTCCAGTTTTAGACATTTACTCCCATTGTATCCCTCTTTTTCCGGCCAGGCGCCTTTGACTGATTCATGAACGTTAACAAATTCCCAATCAACCGGGGCGAGTGCGGAACCTTCTTCAAAGCCGGAGTTGGAGAGCATGTTGACCAGATTTCTGTCAATCTTTTCGACCGCATTTAAGTTGATGTTCGCGGAATACACTACCGTTACGCACAATATCGTCAACCAGCTAAATTTTATTAAATTCATTATTAAACTTTCCCTGATAATATACAGAGGGTTTGCACTGGAAAAGGTCATCTCTGTATTTTGTGTTTTATAGTTCGTAAATATTGCACCGGTAATACTACACCATACTGCAACCGCAGTCAAGCGCAGTACTGGCTCAACATAATCAAGTTACAAATCCTGGGATCCTGTTGTTATTGCTGCCAACCCCAGTATTTCCGCGTCGTCGAATAGGTACCTGTATAGTTTTTCAACTCACTGAGCGGAAATGGTGCTACATGCAGATCAAACCAGAGAATGTTTTTGTTTTTATCGTGTTTATTCAGGTTTACCAATTCATCACTATAGCCGGCCGGAAGACCGTTGCCGGTAGTGGCAGGCTCGTAAAGGTTACTGCGACTGGCGAAATTCATCGCTTGATTCGTATCTCGCGATACAGAGTTGTCCCCGACAAAAAGCGTGGACGATGTCTTTTTGATCCGGCTCACTTTGCCTGCTGCAGGGTTGGAATATATCCGGTAATTAATGCCATAACCGATAAATGTATCTTTCGTCGTAATCTTCGGACAATACATCACATTCGAAATCTCGAACTGGGTAATAATTTTCCCGTCAGATTTGATGTAAGTGTTCAGCGTTGAATACCATTTTACAGTATTACCGGCACCATCAATCCAGGATGACAACGGAATGTAATCTTTGTTGTCATTGAAATAAAGACTCATGCCACCGCCTATCTGTTTGAGATTGCTGATACAAAATGCGTTTTTGGCTTTTTCACGCGCTTTATTCAATGCCGGCAGTAACATTGCTGCCAATATCGCTATGATCGCGATCACGACGAGGAGTTCGATTAGTGTGAAAAAAATTCTACTTTTCATCGTTTTGTACCTTTCTTTTTAGTTTAAAAATTATTGCACAACTAGTTGCACTAATTCTAATTATAGTGTATTTTATGAAAAAAGTCAATAGCTTATCAAAAAATAAATGGTTTTTTTTTGAGCTGTTAATTGTAAAAGTAAACGCACCCCCTCCAAAGTTATCAAATGCATTTAGTCTGACAAAGACAGGGGGGCGCATTTCTCGAGCGTCTCCAGTTGCTAATTGTTAAAAGTATTTACCAACTTATAACAATTACTATAGCGTCCAGTGTTGTTGCTTTCATCCTTCTTTTGGGCGACTTTCACGCCGGTGATGCAGCTTGACAAACAACATACCATCACGAAAGTAAACCAGCAGCGGTGGATTTCATTGCGGGTGGCAATACCGTTCACCGCATAAGGTTTTCATGCCGAATGCGCCAGCCGGTTAGATGATTGGTCTTTTCTATACGGCCGTTGGCTGAAGAGGCTGTTTGGAGGGCAGTGCTCTATCACCGCAGGGCTGTTAGCTACTATCGTACTAGATTGAAATGTTACGATGCCAAAAAGACTGAGTCGTTACGCAAAAAGCCAAAATGTGACACAAAAGTGGTTGAAATGGTGATAAACGGTGATAAGTAGTTAAGTTTTGTAACGTCTTGTAAAGTACTTATTTACAGATACTTATGAATGTACGGATGGGAATCCCACCATCTCCGCCATATTTTACCTAAAAAGCCGGCGAAAATATCGGCAACAGTTTCTCCATATCAAATTCCTGATTGTTCCTGTTTATGATTGATTGGTCATCGGTACTGCTCTTAAAATCTTCGCAATCTAATTTAAAATTTCAACCTTATAGAGTTATGGATACTGGTAAAAATTTATTCTGGTTTATATATGACAATGGTATATGGAGATGCGTGAAATTTCAGTCCGGCGGAGTCGCACAAATATTGCAGTACCCGGTATAACGAGGTCTTGTTCATCACCATATCCACCTGAATTGCTTCGATTCCTGGAAATGGTTTGATAAAAATATTAATACCTTCGCCGTTTTGGTCAGCCGCCGCGCTTAACCGGCGAATTGTTTCCAGCGCTTCCCGCAACGGCATCTGTTCAATATCCACATTAATTTTCAACTCCTGCAGTTTGCCCAGAGTCAGCGGAAAATGTTTGGTTTTGAGTTCGTCTTCGAGTTTTTCTTCTGGGGGTTCCGGCAGCAGTCTTTGAGTATGTTTTCTGGGTTTATAGGGTTTGACGGCAGGCGCGGTATCTTCAACGGTGCTCATTTCAATTCCGGAGAAATATTGTCCGAATATTGGCATTGGTGAAACTATTGCGATGGTGGAGCCGTCGCTGTTTACGGTGATACTAGGCGGTTGATAGCCGACTGGCAGATAATAAGTGGTGCCGATAGACATCCGCGTACCCCAGGGCACATCTTCTAATACGCTGCGGTTTTTGAAATCTGCCGGATAATATAGTTTGGTTTTAACCACATTTTGACCGATGGTGATGATATCGTCTTCGATACGGTATTTCCAGCCAACTGCCATCGAGGCATAGCGCACCAGTACCCACACAGGTACGCGTTCGAATGATAGTGTTATCGGCGGCAATTTATTCAGTTGCTCTTGATTTTCGACAATTACATTCCAGCCATATTGCCGGCGGAGCAGATTGACCACTTCTGACATTGGCGCGTTATTCAGTTTCACTGACGCAATGAATGGTTCTTCACCGCAAACTCCAAGAGTTGCGGCCGCAAGAATTATTAGGGGGAACAATGTTTTTACCATATTCATAACTATTAGCGGCATATTCTGCCGGTTGTTATTGATTACTCATAGAGCTTACCTGTATTTGCCGCGAATGTCAAGCCAAGAGTTTAACCATTTCTTCATAAATATTTGAAAGAAAAAAACGATATTTATGCTATATTAACCAAATATTTACGGTTATTAGAATATTTTATACATAGAATGGATGGATTTATGAAAGTTCCGATAGACAATCTTTGGTTACAATGCGGACGGTGCGCCAAAACCTATGATTTAAGTGTAGTTCGATATAATTGTGATTGCGGCGGCATCCTCGACGTAACCCGTGATTTAAATAAAATAGACGGAGGGAAGCTCAAACAATGCTGGGAGGAACGCTGGGGCATGCGCCACGGCAAACTCACTTCGGGCGTATGGCGCTATAAAGAGCTCATACTGGACGTGCCGGAAGAGTTCATCGTAACCCGTCAAGAAGGCAATACCCGCATGTATCCGGCAGGCAAAGCCGGTGAATACGCCGGGCTAAAGAATTTTTTACTTAAACACGAAGGTGAAAATCCGACCGGTAGTTTTAAAGACCGCGGAATGACCTGCGGCGCCACTGCCGCAAACTTATACGGCGCAACTTCAGTGGCATGCGCCAGTACCGGCAATACCAGCGCCAGTATGGCATCTTACGCCGCCGTCTGCGGGATGAAATCAGTTATCTTTATTCCTGAGGGTAAAATTGCCTATGGCAAGTTGGCGCAGGCGTTAGCTTTTGGTGGAATCACGCTGCAGATCAAGGGTAATTTTGACGATGCGATGGAATTGGTGCAAAGGGTGTGTAAAGAGTTAAATATTTATTTGCTCAACTCAATAAATCCGTTTCGGATTGAAGGTCAAAAGGCAATCGGATTCGAAATCCTGCAGCAGCTGGACTGGCAAGTGCCGGACTGGTTTGTTATTCCCGGCGGCAACCTCGGCAATAACAGCGCGCTCAGCAAGGGATTGCAGGAACTCTATCAACTCGGCATTATCAGCAAAATACCGCGCATCGCGGTGATTCAAGCCGCTGGTTCAAATCCTCTTGCCAAAATGTGGAAAAATAACTGCGGTTTCGAAGCTCAAAAAAATCCTGATACCATTGCTACCGCTATTAAAATCGGCAATCCGGTATCGTGGGAAAAGTCGCTGCGCGGACTTGATTGGTGCAACGGCGTGGTTGAAGATGTTACCGAACAGGAAATAATGGATGCAAAAGCAATGGTTGACGCCGCCGGCATCGGCGCAGAACCAGCCTCGTGCTGTTCCGTTGCCGGAGCAAAAAAACTGGTTGCGCAGGGCGTTATAGCTCCGGACGCGCAAGTGATTGGAATTCTGACCGGCAATGTGCTTAAGGACCCGGATGCGGTTATCGGTTACCATCAGGATACGCTGCATAAGCAGGGAATTTCTGGCACTTTCGCCAATAAACCGACAGTGATTGAGCCGACCCTGGATGCAGTTAAAGAGGCGATCGCGCGGCATCGCTGATATTGGCAGTCTTGCAAATGCTGTTGACTAAGTCTGTGAATTATCATCAAATATACTCTGCACGGTTGATAATTTAAGAATAGACGCTAGCCGCAAAGAAATAACGGTTACTTTTTCCAATTTTTGTATGGGTTTTTAGCCAAATTAGAATTGCAGTACCGGTTTTCTTTGGAAACATCTTCTCCTGCCCATTCCGGTGTTTCAAACGGTTCATCTTCGGCAGTAAGTTCAATTTCAGCCAGGACAAGTCCGGCGTTATCCTGGTGAAAAACATCAACCACCCAGGTATGCCCGGCACAAATTACCGGATACCTGGTTTTTTCTATCGGCATAGAATCACATAACCGCAGCATCTCTTCTGCATCAGTTACCGGGATTTCATATTCGTATTCCGCCCGCGAGATATTATGGCGTTTCCCTTTGATAGTAATAAAGGCCTGAGGCCCGGCGATTCTAATCCGGGTGGTACAATACGAGTTTTTAGAAAAGATGAACGCCTGGCGTAACTCAATGCCTTGTTCTGCACAGCTCCGCCATGCATCATTCTTTACTAGAAATTTTCTTTCGATTTCCTGGGGCATATTAGCAGAGCTGCCGATTAAAAGTTGAATAAAACCATAAAAGGCATCCAGCCATCTTTATTGAAATTCAATAAGCCAAGCTGAAACGGTGCTTTTTTGCTGATATTAACAATCCCGATTTGAACGCCTTTGCGTCCGGCGAGGTTGCCCAGTCCTACTTGAAATCCATTAGCGCTTTTTGCCGCATAGTTATAGCACGAGAGCTGCAGACCGCTAAAATCCTGACATAAGTTTGTCGCAATCGCCATCTGCAATCCTTTAACATGGTCAGTACCGCTGCCAATAAACGAAAATTCAACGCCTTGAACTTTACCATAGCCACCGACGCAGGGCAATCCTATCCGCAGCCCGTAAACATTGCTGTCCAAGGTTGATTGCGGATATCCAAACCAAATTCCTGCCTGGACAATTTCCCAACGCTCTTTGTTATCTTCCTGCCATGCCTGAGATTCCTGGCGGTTTTTAGTGGCGGGAAATGAGCCGGGCTGCTGTTTTTGGCCGGCATTATCTGCAGCTTGAAGAGATAACGGAATGACGAACACTGCCAGCATTACAGCGGCAGCAACTTTAAAAATTATTTTATGCACACTAAAACCTCCGATGATTTCTGACGTTATTGTTAAGTAACTTTTAGTACCGCGCCGGTATCCGCGCTGGTTGCGACCATCGCATAGCGCGCCAGCCAGCCGGTGTTAACTTTGGGTTCACGCGGTTGCCATTTTTTACGCCGGGCAGCGATAATTTTATCCGCGACTTCCAGTTTAAGGCTTCGTCCCGGAATATCAATGGTAATTATATCGCCGGGTTCGACGAGTCCAATCAAACCACCAGCGGCTGCCTCCGGACTGACATGACCAATACAGGCACCTCGGGTACCTCCGCTAAATCTGCCGTCAGTAATTAACGCAACCTTTTCTCCCAGGCCGCGCCCCATGATATAACTGGTTGGCGCCAGCATTTCCTGCATGCCGGGACCGCCCTTGGGTCCTTCATAACGAATAATCACCACATCTCCAGCTTTAACCTTGCCGGCTAAGATGCCTTTGCAGGCGTCATCCTGGCTTTCAAAGATCACTGCCGGACCGCGGTGCTGCAACATTGCCGGGGCTACACCGGCTGTTTTTACGACACAGCCTTTTTCTGCCAAATTGCCGAATAGAATGGCCAGTCCGCCTTGCTGACTGTAGGCCTTGCTGAGCTGGCGGATAACTTCGCCATCCGGGGCTGATGCCGTGGCAAATTGTTCGCCAAGTGTTTTTCCAGAGACAGTTTTCGCCTTGGCATCAATTAATTTTGGAATATTATTGATTTCCTTCATTATCGCCATGATACCGCCAGCCTTGTCCACATCTTCCATATGATAACAACTTGACGGTGAAACTTTACAGATATTCGGTGTTTTAAGACTAATTTTGTCCATAGTCGCCAAATCAAGTTTAACACCGGCTTCATTGGCAATTGCCAGGGTGTGAAGAATCGTATTAGTACTGCCGCCCATCGCCATATCCAGTGCCAGCGCGTTATGGAATGCTGCCTTGGTAGCGAGTTCCTTGGCGCAAGGACCACCTGACAGAGCCATCGCTACAATTCGTTTTGCCGCCTGCTTCCAGAGTGTTTTGCGTTTGGGTGATGTCGCCAGGATGGTGCCATTGCCCGGCAGCGCAATACCTAAAGCTTCACAAAGGCAGTTCATGCTGTTGGCGGTAAACATCCCGGAACAAGAACCGGGTCCAGGGCAGGAGCAGCATTCGAGCTCATTAAGTCCAGCCTCATCCATTTGACCGACTTTAAGTTTACCGATGCCTTCAAAAATAGTAATTAAGTCCGTGGCCTTGCCGTTGACCTTTTTGCCGGCTTTCATCGGTCCGCCGGAAGCAAAAATAGTTGGAATGTTCAACCGCATCGCGCCCATCAGCATTCCCGGTACAACCTTATCGCAGTTAGGAATACAAATCATCGCGTCGAACGGGTGAGCTTTACCCATTGATTCAACAGTATCGGCGATAATTTCACGGCTGGGAAGAGAAAATTTCATTCCCGCGTGTCCCATCGCGATGCCATCGCAAATAGCCATGGTGTTGAATTCATAAGGCACGCCGCCGGCTTCACGAATCGCAGCGCAAATTAACTGTCCGACACCCTGCAGATGGCAGTGCCCTGGAACAATGTTGGTATAAGAGTTGCAAACGCCGATAAACGGTTTGCAGATGTCTTCCTTGCTAATGCCTGTTGCCATCATTAGAGAGCGGTGCGGTGCACGTTCTGGACCTTTTTTCATAATATCACTGCGCATAATATTTTCCTTTATCATAATTTGTAACTGGTATTTTGTGAAACGGCTGACTGCGCATTTATAACCGTCTGCCGGAACTGAAGATACATCTGCAATCCAGCCTGCGGGAGCGAGTGTTTGTTTCTAAGAATACCTGGTAATAAGGTTAAAAAACAACTGTTGAATAATTTACTCTATAAACCGGTAAAAAACAATCACAGTTTTATCAGTTGCCGGATTCCGTGGTATTTTTTTGAAGCACGGCACGATTAATTTTTATTTTCGCCAGATTTAATTTTTGCCAGAATTATTTTGACTTTTTCCGGATAAATTGACTGAATTTTGATTTCATTATCCTGCAGCCAGCAGTAAACTTCGGCACTGAATGCGCCCGGTTCCTCAATACGGGAAATATCAATGTACGGCTTGATGGTGTCCGGGTTCAATAACGTAATTTTACTTTTAGGTCCGCTCAGGGTGATATCAGCGTTCGGAGAAGTCTGAAATTCAACCAAAAACTTTTCCTTGTTGTCAGGGTATTCAAGCAGTCTAATCGGAATAGATTTAAAAGTCATGGAGGCGACATCGCGAATAATTTCAATCTGTGCCATTACTTTTTGCGGCGAGACGAGAACTGATTCAGGAACGATAATAGGTGCCTGATACTCGAAACTGTCAACCGTCTGGTTGTCTATCGGTATCGGCTGGGTAAGCGCAACTTCAACATCACGCACAATGCTTTGCGGGCCAGAAATCCAAACCTGTGAAGGATTAAACCTGACTTTGCCTATAATAAAATCTTTCGGCAGATTCCTAACCGAATCAAATTTGGCCTCTATCTGAACTTTTCTGGTAATATTTTTTTCAAGACTTAGCATTAGCTCTTTGGGTTCTATATCGCGAATAGCAATACCATAAGGCGGTTTCACGTTTTCAGAGGAAAGCCGCAGCAGATACGGTGTTCCCGGTAAAAATTTACTTTCGATGACAGTGGCTTTAATTTTGATATCCGCAGCATTGATGCCGGAAAGATTTTTGCTGCTGCCCTTGGCGATAACCGCAACAGTAATCGGCTTGCTGCTGAGGTTAACTAAATTTGCCGGGAGCTCCAACTGTACCGGAATATTGGCAATCTTTTCTTCAATTCCAATCTTGTTGTTTACCATGTGATAAACCAGTACCGCAAAGAATATCGCCAGCACTTTGCGAATAAAATCATTCCGGATAAAACCGGGTATCCAGCGTTGAAAAAAATTTTTGCGCGGTTCTGTATTAGTAAAATCCATAACGATTAACCCTGGTCACGGCTAAAGCCGGTTAAGATGTCATTGTCTTCCATTTTACCAAAAATATTGGAAATGCGGTTATTGGCAATCAGCAGACTGGTCAAACAGGGTAGTAATTGTTCTCCTTTTATATCTCGGCGCATATCGCCCCTGCAGGCAACACTAATTTTCCCAGTTTCTTCAGAAACTACCACCACCACAGAATCAGTGTCCTCGGTTATTCCTATCGCGGCGCGATGTCTTGTTCCCATCGAGCGAGCCAGTGCTTCATCGCGGCTCAATGGTAAAATGGCATGAGCCGCAATAATTTTATCGTCATTGATAATCACCGCGCCGTCGTGGAGCGGCGAATTGGGGAAAAAAATTGATTCAAGAATAAGCGAATTTAGTTTAATATCAAGTTTGACGGCGTCTTCAACAATTGCACGCAGACCAATTCCGCGTTCAACAACGATAATTGCGCCGATGCGGCGTTTTGACATATTCAATACTGCCGTAACTACTTCGGTTATTACCTCCTTTTTACGGTTTGAATGGCGGAATCCAGTGTTACCCAGATGGGCAAAAGCCCGGCGCAATTCCGGCTGAAAAATAACAATTACCGCCATGGCCAGCAATGTCCAAATCCCGCCAATAATCCAGTTCAACACTTCCAGCTTTATCAAATCGCAGACGACTGTCAGCATTAGCAAAAAAATAATTAATCCGGCAAGAATGTTTGACCCCCTGGTACCGCGCAGATAATAAAGCGCCTGGTAGATCAAAATTGCCAAAATCAGGATTTCCAAAATCGGCCGGCCAGTAACCCAGTAACTGTGATAATCGGCAATCAATAACATCTTTAATTCTCTGCCTGCGGTTGAGTACACTGATTAAACATCGTTATAACTTCGCTCATCGCGCGAACATTGTGAACGCGGATAAAATCCACTCTTTTGCTGACCAAATAGGCGGCAATTCCGGCTGTTCCAAAATCACGCATCTCCGGATTAGGCAAATTTAACACTTTACCAATAAACGATTTACGGGAGTGACCAATTAATACCGGAAATTTTAATGCCTGCAGCTCTGATATTCTCGCCAGCAATTCGATATTTTGTTCCGCGGTTTTGGCAAACCCCAAACCCGGGTCCAGTATAATGTTGCCGGAAGGCACTCCCGCTGACACCGCGGCATCAACTGATTGCATCAACTCGCTAATAACTGTCTGCATTACGTCAATATACCGCAAATTTTCCTGGTTCTGCATCGTTTGCGGCGTGCCGCGGCTGTGCATAAGAATTAATCCGGCATTTGAATCCGCGGCGATTTTAGCAATTTGCGGAGAATACCTCAAGCCGCTGATATCATTGATAATGTCTGCGCCGGCATCAACCGCGGCAGCCGCAGTTTCAGCTCTTCGGGTATCAATACTGATGATGCACTGCGGGGATATCTGTTTTATGCCTCTTATCACCGGAACGATTCTATTAATTTCGTCGGCTGCTGAAACGATACCGGCGCCCGGGCGGGTTGACTCGCCGCCAATGTCTAATAAAGCCGCTCCATCATTAAGCAGTTTTAATCCATACTGGACTGCTGACTCGGTTTTAACGAATTTTCCACCGTCACTAAACGAATCAGGAGTCACATTGACAATTCCGACAAGTGCGCCGGGCCGGCACATAATTTCCCGGTTTTTGAAACGGAAATTCATTCTTTGCCGCCATTAAGATGCTTAATTCTCGTTATTGCTCTCCGTATCGGCAACTAATGATGTGTCAACTTCGGCAACCACAACTGTTTCCGCTATTTCGGCATCATTCAGAGGAGTCTCGGCATCGTTTTGTTCAATTTCCACTTTTACAACTTTGACGGCGCCGGTGATTCTGTCTTTGCCGCGTAAGTCCATAATTTTGACACCTTTGGAGTTACGGCCAACACGACGGATTTCACTGACCAGGAAGCGCTGTATTTTGCCGCTTTCGGTCGTCAGCATAATTTCATCATCTGATGAAACTTGAATTGCTCCGACAACCAACTGATTGTCGAGCAGGCGAATATTTCTTACACCCTTGGCGTTACGTTTAGTCTTGCGGTAAGAGCTGACGAAACTGCGTTTGCCAATGCCGCCACTGGTAATTACCAGAAGTTCCGGTCCGGCTCCGTCAATAACTTCTTCTACTCCGTCAACTTCTTCAACAGATTCCGGCACTGCGGCTTCATTTTCTTCTGATGATTCATCAGCTTCTTCTCCGGCAATGCGCTCACGGATTACTTCCATACTGACGACGGTATCATTTTCCAGCTTGAAGTTGATGCCTTTGACGCCGCGGGCCGTACGTCCCATTGGCCTGACCTGACTTTCGTCAAATCTGCATGCCATACCTTGTGCAGTACTCAAAACGATTTCATTGCCTTCACTGGTAATTTCAGCGGCAATCAGGTCATCGTCACTTTCAATTGTCAGCGCTCTGATACCGATTTTGCGCAAATGACGGAATTCCGTCAATTTTGTTTTCTTGATATACCCGTTCTTAGAAATCATAATTATGCACTTGCTATCATCTTCGATATCTTCCGGCTTAATGGAAAGCATGGTACGAATCATTTCGTTGCTCTCCAGTTTTATCAGGTTGTTTATCGCCCTGCCTTTGGATTCGCGGGTGGCTTCCGGAATCTCATAAACGTTCAGCCAATGCATAAAGCCTCTATTCGTGATAAAGAAAATTATATCATGGCTGTGTGCATTGAACAAGTGTTCAACAAAGTCCTCATCGCGGGTACTCATTCCAACTTTGCCGACACCGCCGCGATGCTGGGTGCGGTAAATATCAGCCGGCACCCGTTTCACATATCCGGTATTTGATACCGTGATCACACAGGAGTGGCGTGCAATCATATCGGCAATCGTCAAATCGGTTTCACTGGCGGAAATTATGGTGCGTCTGGCATCAGAATGCCTTGCCTTTACCTCCAGCAGTTCTCCCTTGATAACATTCAAGCATAATTCACGGCTGTTCAGGAGCGACCGCAAATAATCGATTTCTTTTAATAAATCAGCATGCTCATTGCTGAGGTCTTCTCGTGCCAATCCAGTTAACTGGTGCAGGCGCATATCCAAAATCGCATTAACCTGCTCTTTGGAAAATTCAAACCGGGCGACCAATGTTTCACCGGCGGCTTCCTTATTTTTGGATTCGCGGATGATTTTTACCACTTCGTCAATATGATCCAGGGCTTTGAGTAAACCGCTGAGAATATGAGCGCGCGCCTCCGCTTTTTTTAATTCAAAAATTGAGCGGCGGGTAATTACTTCAAAACGGTGGTCAATGTACGCCTGAAGAACTTGCGGCAGATTTAGCACCCGCGGCCGGTTGTGGTCAACTACCAGCATAATGCAGCCAAAAACTGATTCCAGCTGGGTATGCGAATAGAGCTGATTCAGTACTGCCTGACCCATTGCTCCGCGTTTAATGTCAATAACAATTCTGATGCCGACACGGCGGCTGGTTTCATCGCGCAATCCGGAAATTCCATTGATTTTTTTGTCGTTAACCAGGTCGGCGATTTTCTTAACCATATTTTCCTTATTTACCGCATAAGGAATTTCAGTAACAATAATCTGTTCTTTGCCGTCGGTTTCAATAATTTGGGCCTTCGCACGTATCCGCATAACCCCTCTGCCTGTGGCATAAAATTTCTTGATCTCATTCTTGCCGTGGAGTGTTGCTCCGGTCGGAAAGTCCGGGCCGGGCAAATGCTGCATCAACTCATCAACACTCGCCTTCGGGTTTTCCAGCATACAGACCGTGGCATCTATGACTTCTGCCAGGCTGTGCGGCGGAATGCTCGTTGCCATCCCGACACCAATCCCGGTGGTGCCGTTAACCAGCAGCTGCGGATAACGCGCCGGCAGTACCATCGGTTCTTCCGATGACTCGTCAAAAGTATTTTGCATATCCACAGTATCTTTTTCAATATCAGTCAGCAGTTCTTCACCCAGCCGCTCCATGCGGCATTCGGTATAACGATATGCGGCGGCGGCATCGCCGTCAATACTGCCGAAGTTTCCTTGTCCGTCAACCAGCGGGGCACGCATTGAAAAGTCTTGAGCCAACCGCACCATGGCGTCGTAAACGGAACTGTCGCCATGCGGATGATATTTACCGATTACTTCACCAACCACTTTAGCGCTTTTTGTATAAGCATGTGATTTACTTAATCCCAGTTTATGCATCGCGTATAAAATGCGGCGGTTCACCGGCTTTAAGCCGTCCCGCACGTCAGGAATTGCGCGCCCAACATTTACGCTGAGCGAATACTGCAAATATGCAGTGTGCATAATATCTTCAATATTGACAGGAAAATCTCTTGATTCAAGTTCACTCATAGTTTTCTCTAAACTCCATATAATTGCCACAGATAACCCCTCCGGTAAATCTTTAAAATTTATCCATCGGCATTAGGAACGGCGTTAAAAATTCTGATTCTGGCACAACCTTTTTACTGCTATTGCAATTCATCGGAAATACCCGGCATAAGATACATCGTCTTCAACCTTTTAACAAGCAGATAATCAATGAAAAGTGACCTTTTTAAGCCAATTTATCGTTATGGATGAACCCGCCAAAAGTCGGTCGATGCTTTTTGCGTCTCAACATAAGTCCTTA
>CAZITV010000025.1:0-4215 GCA_964542255.1 uncultured Victivallaceae bacterium
TCTGTGGTGACAGTGCCTTTTTTTGCAGGAAAAAATCGCGGTAGTCTAATTGTATTTATAAGCTGCGGCGCAACTGCCTTCGGAGCTGACCATGCAGGGGCCGACCGGATGTTCCGGAGTACACGAGTTAGCGAAAAACGGACATTCACGCGGATTAATCTTGCCTTTCAAGACATCGCCGCAGCGGCAACCGGTATGTTCAATCCGCGGCGTTTCATTAAGGCTGAATTTGACTGCGGCATCGTAGTGCGAATATTCTGGTTTGAGTTTAAATCCGCTGCCGTTAATATTGCCGATGCCGCGCCACCAGGCATCAGCGGGATTCAGATATTTTTCAAATAACGCCAGGATAAGCTGATTGCCTTCGGGTTTGACTACCCGTGTGTAAAGGTTCTCAACTTCAGCACGGTTGCTGTTGATTTGGGCGATAATCGCGCTTAATCCGGAGAGAATGTCCAGCGGTTCGAATCCGGCAATAACGCATGGCAGCCGGTATTTTTCTGCAAAGCTGCAGTAGGCATTGGTGCCGATAACCGCGCTGACATGTGCCGGACACAGGAATCCGTTAATATTTGCCTCTTGGTCTTCAGCAAGAGTCGTCAGCGCCGGCAAAATTTGTTTGAAAGCGGTTAAAATTGATAAATTGCGGATTTGCTGTTTGGCGGCGGAATTAATAATGCTTAGCGCGGGCCCAATGGTGGTTTCAAAGCCGATTGCCAAAAAAACCACCTCTTTGTCTGGATGTTCCAGCGCCAGCTCCAGTGCCATTTCCGGTGAATAGCATACCTTGACATTGCCGCCGGAGGTGCGGCATGCCGCCAATGTTGAGCTGGTTCCAGGCACATTGACCATATCGCCAAAGCTGACCAGAATAATGCCGCGTTCCGCCAGACTAATCGCGTTATCAATATAGCCTGCATCGGTTACGCAGACCGGACAGCCTGGACCGCTTACCAAGTTGACTGTACTTGGCAGCATTGGACGGATACCGTAGCGGGCAATTGCCATCGTATGGCTGCCGCACACTTCCATAACATTAACTGTGGCGGGATTGGCAAGAACGGACATTTGCTGCTGGATGCGCTGCCGGATAACCGCCACGGCGGCGGAATTGCGGAATTCATCAACGTACTTCATAATTTATAAGTGCCGTCTGGTGACATTATTGCGGTTAATTCGCGGTAGGTTTCGATGCTTTTTTCTGCTTCTTCGCGGTTGAGTTTTTCAATGGCGAAGCCGGCGTGGACGACCACATAGTCGCCGATGGCATAATCTTTGAGCAGACTCAGATTGGCGCGGCGGCGTATTTCTCCTGAGGCGACCGTGGCTGCCCCGTTATCTAATAATTCCACTATCTGCATTGGTACAGCTAAACACATTTTATAACCTGCCTCGCTTAAAAACTTTAATAAATCAGTACTTGTTGCAGAATATAATCTGTCCGCAGTTAAATTCAACTATTGGTGCAGTAAAATAAATTTCTGCTAAGATAATCATTTAAACAAATTCAAATATTGCCCTAACACAAACCTAATAATTAAGGTATATTATATGTTTATGTTAAAATTAAACAGGCAAAAAATAGATAAGCAAACAAAAATAAAGGAAGGCTTATGAACAGAAAGAATTTAATGGCAGTCCTCGTTGCAGCGGCAGTATTTTTGCCGTGTGCAGAAGGCTTCGCACAAAAGGTGAAAAAACTTCACCTGAAACAAGATGACGCACAACCCTATATGGTCAGCAAAGTATATGAGCTGAAATATATGAAAGCGGACGACTTGACCCCGTTCGTACTGGGCGCGGTTAAACGGTACGATATTCAGTCACAGGTGGAACGGTTGAATTATAAATTCAAGAAAGAGCAGTATTTGGTAGTGTCAACAGCAAGGGAGATGATGCCTTATGTTGACGATATGATCGCCAAGCTCGACCGTCCAGGCAAGAAAGATGATTTAGGCTCCTTGATTGAAGGTACCGGTATTTTCCGCTATTCATACCGGCCGCGTTACCGTTCTACCGAAGAGATGGTGGTGCTGCTGAATACCGCGGTAAAGAGCGGTGACGGTCAGATTTACCGTAATCCGGAATCAAATATCATTTACTGGAAAGATTCGCCGTCCGACTCTGCGGATATTTTGACTTGGGTACAGCGTTTTGACCGGCCGGTGCCGCAGGTGAATCTCAGTATCAATGTTTATCAGGTGCGGGAGAGCACGCTGCGCGATATTGGTATTGACTATCTGGCATGGAAAAACGGTCCTGGACTGAATTTCTTTGGTGCCGGGCTGGACATGTTTGATTTTCTGAGTTCTGACTCGATTACCACCAATTTGACGCAGACGGCGATGGATGCCTTCAGCAACATTTCTTACTCGTTTGGCGGATTTTTTGTTGCGCCGCAGTTTGATATGAGTTTTGTGCGGGCACTGCAGCAGTCCGGTAATGCCAAACTGGCGGCCACGGCGAATTTAACCGTGATTAATAATGAACTGGGCAATTATACCGTCAAGTTTTCACCGCAATATCAGAATATCATCAAATCCAACAATGACCAGAGCACCGTGGTTATCGGTGGCGATGCCAACTTTTCGCTCAACATTAAAAGCCCCATCATCTGTTTTCAAAGCCCCGAAAAAAATATCGGCAAAGATGGACAATATGAATTCAGCAAAAAAGCTTATGAGCAGTTGTTGAGCGGGGTCATTATCTTTAACTACAATGTATTTATGAGTTCAGTGGTGGAACGCAATAATCAGGGTGATGAACTGGTCGAAGCCAGTAACGTTTCTTCAGACCTAACCCTGGAATTCAAAAATGAAAAAATGCTCGCATCGTGGACGCAGGACAGCGAAACAGAAGAAACCATCGGTATCCCTTATCTCTGCGAAATACCCTATGTAAAATACCTGTTCGGCACCACCACCACAGTTAAGGAAAAGACCTTCTTTATCGTTTCTGCTAAAGCGGAGCTGCTGCATCCTGAGTCCTCACTGGTACCGTTTGCCGGCAAAGTTATTTCCGCGTATGATATGGCCAAAACCGACACCGCGTTTCGCGGCGAATCCCCGGAAGTGACGAAAGTACCGGTAAAGCCTGCCGATGTCAATGCGGATAATAAAAAATAATATAAATTAAAAATAAGGAAAAACAGGCTATGAAATTAAATTTTAAATGGTTAATCGTGTTAGGTTTAGTGGGGATAAACAGCAGCGGTTTCGCACAATATCCGGTCGCCGGCGCAGGGCCGAATCCGGTAATTGAACCAGGTCCGGCACCGCGTTCGTACAATGTTAACGCGTCTCAGCCATACGCCAACACGATTGTTTTGGCCGACATCCGGATGAATATTGATAAAGAGACAGAACAAGTGCATTTCGTCCGCGATAACAACGACCCGTATGTGGTTACCAAAACTTATGTCTTAAAACATGCCGACCCGTATGAAATGCGGCCGTATATCCGTTCCGCAGTGCAGTCGAAACGGGTTTCTTCAGATAATACTACGGTAGAGTGTATTAAGATGAATGACGGCACTAATGTCCTGATGGTATCTGCGGAAGAATTCCGCTTCAAGGATAATTCCAACGGCATGAGCATTGATGACATCGTTGCCAAGCTCGATATGCCGAAAATGGACTCATCCACCGGACAAAAACGCTACTTTTATTTCCCGAATTTTACCAATGCCAGACAGTTGGCGGATATGGTGCGCAATGTCGGCGCCAATCCGAAAGGCGACCAGCTTGAAACTCAGGAAGGTAAAGATACCATCGTTTATGATGGTTTACTCAACTGCGTTTTCTTCTATACTCCCAACTATTCCAAGAAAAATATTGAGTATATGCTCAAACAGTATGACATCCCTAATAACGAAGTTTCAATGAAATACAGTGTCTATGAAATCTTTGCCGAAAATGACGGCAAAATCGGCGCCGATTTTCAGTCATGGAAAAATAATGACGGCACTGATTTGCTCACCACCGGCGCCCGCTACCGCAGCAACTGGTCGGCTACCTACGCCGGTGACATCGCACCGAACGGCTCCAGCAAGACGCAAATGTTCAATTTCAATCCGAAGTGGAACAGCCGGTATTTAGATTTTCTCACTGCCAAGGGCAATGCGAAAATTTTAACCACTGGCACTATTTGCGTCCGTAATAACCGTGCCGGTTATATCGAACGCCGCACTAATCTGATGAATGCACAGTACACCGG
>CAZITV010000025.1:4315-20129 GCA_964542255.1 uncultured Victivallaceae bacterium
AAATTGATTTCTCTGGTCCGTTTACCGGTAACCTGACTATTACCAAAGTCAATGACTCACAAAGCAAAATCACCCGCTATTACCTTGACCTTCAGGGTACAGCAGGCGTCAGCTTTATCAAGGGCGGGGTGAACTTTGGTCAGCAGATTGAAGCGGGCGGATTTCTGCTGGAACGCTGTTTGGAAGGAACCAGTCCCTATTTCTCTCCGAGTACTACCAATCCGCCGGTATCCGGATCTTTTAGCTATACCTACACCTGGACTCCGGTTGAATCGTGGAATACGGATAATAATATGACCGTGTATAAAGGCTATCAGATGGGGGCGAGACCCAATCCTAACGGTTATGGATTTAAAATCCAAATCAACCCGGCCGTCTGTGAAGCGCACACCATTTTGGATGTGGCGATGAATAACGATTCCCTCATCGGATGGAACTCCGACGGCACCCCGCGCGTTGCCAAAAATAATACGGTACAAACCAAAATTATGGTCAGCCATGCATCCAACCAATTCATCATCGGCGGACTTGAAAAGCAGGAAGTTGTCCGCGGTGTCACCGGCGTACCATTTCTCAAAGACCTTCCCATCCTCGGCTGGGCATTCTCCACTGAATCCGAGTCCACCAAAAAATCTCAACTGGTACTCGTCGCTGAATGCAGTTTTGTTACGCCTAACGAAAAGATGAAAGATGGCGTACTCGGTGATATCAGTAAACTTAAAGGCGATACTGCTGATGCCGGTGACAAAAACAGCTGGGGATTCCAGCAGCTTGAAGTTGATGGAAAAATGAAATTCTGATTACAGCCCATAAAAAATTTCATTCACCTTTTTGAATTTTAATTTTACCGCTTGAATTTTGACACTTCAAGCGGTAAATTATTTCCAGTATTAAAACTTTATACAGCTTTATTTAAACCTAAATTAGGAGATTTTAAAAATGGCAGCTATTGTTGATGTTGAAAAATGTACCGGTTGTGAATCATGTGTCGGCGAATGCCCGGTTGAAGCAATAAAAATGGCGGACGGCAAAGCCGTTATTTCCAGCGATTGCGTTGATTGCGGTGCCTGCGTAGGTTGCTGCCCGGTCGAAGCTATTGCTATGGAATAGTTTCTGTTGCCCGTGGCTTTATAAGGAATTGCAGCGTATGCAGCCCTTGATTTATCGATGGCGGTTTTGCGGCAATTCCTGAATACCATCCGGCAGCTTATTTATGACCCGCCGTTTGGTTTTTGGCAACCAGCGTGACCTACTACCGGAGCAATCCGGTTTTTTATTTTTTAAGAATGTGCATTCCGAGTTATTAATAACCAGTCACTAAAAAGGCAGGAGATAATGTTTGAAATAGACATAACCCGCAGCTTTTCCGCAGCGCACTGTTTGCGCGGATATCAAGGTGATTGTTCTGAACTGCATGGACACAATTGGACGGTTCAGGCTGTCCTGCAGGCAAAAAAACTCGATCATATTGGCATTGCCGTTGACTTTAAAAAACTCAAATATGAGCTGGACGCTATTCTGGCAGAATTCGACCATACCAATATTTCTGATCATCGCGACTTTAAATCTATCAACCCAACCAGCGAAATCATCGCGCAGACCGTCTTTAAACGTTTGTCGGAAAAAATGAACGATGACAACGTCAAAGTTACCAGAATACGGGTTGGCGAATCGCCCAACTCCGCGGCAACGTATTTTACCGAATAGCAGCCGGCAACCGCCAATAATCAAAACGGAATCAGCATTGATGACGACACTGGCGATAGCAGAAACATTTGTTAGTATTCAGGGCGAGTCCACTCGCGCCGGACGTTTGTGCTGTTTTATCCGGTGCGCCGGCTGCAATTTGCGTTGTGCTTACTGTGATACACTCTATGCCGCTGAATTCAACGCCGGTGAACTCATCGAAATCGATAAATTAGTCAAGTTCGCGGCTGATTCCGGCGTAGCGCTGGTGGAAATAACTGGCGGCGAGCCGCTAATGCAGGCTGGAACAACTGAACTTTGCGCCAAAATAGTCGCTGCCGGAAAGACGGTGCTGATTGAAACCAACGGCTCGCTGCCGATTTGGCATTTACCGGACGGAGTAATCCGGATTATTGACTGCAAAACTCCATCCAGCGGCGAATCCGGACGGAATCTATACCAGAATTACGATTATTTAACATCCAATGACGAAATTAAATTTGTGCTGGCCGATATTAACGATTATAGTTTTGCCAAGACGGTTATTGAACAATATCAACTCTTTAACAAAACTGATAAAATATTATTCAGCCCGGTCGCAGGCAGGTTGGAACCGCAAACTCTGGCGCAGTGGATGCGCAGCGACAAAAGCCGGGCAATACTGCAGCTGCAGTTACATAAAATAATCTGGGGCGCAGAGCAAAAAGGAGTCTGAATATGGCAGGTGCAGTAGTATTACTGAGCGGTGGATTGGATTCAGCCACGGTTCTGGCGCTGGCAGCTAAAAATGGTTTTTCTTGTTATGCACTGAGTTTTAATTATGGGCAGCGTCATCGTTGCGAGCTGGATGCCGCTAAAAAAATCGCCGCCGCCGCACAGGTGGTGGAACATATTGTCATTGATATCGATTTGCGCCGCTGGGGCGGTTCCGCACTGACTTCGGCGATGCCGGTACCGGACGCCGGCAGTTCCACAGGTATCCCGGTAACTTATGTGCCGGCACGTAATACTATTTTTCTCTCTTTTGCGGTCGGTTATGCGGAGACGCTCGGAGTCAAAGACATTTTTATCGGGGTCAATTCAGTAGATTATTCAGGTTATCCAGATTGCCGTCCGCGGTTTATCGCCGCGTTTGAAGAATGCGCGGTGCTTGGCACTAAGGCTTGCGATGAAGGCTGGAGATTCAAAATTCATGCACCGCTGCAAACATTGACTAAACCTGAAATCATTCGCCGCGGTATAGCACTGGGCGTTGATTACAGCCTGACTCACAGTTGCTACAATCCGGATACAGACGGATTGGCGTGCGGTAAATGCGATAGCTGCCGGCTCCGCCATGAAGGTTTTATTAAGGCAGAGGTGCCCGATCCGACACGTTACAAAAAACATATTGCCTTATCATCAGGTTAAATATTTATGGAATACTACTGCAGCAACTGCACTAAAAATGTAAGAATAATTGATGCCCCCGCCGGCGGTGGAAAGCATTGCCGTGAATGCGGCAATCCCATCCTGGACGACAGTATCGCACCAGGTTCCATCGTCGCCGGATTTAAAATTATTCATGAAATTGCCCGCAGCAGCAACGGGATAGTTTATTTGGCGCGGCAAGCCACTTTAGACCGTGATGTGGCACTGAAAATTTTGCCTGAAGAGAAGGCTGCCGACGCGGCGTTTATTGATTGTTTTTTTCATGAAGCGCGCGCTGCCGCCGCGCTGACCCACCCTGCGATTGTTCAAGCCTATGATGCCGGCGTAACTACCGATGGCATCTATTATTTCGCTATGGAATTAATTGACGGCGAGACCGCCGAATCGATATTGGAGCAGCGCATCGGTTTTACACCGGAGCAGGTTATTAATATCGCTGTAGCGATTGCCGAGGCGTTGGAATATGCCTGGGAACGGCAGCAGTTGACGCATGGTGATATCAAACCGGAAAATATCGTATTCAATCGGCATGGCGAAGCCAAATTGGCAGATTTGGGGTTAGCCAAAATTGCCTTTGATCAGAGTAACGAAACTGAGATTATGGCAACTCCGCTCTATGCCGCCCCTGAAGTCATTCGCGGCGAAAAAGAAAAAATTGGCGTTAAGACTGATATTTATGCTTTTGGTATTGTACTCTATCAAATGTTTTGCGGCAGACCGCCATTTGACGAGGAAGACCCGGTTAAAGTTATGGAAATGCATTTGCAGGAAACTCATATTTCTTTAAAGAATATTGGCAGCGAATTCCAGCACCTCCACGTTATCTCCGATTTTATTGACCGTATGATTGCCAAGGAGCCAGGCAGCCGTCCAGAATCATGGAATGAGGTTGTGGGCTTCTTGAAAATGATGAAAGCCAACAAGCGCCTCTATGAACCATTGCCCGAACGGCGCGGAGCCGGTGCGCTGTTTCGCGCTTATCCCCTCGCTTCGTATTCAATTTTGGCAATATCACTACTGTTGGTTGCCGTAGGAGCGACCTATTTGGTGCGAGGCAAATCAGGCGGCAAACCGCCCCTGAAAAATCCCGCTCAGGTTAAAATTGTACAACCGGCCCCGGGAACCGAAGAAAAATGGACAAATTTAAAGAACAGTTTAAAATATATGCGCAGCGCCGAAGCGGTTACTGCAATCAACCAGTTTATTGCTGGTTGCGGTCAGAACGTTTTGCCATCAGATACTGAATTACTGCTGCAGCAATATTCCGGGCAGGCGGCAGATGATGCCGCCCGCGCCGCTGCCGCGCTTGCGGCACGAGCCGCAGTTACTGATGAAATCCGCAGCATTGAGCAGGAGTTTGCCGAAATCCGCAAGTTAAGTGATAAGCATTTCAAAATGCAGGATACGCTTAACCGGATTGATGCGGTACTGCTGCAATACCAATCTGGAGAAATCCCGGAAAACTGTTTTAGCCCGGCCGCGATAAAACGTTTTAACGAAGAACACAAAAACCTCGCACAACAGCTTGCTGTTTTCTATAAGAGCAGCAGAAGTGAACGCGTCGCGGTGGTTATTGATGCGATGCGGCGGGAAAGTAAACTCAAGCCTGCGGTTCAGAATGCGGCAATTTTGCATGGCAATGCGGAATACAATTACTATTTTGAGCTGATCAATGAATTTATGGAATTACCTGAATCCAAAAGAACTAACCTCTATTTTCAAAAAATCACCGAAGGTTATGGCGCTAAAATTAAGTCACAGGAGTTAAAACAAAAAATTTTATTTTTGCAGGGAGTTTTGCCTGATGAAAATTCGGCGGCCCAGCTCCTGCAGCGCTTCTCGCCCGCCATGCAGGGCAAAGAATTGCCTTGGCTGCTCAATGACAAAAAATTTACACTGGTCAGTTGTGACAGTTCTGCGATGACACTCATTCATCAAATCAGTGATGGCGTTGAAGAAAGAAAAAAATTGACATGGCAAAATATCTCCTTGCCGCAGCAGGCATTATTACTGCAGCGCTGGATTATTGACTCAAATATTGCTATTCCCGCTGATGATTTTTATATTTTGGGCGGAATGATGCTCACCCAAAAACAGTCAGCCGGTATGCATGCATTGCTGAAACGGTTTGCTGACACTAATGGAATCAATTTGGAGCAGTGGCGAAGCTGTTTTCGCGATTTTAGTGCCGCAGCTCAGGAATGCGCCGCCAGAACCGTCGCAGAAAAAATTATCGCGCTGGAACAAAAAGACGAAATCTCCGCAGCATACCTTGAATACTTATATAAATTTAACCAATTCAGGCAAACTGTTACATTCAATCGGTATCAGCCGGCATTCACCGCAATATTTGAACCATTTTTGCGGTCACAACCCGAGGCTGGAGCGGAAACCATCGCCGCCGTTCTCATAAATATGCCCGATAAAGATTTGTACGGAGCATTGAATAAAAGTTGCGCTGCCTATGAATTATACGCCTCGTTAAAGTCGGTTCCTGCAGCGGCGCGGGAAAAATTGAACAAAATCCGCAGTCAAACTTTGAATAACTGGAGCAAAAATTCAGATGTCAACCGGATTTCGCTGCATCCAGGTATATTTTGGCGGATAGCGCAGCCCATGAACCCGCCTGATGGCTCACTGCTGCAAACCGCGGCGGCGATGAATATTGGCGATATGGCTGTCGTCAGCAAAAATATCAAAGACAAAAATATCCTTGATTCGGTTAATCAGTATAAACCGGAATGGCAGTATCCGCAGCTCTATTACGCCGCCATCGCCGCAAAAATGTTTGAACAGTATCAAGTTCGCGATGGCGCAATCGCATTGTTGCGGCGGCAGGCCGCCAAAAAGAATATCGCCGCTTTTTGCTGGACAATGCAGACTGCACTGGCGTGCAGAGAAATTAACCTGGCGGCAGGATTGCAGAATGATTTTACCGTTTCCGCTCAACCTGGTAAACTGGAACTGCGTGCGGCATTGCTCTGTCTGATTGCAGAACTGCAGCGCCACTCCTGTCATAGCAAACGTTTTGCCACTTTGGTAAACCGTTACCGCAATTCACTTCAAACACAGCTCACCGTCAATGAAATAAAATGGCTGAACGTAATTAACAGTATTATCAATAATCAGGATGATATTAACCCAGAGCTGGACTCATTGCCGGGCACCGTTCCAAAGGAGGCGGAATTATTCGCTCAACTGCTCGCCGATGCCGCGGCGCGCCGTGCCGTGATGCTAAATGATATCAAGCTGGAAACAGTAGTAAAAATAATTGAATTACTGCCCGGGGTGAATGACAGCACTGAATTATGGTATCGCCTCCAGTTACTGAAATTTTCAATGCCGGGCGTCACCGCAAAAACTTTGGAACGCCTCACCGAGGCAGCTTCACGCGATTACCGTATCGCCGCAGTGCAGTACTACCCGAGAATTATCCTGCTGAATGCCGCCGCGTCGCTCTTAAGTAAAGCCCTTACCGTCAATGATACCGCGGCTGTAATTCATCGTTTCCTCGACTTCGCTCCAATGCGCGTGCCCTCAGACGAGAAAATTATTAACTTGCTGGATGGCACCAAACTCCCGGAACGTTTCCAGGAAACCGTCGCAAAATTTGAGATGAATGAATCTTTCTTATTCGGTGGCTGTCTTATCGCGGCAATGACCGCAGTTAATGGACAGTTCGGCGAATCCACCACCATTATCAATCAAATGGAGCTCGGACAGCCTTCACTGATATGGCAGGAACGCCTGCTGCTGCGTACCGTCTCCGATATCATTGACGCTCACCGCCAATTTTACAGCGCTAAATAATAATACGCCGAGTGATCGCATCAGCATTCTGGCAGTACCGCAGATTTGACGCCCGCCATCTTAACGAGAGTACGCCACTTATGATTGTGGCATTTGTCCTGTAGAGTCTGAAAGGACTTGAAAGCTGGTGTTTGTTTTTTACTTTTAAGGAACTCATCATTCAGCTCGGGCAATCGAACTATATATTACCTCTTTTAAACAAATTCTTCTTTGTTATAGAAAGGCAATAAATATTAAAGAAAGCGTTTATACAGTGAGAAAAATAAAAAATCTTGTCCAAGAATATTTAGACATCATTGAAGAATACAAAGAACTAAGTTATATTCTAGACAAAATGGTCAACTATGAAGTAAAAATTGAAACGGTCTTTGAACGAAATATTCGAGCACTGGCCAATTGACAATTGCCATTGTTTATGAGCGCAGCAATAATAACATGTGTCAGACGAAATAATACTTTTTTCTTCTGACTCGGTAATCGCCGGATGTGGAGGATATGAATAACAAAACTGTTAGACACATTGAATTGAAAAAATTCCTGCGCGATATTTGCCTGCCGGAATTAAAAACCAAATATTATTATTTCAACGTTGAAACACTCCGGACTTATCTGGACGGGCAACGCATTCAATGGACAGCCGCTACGCTAAACCGCTACATGATGGAATTAACCAAACGTGGATGTGTGTTTGATGCTGGGCGTGGCTGGTATTCTGCACTCGCAGAACCGTTTGTTTTGGATACGGCTCCGGTACAAGAGTTGATTGAATCGTTGAAAAAACGTTTCCCCCTGCTTGATTTTTCCTGCTGGTCCACCCGCCAAATCAGCAGCTACGGCCATCATTTGCTCGCCAATTTTGTAACGTTTGTCCATACCGAACGCGATGCCATGGAAAGCGTGTGTGAGTTTCTTCGAGAGAGTGGCTTTGACCCTCATCTGAATCCACGAGGAGAAAACGCCCGTAAGTTTGCCATTCGCGGCCGCACCGCGGTGGTACGTCCTAGAGTGACGCGCCAACCCGTCGTTGAACACGTGGTACAAGTTGAAGGATTGTTAGTAGAACTGTTTGTTGAGGGACGTAATCTTTCTCTGGTTGATGACGCAGAGTTGTTTAGTATATTTAAAAATCTGACTTGCCAAGCCCGCATTCCTTTGTCTCTGCTGATTGATTATGCTCGCGAACGGAAAACGTCGGCAAAGGACTTATTAAAATCAATTAATCCGGAATTTTTTATAAATTCCGGATTAATTGATTTTGGAGTTTTAAGTGATTAATAATAAATGTTTTACTGAAGAATGGATTAAAGCCAAATCGGCTGCAATTGGCAGCAGAAACCCTGTGATGCTTGAGAAAGCGACGCTGGCACTGCAACTTTTGGGCGAGCTTGCCGAGTGCGAACTTCAGTTTCAATTTAAAGGTGGTACCAGCCTGCTGCTTCGGCTTAATCCCATTCGCAGGCTTTCTATTGATGTAGATATCGTTACGCAATCTTCGCCGGGTGGGTTGCTCAAAGCATTAAAAAAAATCTGTTCTAATTCCTTGTTCACCGGTTATCAGCACGATGCCTTGCGCGACAAGGATTTGCCGCCAAAAAAACATTTCAAGGTTTTTTACCAATCTGTCATCGAACCAAAACAGGATCATATTCTGCTTGATGTGCTTTTTGAAAAAGAGCCTTCACCTTGCTGTGATTCGGTACTTATCTCCACACCGTTCATCGAGACAGAGCGAGAGGTGTTTGTTTCCGTTCCAACTGTTAACAGTTTGCTAGGCGACAAACTCACTGCATTTGCTCCGAATACAATTGGTATCCTGTACAATAAGTCGCGTAAGACAGACATTGTTAAACAGCTTTTTGATGTGGGCGCTCTTTTTGACGCTGCAACCGATTTGGATGTCGTCGCCGAAGTTTATGAGTACATTCATGGCAAACAAATTAAGTATCGCAATAACGCTTTTACCGTTGTTGATACACTCAATGACACTATAACAGCAGGATTCTTATATACTCAACTTGATTTGCGCGGCGGAATAGCGACGGAGCAAGGGGTGCTTCTTAAGGAGGGTGTAAGTAGTTTGCAAAACCATTTGATCAATCTGCCGTTCAACCGTGATGATGCCCGGGTTGCCGCTGGTAAGGCGGCCTGTTTGGCCGCATGGATACAACGCCGGGATACGAGACTCGAACCAATTCCGGAACTGCGTTTTGAGATGAATCGTGTTTCCGAATTAAGAGACAAACAGATTCTTGCTCCTTGGGTGCCGTTGAACCGGCTCAAAGGCGGCAATCTGGAGGCATTCTATTATTGGTATCAGGCACAACGGATTTTAACTGCACAGTGTTGATTGCAGCAAGAAATACGGTATCTAACTTTAACCAAAACTTCAGCGCTGAAAAAAAGACATATAATCAATGAGTTAAGTGCAGCACAAAAAAACATCCCTGCCGTTAGGGCAGGGCTGTTATAGGTAAAACTATGAATGCCGGCGGTTAAATTCCCGGGAACTCTTTCTTATTAACCGGATTGGCGATAGCAATAGTGTTTTCAAGTTTTGTGGCGAGTTGTTCCAGTTCGTTGGGACCGTCCGCCAGCGGCATCGCGATTTGACCGCCATTGATGGCAGAACGCAATATTCCCATCATCGCTTCAAAACCTTTGTAGGCATTGGCGAAGCAGCATTCGTGCACTTTGGCATCATCTTTGAGCCATGAGGCGATGTCGTTGATATAGTGCGGCATATCCGCATCATAGTTCATTGCGCCACTGCCGCTTTGTACTCCGTCGGCAGTAACTGCGCGCCAACCGCCATTGGTGAGCACTTCAGCGAAACCTTCAGTTCCCTGAATCCCAATGCGGTTTTTGCCCCACCATTTTTCAACTTCCGGCTGGTCGGGTGCGCCGGCGCCGCATTCAACGTAGCCGCGAACGCCGTTGGCGTATTGGATTACCCCGGTAACATAATCCGGAGAGGGGTGATTATCGGTCATTTTGCCTTTGCCGGCAGCCTGTCCCATAACCCATTCAACATTGGCGTAATCATTGTACCAGCTCATATAGTCAATCATATGCGACATCATATGTGCCATCCAGCCGGTGGCGGTAGCGTAAACCATCTGAATTCTGCCCAGTTTGCCACTGGCAGCGATTTCTTTGACCTTTTGATAGTGCACGCCGTAACGGTGCTGATGGCTGACCACGGCCTTGATACCGGATTTTTCAACCAGTGCTTTGACGCGGATGGCTTCGTGCATATTTTCGCCGATGGGTTTTTCAAATGCGACAAGTTTTGCCCCGCAGTCCACGGCAGCTTTTACCATGTCATAACGTATTTTCGGCATAGTGCAGAAACAAAATACATCCGGTTTCAGCTCTTGTGCCATTTTTACCGCATCTGTGCCTTTGGCGACATCTGTCATGCCTAATGCCGTTGCGGCAGCATTGAGCATTTCCAGATTGATGTCACAGAGTCCTACCACTTCAAAGTCCGGATGCGCCTGAAAAGCTGCAGCATGATGTTTGCCGCGTTTACCGGTACCAACCACCATAACTTTATACTTGGACATTTTTATCCTCCTGAAAAATTAAAAAAAAACGGGGCATTGCGCCCCGTTCAGTATTCAACAAACTAGCTGTTCATTTTATCCCATTCCATACACTTTTCAATCGTGTAGGCAACTTCTTCCGGATGCAGTTCCGGGAACATCGGCAAGGAGATACAAGCTGCAGCATTGTATTCAGCATTCTTCAGCGAACCGATGATTTCGGCATCTTTACCCCACGGGTAACCGGCCTGCTTATGAATTGCGATGGAGTAGTGAGTCTTGGCATCAACACCATTGTCAACCAGGAACTGCACAAACGCATCGCGTTTGCTGGCATCTTTGACTTCAATTACATAGAGATGGAACACATGGCGGTAGCCGGGGCGGACGGTCGGCAGAGTGAAGCTCTTGGCATCTCTCAAGCCGGCGGTATAGAACTTCGCCCAGGCAATACGCTGATTAGACCAATGGGTGATGTGTTTCAGTTTTGCGCTCAGGATACCAGCATGTAAATCATCTAGACGGCTGTTGAAGCCATAGCTGTGAACATTACGGGCCGGTGAACCATGGCTGCGCAGAATGCGTACACGTTTGTTAATGTCATCGTTATTGGTGAAAATCGCGCCGGCATCACCAAAGGTGCCGAGGTTCTTCTGAATAATAAAGCTGGTGCAGACTGCATCAGAAAGTTCACCAATCTCAAAATTATCGCCTTTTGCATCAATCGCCTGAGCATTGTCTTCGATTACGAACAACTTATGTTTCTTGGCTATCGCGGCAATTTCGCGCATCGGCGCGCATTGTCCGTAAAGATGTACCGGAACAATTGCTTTGGTTTTCGGTGTAATCGCGGCTTCAATGGCCTTCGGGTCAATACATTTGGTCAATGGATCGCAATCCACCAGAACTGCTTTGCAGCCGGCAATCCAGATTGCTTCCGCTGTCGCGAAAAAGGTATTCGCATTGGTGATTAACTCATCGCCGGCCTTCAAGCCTAACGCCATAAATACCAACCACAGTGCATCAGTGCCGTTGCCAACGCCAATCGCGTGCTTGGTCTTGGCATAAGCAGAAAGTTCGCCTTCAAATTTCTTCAGCATCGGACCCAAAACATACTGTCCGCTCATGATGACTTCCTGCATATTGTCATCAATTTCTTTCTTGATGTTCATGTACTGTCTTTCGTGACCGTAAAATGGAACTTTCATTGCTCTGTCCTTTTTTTAAAATTATTGAGTTAGCATTATATTGCTACTACATTACTATATTAATCTATTACTCAAAAACTTATTTTCAAGAGATGAAAATAATTATTTTAAAAATAATTCATATAGATTGTTGGCTGTTATGGAGGGTGTTGCTCTGTCGCCTCCGGGCTGCGCTATCCCGCTGTGCGGTGTCGTACAAAATTGAGCTGTTACGATGCCGAAAAGCTAAACCGTTACCAGAATATCTGCCAAAGCTAAAAAACTTCGCAATTATCACTGACTCATACTGATATTCAATAATTAACGCAATTATTTGGATTGATTTTTAGATTATTTAGGGGTATCTTGTAGCAATGGCAGATACAATGAGCGAGACAGCGCTTAATCATATTTGCATTACCAGGGCATGTCTGCAGTGTACGATCACTACCAAAGTTATTGCGTCACGATTCCATACAAAATAGCTCAATGATAAATTATACGATAATATTATGAAAGTTGAACTTATATTAATGCCGTCAGGGCACTTACACCTGGATGTGTCTGGCTCTGCCGAAGGCTGGGACCTGCAGGATGACATCGCATTGCGGTTAATTAATTCCTTTGCCGCTGGCGGTGGAGCTGCGTTGTTGGCCCTGATAAGGGAAGAATTACCCGCCGGAATGCCAGCTGCATTTCAATATTTTCGCAAATTGTCGAAAGATTTTCTAACTCGTCTCTGTCACGCGCCGGAGCCAGCGACGGTTGAGCTTAACGCCACCTTCAATAGTATCCGGCCGGATTTGCCATTTTTCGCTTTCGAAGCACTGGAGGCGCCGCCAATGCGCGGCAGTGAATATCTCAGCGCGGAAACGCTGCTCACCTTGTGGCAACTGCTGGAACAGTGTATTCAGGCCGAGTTCAGCTCATTTAAAGGTTCATTCAGTGACTGTTTGCGCAAGCTCAATCCCGCGTGGAAACAAGTCGGCAAAGTTAGCTTTCATTTGGCGGAAAATAAACAAGACCTCTCCGGCGAACATCCATTCGCTTTTATGGCTACCTTTATTCACTGCTTGTCGGAAAATGATAAACCCAAACATCTCCCCCTCGGCGCAGCGCTAAAAGCGTATGCCGGCGACCGCAACGCCCTGTTGGCACTGCTCAAACCAGTGCAGGCGGCCGGTGAGCGCTGCAAAATGATTGCCGACATGGTGTCGGGGCGGGAAATTTTTCAGCCGCAGGCGTGGAGTTCGCGCCAGGCGTATCTTTTTCTGCAAAATATTGCGGTGATGGAGGAATCTGGGATTATTGTCCGTATTGCCAATTTGTGGAAGACGGCTGCGCCCGCGAAAGTACAGGTTACCGTCAATCTCGATCTGAAAACAGGGCAAAAACTAGGCATTAACGCGTTACTGAGTTTTTCGGTAAGAGCTTGCTTGAATGGCATCCAATTGACCCAGGAAGAATTGGCGCAGCTAGCCAATGCCGACGGCGGACTGGTACGGATTCGCGGCCAATGGGTCGAAGCAGAACCGGAAAAAATTAAAGAACTGCTGGCGCAATGGGATGAAGCAGGACGCGCATCATCCGCAGGATTGTCGTTTATGCAGGGATTGCGGCTGCTGGCGGGCGCACGCTTGCCCGATACCGCAGGACTACCTGAAATAGACCGGCAATTTAGCGCCGTTAATGCTGTCGGTGAACTAAAAAAACTGCTCGAAGAACTGGAAAGTCCAGCCACCATCGCCTTACCAGAACTGCCGGAAAAACTAGCGCGAACCTTGCGCCCCTACCAGCTCGACGGCGTGAAATGGCTGTGGCGAATGACGGAACTCGGACTGGGCGGCTGTCTCGCCGATGATATGGGCTTGGGAAAAACGCTGCAGGTGCTGACCGTGCTTCATTTGCTGCAGCAGCGCGGCGATACCGCGCAAACTCCGGCATTACTGGTTGTTCCCGCCTCACTCTTAAAAAACTGGGAGCAGGAATCAGCAAAATTTACGCCAGGATTGCGTTTCGGAATTATCCACCCCATGGCGATGAATAGCAGTGAAATCGCGGAGCTGGAACGTGAGCCGGAAATAGTTTTACGCCGTTTTGACGCGGTGGTGACCACTTACGGCATGCTGCTGCGGCAGGCAAAGCTGCGTGAAATAAGCTGGACGGCTTTAATCGTGGACGAAGCGCAGGCGATAAAAAATCCCCATTCGCAACAGAGCCGGGCGGTGCGCGCTCTGCGCAGCTCCAGGCGGCTGGCGCTGACTGGAACCCCGGTGGAGAACCGGATTACCGACTTGTGGAGCATTTTCGACTATATTAATCCAGGTCTTCTCGGCAATATCACCGGCTTTAAAGATTTTGTTAAAAAACTTAGCAATGAATCCGGTGTGCTTGATTATGCGCCGCTGCGCCGCCTGACGCAACCCTACATCCTGCGCCGTTTGAAAACCAATAAGCACATCATCGCTGATTTGCCGGATAAAACTGAAATGAAAGTTTACTGCCAGTTGACTAAACCCCAGGCACTTTTGTATCAGCAAACCGTGCGCGCCATGGCGCAGGAGCTCAAAGAACTCGATGACATTCAACGCCGCGGAATAATCTTTAAGTACCTGATGATGTTTAAACAAATCTGCAACCATCCGGCGCAATTCGACGGCAGCGGCGATTTCAATCCCAATAGCGGCGGAAAATTTATGCGGTTAGCTGAAATCGTCGAAGAAATCGCTTCACGTCAGGAAAAAGTGCTGATTTTTACTCAATTCAGAGAGATGACCGAGCCGCTGCATGAGTATTTGGCGCGATGTTTCAGCCGCAGCGGACTGATTCTCCATGGCGGCACCTCTATCAAGCAGCGGCAAGTGCTCGTCGAGCAGTTCCAGAGCGAATCCGGGCCGCCATATTTTGTGTTGTCGCTGAAAGCTGCCGGCACCGGGTTGAATCTGACTGCCGCCAATCATGTGATTCACTTTGACCGGTGGTGGAATCCGGCAGTCGAAAATCAGGCTACCGACCGTGCCTACCGTATTGGACAGCACCGCAACGTCCTCGCTCATAAATTTATTTGTAAAGGCACTATCGAAGAAAAAATTGATGCCCTGATTGATGACAAGAAAAACCTTGCGGATTCTCTTCTGACAGAAGGCGCAGAAAAACTGCTTACTGAAATGAATAACGACGAATTAATCAAATTCGTTGAATTAGATATGAATTCTGTTTTAAACGCTTAAACAAGGAAATGAACAATGGCACGTTGGAGTAACTATGACGATTATCCGATTTACGTCTCCGCCGCAGAACGTAAACTCAAGGCTCAGGCTAAAATTAAAAAACTCATCAGCAAAGGCGAAAAACTCTCACCCGTCGTGATTGAGGGACACAAAATCGTCAACACTTTCTGGGGCAAAGCCTGGTGCGATAATATCGAATCATATCATGATTTCGAGAACCGTTTGCCGCGCGGGCGCTCTTACGTCCGTCAAGGCGCGGTAATAGATTTGCAAATCGCGAAAGGCCGCATCACCGCCAAAGTTCAAGGCTCGGAACTCTATGAAATCAACATCAATATCACTGAATTGCCGAACGATAAATGGCAAAAAATAAAAAAATCGTGCAGCGGCAAAATTGACTCATTAATCAATTTGATTCAGGGTAAACTCTCCCAGGAAACCATCGCACTATTATGCCGGAAAGATGACGGCATTTTCCCATCACCCAAAGAGATCAAACTGATTTGCAACTGTCCTGATTATGCCGATTTATGCAAACATCTGGCAGCAGTGCTCTACGGCGTCGGCGCCAGATTGGACAGTCAGCCTGAACTATTCTTCCTGCTGCGCGGGGTTGACCAAAATGAACTATTAAGCGCGGATTTCGCCAATGATATTGTTGACACCGATGCTGCTGCTGCTACTATCATCACCGCCGACCTCGGTGGTATCTTCGGCATCGAACTTGACACCTTTGATGCACCAAATACCCATATGCCCAAAGCTAAAGTCGCAGCAACTACCAAAAAAGCCGCCATACATACGCTAGCCAGCAGTAAAAACGTTGCAGCACCCACACCAAAAGTGGCTAGCAAAACAGCTAAAAAAACCGCGATAACTCCCAGCACAAAAGTTGCCGCAAAAACCCCAAAAGTAAAGCCTACTC
>CAZITV010000026.1:0-20057 GCA_964542255.1 uncultured Victivallaceae bacterium
CACTTAACTCATAACACGCAGCACTTAGCACTTAACTCATAACACGCAGCACTTAACACTTCCGCTTACGGTGTGGTACTGGTATTGGTGGTATTTGCTTTCTTTATTTGTTCTAA
This sequence comes from uncultured Victivallaceae bacterium, assembly GCA_964542255.1. Lineage (GTDB taxonomy): Bacteria > Verrucomicrobiota > Lentisphaeria > Victivallales > Victivallaceae > CAYMSF01. The sequence continues at coordinate 117 of CAZITV010000026.1, forward strand.
ATTTTCTTTATGCTGGATTTTTAGCTGATCTTTGAATTTTTCTTTTTCATCTTTTGTGATAATACCATCGGCTGAGGCTTTTTCAATGGCTGCTTTATTTTCTTCGCGCTGCGTGGCATAATGTGAGTCATTTTTTGCCCAGCGTTCCTGAAGTTCTTTGATTTTTGCGGCTTTTGCTTCAGCAGTGGCGTCGCAGGCGTTGATTCTACTGACTATTTCCTCACGTTTACTTTTTACGTATTGCTGTATTTCATTGTGGAGCTTTTCAAAAAATTCTTTATTTTCACTCGTCTGCTGATTGGTGTGCAGTTTGATTAATGCTTCTTTTTCTTGAGCGTTTTTGCCTTCAAGTGTGGCTTTGAAAGCTTCATTCTCAGCCTCTTGCATCTTGATGTGCGCGAGGGCGGCATCACGGTGTTTTTGCATTTCCTTGCGCAATCCATCAAGATATTCCTGCCGAACCTGAGCTTCCCGGTCGAGGATATTGCCGGTGACGGCGGGCTTGGCCTCAGATTTTGCTTCTGGTTTGGCTGCAGATTTGTCTTGAGCACAGATATTGCTGAATGCGGCAAATAATACTGCTGCGGCGATGATACCAATCAGTTTTCCTGGCATAGCGTACCTCGTAACGTTATAGATGTTTAAATATTAATGGACGGCGTAAAACCGCCCACTAATATTATACTTCATTTTGTGGTATTTGCCACTGGTGCAGTGTCAGCAGAGCTGGAATTTTCCTGAGGTTTATCTTTTTTGCGGTGTTCTTTGCGGTAATCCTGATTTTCTTTGCGCTGCTGTTTGCGCTGTTCCTTGATTTGCTCTTTGTCTTCCTTGGAAACCTTGCCATCAGCGCCGACTTTATCTATCATATTTTTATTTTCTTCGCGCTGTTTGGTCATGCGGGCATCGTTCTCTGCCCACTTATCTTGAAGTTCTTTTATTTTCGTGGACTTGGCATCTTCAGGCATATTGCTGCTTTTAATCTGCTGGACTGCTTCATCGCGCATTTTGCCCATCAATTCCTTATTTTCTGCCATTTGCTTATTCCGGTGCTGTTGAATCAACGCCTTCTTTTCTTCCGGAGTTTTGCCCTCTAATGTGGCTCTAAAAGCTTCATTTTCTGATTTCTGCTGTTCCATGTGGGCTTGCATGGCAGCCTTGTGTTTTTCCATAAATTCTTTGTTGCCGCAGGCAAATTCAGGTTTCTGCCGCTGACCTTTTTGCCATTTTTTAGCGTTAGCCGGGGCGGCGGATTCTTGACTGGTCTGGTCTTCAGCATAAATGCTGCCAATAGTTACGATTGCGGTTGCGACGGCGACGGCGCCAATAAATCTTTGTTTCATTGCTATTACCTCATTATGCGGTTACATTGGTATCATTCTGAAAACACGACAACATCATAACGCATGCATTGTTTAAATATTGTCAGTATTGGCCAAAAATCAGTAAAATAATTTTCCCGCGAATATAATTAATACTATTTGATTGCAGGTGCGGATTTAACTTTCAGTTTTTCTAATTCGCGCCGGCTTTTAAAATCTTCTTTAGTAATGCCCAGAATTGAATAGATGACCGGTTCGCGTCCGGTGATAATGGCAAATTCAGCACTTGAGCCAAGTTTTAATGTCCGCCCTTCTACATCAATAATAATTTCTACCGGATATTTTTGCACATTGGTGGTTTTATCATCTATCGGAACATCGTAAATACGGTCAACTTTGCCAAAAAAATTGCCAAATTCAAGCCGGTTGAAAACACCGCTGGAGATACGTACCAGTTGACCTGGCCGCACTTTTCTAATTACGCCTTCTTCAACATACGCGAGACCTTTCAGCAGGCTGCCAGTCGCCATCATCACCGCAATTTTCCCTTTTTCTACATACATTGTTGATTTACACGGCATACCAACGATCCGGCCGGCACTGGGAGCAATAATTTTACATTCAGCGATATGTTTTGCCGCCAAATCGCGTACTGCCCGCCGTCCATCCAGTCTGGCCTGTACCAAGTCAATATCGCGGTTGGCTTTTTCAATATATTTATCACCAATGCCGCTTTGAACTTTGCGGAGGTTTTCGGTGGCGCGTGCCAGTTCGGCCTGGGCTTGAATATTTTCTATTTCGGTGGTTTCAAAATCTTTTTGCGAGATGGCGTTCAGCTTGTAAAGTTTTTTATAGCGTTCAAGCCGGTCGGATGTTTTTACAGCTTTTTGCTGGCATTCACTTAAATTGGTATCGGCGTACCAGAGTTCTTTCGGTAGCGGATTACGTGATAAAACGGCAAGTTCAACTTTTTTTACTTCACGTTCCGCTTCCAGTTCCTTTAGTGCGGAATTGGCGTTAACGTGTTCCTCTTCATACAGAATTGAATCAATGACCGCAATAACATCGCCTTGTTTGACATCATCGCCCTCTTGAAAATTCAGTTTTATAATTCGTCCATCAACGTGTCCGACAATATCGCTGTGGCGTTCCGACATTATTTTGCCATCGGCATAGATGACATCTTCTATCTCAATCAAAAACAGGGAAATACCGCCTGAAATCAGCAGCAGTGCCACAATAATGCCAAAAATAGCAATAAAACGAAAACGCCAACTTAGTTTAAATTTATGATTAGGACGCCTGCCCATAGCTAATTCCTTTCTTCTGCGGCAACACCTGAATCAAAATCAGGTGTATCAATATATTTATCTTGTTGTTCATTGAGTTGTGACGCGTATAATTCACGGTAAATACCTTCTTCCAGCAGCAGCTGTTCATGTTTGCCCTGTTGTGCTATCTTGCCGTCTTTTAACACAATGATGGTGTCAGCATCACGTACCGTAGCCAACCGGTGCGCGATAATAATCGCAGTACGGCCGCGAATGAGTTTCTCCAGTGCTTGTTGAACTACAGTTTCTTCAGCTGAATCCAGCGCTCCAGTAGGTTCATCCAGGATTAATATTGCCGGATTTTGCAGTATTGCCCGGGCAATCGCCAAACGTTGTTTTTGACTGCTGGATAAAACTACCCCGTTTAAACCGCCCACTTCAGATTGAAATCCATGGGGCAGTGCCTTGATAAACTCAAGCGCATTGGCCTGTTTTGCTGCCTCGGCGACCTCATCGAATGTTGCCCCGGGCTTGCCAAAACGGATGTTTTCTTCAATTTTACCGCTGAACAGCAGTGATTCCTGGAGTACAATTCCAACATTGCGGCGCAGTGACTCCAGTGCTAAATCGCGAATATCAATGCCGTCAATGAAGATATGACCGCTATTGGCTTCAAAAAAACGCATCAACAGGCTGGCGATGGTTGATTTGCCGGTACCGGATTGACCAACCAGCGCCACCCTGGTGCCTGCGGCAATTTCCAGTGAAAAAGAATTTAATACCATCTGATTGGCGGAATAATAGAATCTGACTTTATCGAAAGTAACATTACCTTTGGCCTGAGTCAACTTGATTGGATTGCTCTTTTCCTTGATATCCGGAACCGCATCCATCAGTTTTAGCAGTCTTTCCGCACTAATGGCACCATTATTCAGTGCCGGTGCAAAGTTGGTCATTTGCGCAACCAAGCCGAAGAAAATCTGCATATAGGCGTAAAAAGCGATGAGTCCGCCAATGGTCATATGACCTTTGAAAACCATATAACCGCCGGCACCCAGCACCACCACGTGGGTATAAATTGCAATCTGGTCCATAATAATTGCCAGATAGGTATTGGTAATGGATAGATTTAATGACATATCCAGGCCGGGTTTAAGCATTTCTAAAAAATTGCGGTTGACCGCGCGTTCTTTGTTGAATGACTTGACGATTTTTACGCCTTGAATAACTTCGGCGAGATTTGCGGAAACCTCAGACATATGTTCGTGCAGTGCAATCTCTTTACGGTTCATTATCCGTTTGAACTGTGAAAACACCAGGTAAACCGCCGGCAGCACTACGACGCAGATTAGCGACAGCAGCGGACTAAGTATAATCAACGCCACGGTAACAAAAAATAAGGCGAATACGTTCGATGCCATTCCCATCAATACCGTTGTAATTGTTTCCTCCAGGGTGGAAACGTCATTCAGAATCGTCGAAATTAATTTTCCGGCGCGGTACTCCTGATAAAAACGCAGCGATAAGCTTTGAATGTGTTTGAATAAATTAATCCGCAGATCCAGCAGCATCCGCAATACCGGATATTGTGTGAAAAAACTACTGGCGTACCAGAAAAAAGCGCGAATCCAATACAACACCACAATCGCTGCAAGAAGAAAATAGAGCAGCCGTAAATCCGAACCGCTCAATGCCTTGTCAATAATAATCTTAATAAACCAAGGCATCAACAGTCCCAGACAGGTACTGCAAATGTGAAAAACAATGCAAACCGCAATAAGTCCGCGGTATGGTGTTACAAAACTGTACAATTCTTTATATTGAATCATCTTAGCCTGCTATTTTTGAAATGCAAAAAGTCAGTTTAAGCTTATTCTGAATGCCGCTCGAAAGAGTGCAATTTAATTGCGGCAAAGTTATTATGAGTTTATTGGGCAATAGCTTCATCCCCAGAAATTTACACCGCACCACGGTTTATAGCCAAAAATTATGGCAAATTTCTAATCGTTTTCGTCGATGACAGTTCGCAAATTGATATAATCTATCATTTTAGACTATTTTTTCAACAAGCAACCGAATTAATATTTACTGTAAATGGGAGGCAGGCAGACGGAAATTGCCGGGTGTAGCGCGCGGGTCTATTTTTTCTTGTTGTTGAAGGTTTTCAGGCTGATAAGCATATCAGCGGCCTTCATTACGCATTGGTCTTCAGCGGTGGCGTTGATAACTGCGCTGCCGCCGGCCGGTGTTTCCATTAACGGGGTAACTGGAGAGAGAGGAATATGCTTCTGAGCTGGAGGAATTACCGGGATGAGTAAGCTGGAATTATCACTCAATTTGACCACTTCAGGCTGAAACGGATTGCCGGCAGTAGCTTCACCCATACTTAAAATATTGGTCGATTTTGCGGCAGTCCAAGCGATAACTTCTGCGGAACCGGTAGTGTTTGCACTTGTTAGCACTGCCGCGCGCGGGCATTTGCCATTGTCGGCAGCACTGTTGTTATTGATGATTTTGGCAATAATTGTGTCGGCATTGTTAACATTAAACCCCTTGCAGTGACGGATATCAAGAATTACGCCGCAGGTATCGGAGGACAGTTTGCTGAAAGCGGTCAGCGCCGCAGTGCAGTCGGTATCATTCATCGAATCCAGCCGCAAATAGCAGATTTTGCCATCACGCAGCATTACCGCCGGGTGTATCTTTGCTTGAGCTGCGGCTTCGCAGGCGATGGTGGCGCCGTCTTTGCAGTTAGCCGGAGCGTAGCCAAGATTGTTGCCGGCAGATTTTAAAATAGCTTCAATTATTTTATCCTGTGCCGTGGTATTGTCCGCAAAATTCTCCGGCAGCATTTTCTTTTGTTTTAAAATTTCAAATACTGCCTGTATTTTTGCCTGGAAAGGGCTGACGTTGTTGATGATAAGCTGAGGTTCAATTTTGCTGATGTCGGAGGTTTTTTCCAATCCTGATGCGGTAATAACAACAGACATTACGCAAATGAGACTCAGAATAATTTTCATGACTATTTTCCAGCGTTTAAAGTATTTTGCAATTCCAAATCAGCTTTGACCACCTGTGCAGTTTGTTCTTCACGGAAAGCTTTTAACCGTTTGGTTAATTCAGGGCAGGAAAGTGCGAGAATAGCCGCAGCATACAGCGCGGCATTTTTGGCGCCGGCCTTACCAACGGTAACTGCGGCGACAGGAATTCCCGGAGGCATTTGCACGGTTGATAACAGTGAATCAAGACCGTTGAACGGTTCGCTGGCAACGGGCAGGCCGATTACCGGCAGAATGGTATGTGCCGCGACAACACCGCCCAAATGAGCTGCCATGCCGGCCGCGCAGATAATCACCTTGATACCGCTGGCCTCGGCTGCGGTGGCGAAACTCACTGCTGCTTCGGGAGAACGGTGCGCTGACATTACTCTGGCGGTATAACCGATGCCGAGCTGGTCAAGAATTTTGAACGTATCCTGCAAAATCGTTAAATCGCTTTTGCTTCCCATCATGATGGCGACTTTAGTCTCATGACAAGTACATTGACTCATTTTCATACTCCATGAAATAAATTATAAATTAGAGCTAATTTCAAAACTCTTTTGAGATTTTTGCGTCTTTTTCGAGTTTTGGGCGACTTAAGCTAATCTTGCGCAACGCTGCTACGCTTAATTTCGCTTAAAATCGTCAAAAACTTCAAAAAACCTGCAAAACATCAATTCAAAATAGTTTTGCAATTACCTCAATAGCGAAAACTTATGAGCTGTATTATAAAAAGTAAGCGCTTCACAGTTTGCCAGAAACGGTGTGCCGGGCATGGTTTGCTGCAGCACACAAATTTGTTTCTATATATTCAGCTAACCCCGTGAAGTTAATTTCATTACAACTTCTAATTTCAAAAGTATGGAACAAAACAGATCTGGCGAACAGTTATGCTTTATTTTGGATAGCGCTGATTACGTCTACTGGCTCGGTAGCGGCTGTTGCAGCGTTCTCCGTTCCGTATTCATAAGAGAGCTTATTTTCAGCAATTTCCAACAGCGCTACATCGAGATGATTATCCGAATCGCACTTTATCATTGGTCTGGCGCCGCGGGCGATCTGGTTTGCACGCTTTGAGGCGACAATACAGAGAACTTTAGGATCGGTAATAATCTTTTTTGCTCTTTCGAGATACTCGTTATTCACCTTTCAGCTCCTTCAGGCTGCAATCGTTTCACAACGCAACCACGTTAAATTGTTTTAATACGCGGCGGAACCGCGCCGCGCAAATCATAACAAAAATCTGCCGGCTGTGTGTCTGCGGAAGAACGCAAGACCACAGTCAGCACGCTTAAATTTTAGAAATCAATGATGGCGCGATGGTTATCAATCACGGTAACATCACCACCGACAACATCGGTATAACGGCGTTTGAATTCAGAAATTGAGCCAAGAATGTAACGTTCTGCAATTACTTCACGGCTGCTGTCTTTCAGCGCGTCACGCAGGAAGAGCAGACCTACAAAAATGTAGGTTTCCATTTCAACCAAATTTCTCGCCATCAAATCATTGTACTTAGGATCTTTCTTTTCGCTAATATACTTGACTGCTTCGAGTTGAAGCTTATGCAGTTCGCTGACTTTATCTTTCAGACGCAGCAGTTTACCGTCATATTTGAGCTTTGACAATTCTGCGATGCGCTCATCGTTAGAGCGGGTAATTACGCCGCCAATGGCTGCAACAATCTGTAACTGCGTGGTGCCTTCATAAATATTGGTGATTCTGGCATCACGGTAGTGGCGTTCAACGTTAAAGTCACGCATATATCCGGTACCGCCATGAATCTGAATCGCGTCATAGGAGACTTCATTGGCAACTTCAGTCGAACACGCCTTGCTCATCGGAGTAAGTACCGCTGAAATTTTATTGTAGTATTTGGCTTTATCACGGATTTCCTGAGTTATCTCATTCTCCGGAAGCGTTTCCATTAAATGATTATAATCATTGCGCAGGTCAACCGCACGGGTAGTTTCGTAAAGCAGAGCTCTCGCCGCCAAAACCTTAATCTTCATCTTGGTCAGCATATCATATACTGCTGGAAATTTGTCAATGCTGCTCTTGAACTGTTCACGTTCACTGGCGTATTTTCTCGCTTCACGGAACGCCGCCTCGGCAATGCCGAGCGCTTGAGCACTAATCGCAACACGGGCGCCGTTCATCAGTGACATAACGTAGCGGGTCAAACCGCGGCGGCGCTGGCCGCAAAGCTGCGCCGGAACATCATTGTACTGCAGTTCGCAGGTGGCGACACCGTGAATGCCGAGCTTGTCTTCAATACGGCGTACTACCAGCTGCGGGCAGGCTTCTGCGATAAACATAGAAAGCCCGCGGCCGTCAGTGGTGTTATCTTCTGAACGCGCCAGCACCAAATGGACTTTGGCACAGCCATTGGTGATAAACCGTTTATTACCGTTCAAATACCATTGACCAGTTTTTTGATCCTGCCATGCGCGCAAACGCACAGATTGCAGGTCAGAACCGGAATCAGGTTCGGTCAGGTCCATTGAGCCGTCAGCTTCGCCGCAGGCGAAACGCGGCAGAAATGCGGCTTTCTGCTCATCTGAACCGAATTCGCTGATGGTTTCAGCGATATCCTGCAGGCCGAAGAGGTTTTGCAGGCTGGCATCACCGCGTGACACCATTTCAGTCATCATCGTGTAAACAGTAACCGGGAAATTGAGTCCGCCGTATTGATGCGGCAGCATAACGCCCATCACGTCGGCCATTTTTAAATCATGCAGATTTTTCTGGGTCAACGGGTGGTAGGTTACGGTATTATTTTCGAAATGCGGGCCTTCTTCATCAACGATGCGTGAGCGCGGAGCAATATTCTCAGCGCAGATACCGCCAATTACGGAGAGAACGCGGGTAAAATTATCCAGCGCATCGGCGTAATCTTTTGGAGCATGGTCGAATTTTTCTGCAAATTTGTAATTGTTTTCACGGAGCAGTACCGCTTCATTCAAATCTAGATTCTTCAGGGTAAACTGGAGATCGTTATTATCAAGATAAAAGTTTTCCATAATTTAATTTCCCCTTATGCCTTTGCCTTGAAGGCTTTAATCATTTGCGGAATGACGACATTCAATTCGCCAACAATTCCGTAGTGTGCAACGGAGAAAATCGGCGCGCCCGGATCTGTATTGATAGCAATAATTTTTTTGCTCTCATCCATACCGGCACGGTGCTGCACAGAGCCGCTGATCCCGCAGGCGATATAGAGTTTGGGGCGTACTGTTACACCGGTTTGTCCAACCTGATGGTCATGGTCAATCCAGCCGGCGTCAACTGCGGCGCGGGATGCTCCAACTTCGCCGCCAAGCGCTTCTGCCAGGTCGCGAATCAATTTGAAGTTTTCTTTAGTGCCAACACCGTAGCCGCCGGAAACAATGATTTGTGAGGCTTTGAGATTGACCGCTTTTTCTTCGCGGATACGTTCAATAACCTTAATCACAGTTTCTTCTACAGAAATATTTGGAACTACTTTTACCAGTTTACCTTTGCGGGAGGTGTCAGCGACAGTCATTTTCATTACGCCTTCACGTACTGTAACCATTTGCGGGTCATCCCAGGTATTAACAATTGTAGCGATGATGTTACCGCCGAATGCCGGACGGATCTGCATCAGTTTATCTTTATAGAATTGTTTATTAACCTTGTCATCAAAATCATCTATCTGCAGGCTGGTACAATCAGCAGTCAGTCCTGCGAGCTTTTCTGAAGCGACGCGGGGAGCGAGTTCACGCCCTTTCATCGTTGCGCCAAACAACAGAATATTTGGTTTATGTTCCAAGATTAAATCAATAATGGTTCTGGCATAAGGTAATACAGTGAAAGGCTCCAACCGTTTATCTTCCGCCAGGAATACGGTATCGCAACCGTAATGATATAGTGTATCAACGCATTTTGAGAGATTGTCACCCAGCAGCAATGCCTCTGTTTTGACACCGAGCCGGTCAGCTAATTCTCTGCCTTTGCAGACCAGTTCCAGGCTGACGTCAGCGATTTTGCCGCCTTCCTGTTCAATAAATACCCAAACGTTTCCGATTTTTTCAGACATATCCATCACCCCAGAGTATGATCAGCAATAAGTTCACGAATCAGATTATTAATACCTTGTTCATTCGGCTCAATTTTTTTGACATCATTTGCAGTAAGAATTACGTTCATGATGTTTTTTACCTTGGTAGGTGAGCCGGCGAGACCGGTACGACCTTTGTCAGCGCCGACATCCTCAGCGCTCCACTCGAAGATTAATAAACCTTTATTTTTTAATGCCTCTTCTTCAACTGCGAGTTGCTCGGCATCGGTATAATTGGCGTTGGCGTGGTCGCGTGCCAATTCAGAACGTGTTCTAGCCTTCTTGTATTTCATAATCTTGCGGGCAGCCTGCGGACGCGGTTCGTTGGCTTCGATTACAGACATCATCGCCGGTAGTGGTGACTCAAGAATTTCGTAACCACCTTCGATGGCGCGTTTTGCAACAACTTTTTTCTTATCCAGCTTAATTACTTCTTCAACGTAGCAAATTTGCGGAATTTTTAATTTTTCCGCCAACTGCGGACCGACCTGTGCAGTATCACCGTCAATTGCTTGACGTCCGCAGAGGATAAGGTCGAAATTACCTACCTTTTTGGCACAACAGCTTAATGCATAACTGGTGGCGAGGGTATCAGCGCCGGCAAAACACCGGTCGGTAAGCAGAATACACTCATCGGCACCGCGGTACAGAGCGGCGCGTAAAACTTCAGCCGCCGCAGGTGGTCCCATGGTTCCAACCACGACTTTGGCGCCGTAGCGGTCTTTTAATTGTAATGCCAGCTCTAAAGCGTTTAAATCTTCCGGATTGAAAATCGCCGGAAGCGCGCTACGATTGACGGTTCCATCCGGCTTCATAGCGTCGCCGGTGATATTTTGTGTATCCGGAACCTGTTTAACAAACACGATAACGGTGTAACTCACTGTTTTGACCCCCATGTTTATTGTTTAAATGTTACGACTAAAATTAATAATTTTACAACAATGGTTTTGCGTCAATAACGGCATTTGCCGTTAATTTTTGACTCAAGATGTTATATTCCACGGTCCTCAGTTGCTGACACTGAAAACGATAAAATAAACAAGGTGAACATTAATATAGCACTATCATAAAGAAATAACAGCAGTAAAAACGATTTTTTTTAACTTTTTATCGCCATAATCGAGATGAAATTGATTTCATTAATTTTAGATAAGCCATATTCAAATCCAATTTTAGATATTCGTATTCAGGCAGTTTTTTTTATTAATGATTTGCATTGTAATAAAAAATGATTAGGTTACTGCTTAGAGGTTTTATGTAATGGAGACATAAATGTTTTTTTATCTTACTAAATATTTTGATTAAGATGAGGCACTTTATGGAATTTGCTGATAATGTTGTTGGCCGCAAAGAGGCGCAAATTGCCAAAAACAGGCGTTGTTTTGCCTTTCATTTTTCTTCCTGCCCTATTCAAATGCTGTTGTTAGCTTTTTTATTCCTTTGCGTTAATGCTTTGGCGGAGTCACCTAAACTTGACAAAGTAACGCTCCAGCTTAAGTGGAAACACCAATTTCAATTTGCCGGTTATTACGCGGCGGAAGAGAAGGGATATTACAAGGAAGCCGGCTTGGATGTTACATTTATTGAAGCTCGACCTGGGGTTGACCCTGCCGTTGAAGTTATCGAAGGGCGTGCAGATTTTGGTGTGGCTGGTCCTTCGCTGCTGTTGTTGCGCGACGATGGTAAGCCCGTGGTAATTTTGGCGGCAATATTTCAGCATTCGCCGCTGGTATTGATGATGCGCGATGACCGCGAGATAGCTGACATCCGTGCGTTAAATGGCAAAAAAATAATGATTGAGCCGTTGTCGTCAGATATTATAACTTACCTGCAGTCAGAGAAGGTTGATATCGGTTCGCTGAAGATTGTGCCGCATAATTTTAATGTGCAGGATTTAATCGACGGCAAGGTTGATGCAATGACAGCATATACCACTACTGAGCCCTATTTCATGCGCCAAATGAAGATTCCGTATAAACTGTTCTCTCCGCAGGCTAATTGTATTGACTTCTACGGTGATTGTCTTTTTACCACTGAGAAAAATATTAAACTGCACCCGGCGCGGGTCGAGGCGTTCCGTGAGGCGTCTTTGCGCGGATGGAAATACGCTATGGAGCACCCGGAAGAAATCATTACCACTATTCTCTGGAAGTATGACAGCAAGCGCTCCAAAGAACATCTGCATTTTGAAGCAGTGGAAATGCGCGCGCTGATTCAACCTAATGTTATTGAAATTGGCTACATGAATCCATCAAGATGGCGTCAGATTGTGAATACATATAAACAATCGGGTCAAATCAGTAAAAATATTCCGGTTGAAACATTTATTTATTCTGCCAAAACTAAAAACAAGCTGTCAACAATTGCTTATCTGCACATCGGTTTTGCGCTGATCTTGGTGCTGGTGTTTTCCGTTATCCTGCTGCGTTTTAAAAAACTAAATTCGGCGCTCTCTCGGGAAATTCAATTACGTGATTTAGCAGAAAATAAATTGCAGGAAACCAAAAGCGTTTTTGAGACCGCGTTCGATCATAGTCCGGTTGGAATCGTTATCGCCAAAGCCCCTGATGGGGTATTGCAGTATATCAATTCGGCTGCCCATAAGGCACTGGGCAATCCAATTGATGAAGCCATGGTCGGAATGGATACAGCACAATTTGCACCAGATGATCAGTCACTGCATTTGGACGGCGCAAAAATTGCTTCGCTACAGGGACCACTCGCTTTGGCAATATTGCGCGGCAAAATGATCAGCAAGGAGTTTACCAGCCAAAGCAGTAACGGCACTAAACGACAAATTTGGGTTGATGCTGCACCAGTATTCAATAAGGACGGCACGGTTAAAGCTGGTGTCGCCGTTATCCAGGATATTACTGAACGCGGCACTCCTATCAAGCCGGAATAATTTCAGCCGTTTTCAAAAAAATCGAAAAATTATTGCCTTCACCAACTTTTTTTTGCTGTCAGGCATCACTTATTTAAAATACTACTGCGGTCAGTATAGCAGGTATGCAGTGTATGATGTGCTTTAGCCGAACCGTGTTTGCCGCCAAGATGTTTACAATAGCACTGCTCAACCATATAGTTGTCCTGAGATTTCTGCAGCTGCATATTGTTTTCGGCATGAAAAATTCCAGTGCGCCGCTGTTCACGAACAGCCGGGGAGTGAGTAATTGGTTGACCCGCGCCGGCAATGCAGCCGCCGGGACAAGCCATAACTTCAATAAAATCAAAGCTGCATTTTCCGGCCTTTTGTTCTAGTATCAATTTTCTTGCATTTTCTAAGCCATGTACTATTGCGATATTGACATTTTTATCGGCAATATTAACAGAACTTTCCCTGCGGTGAGCTGTGCCTCGAACATTTTTAAATTGCAGTGTATCCGGGGTTTTGCCGGTAAGTTTTTCACTGACATAGCGCAGTGCGGCTTCGGCGACACCGCCTGATGTGCCGAAAATCATACCAGCGCCGGTTGCAAATCCAAACGGCATATCAAATGCGGCAGATTCAAGCTGTTCAAACTTTATTCCCATTGAATTGATCATTCGTCCAATTTCCACTGTAGTCAGCACATAATCAACATCGTGGAGGTTATTATTGACAAACTTCGGCAGTTGCGCTTCATATTTTTTAGCTGAGCACGGCATAATTGATACCACGACGATATTTTCCGGTTTTATGCCAAGCTGCTCCGGAAGAATTGTTTTAGCTACAGCGCCAAACATCTGCTGCGGAGAGCGGCAACTGGATAGATTGTTAAGTAGTTCCGGGAAATAAATTTCCGCGTATTTAACCCATGCCGGACAGCAGCTGGTGTAAAGCGGTAAATTAGTCTTTGATTCAAGCCTGTCAATAAATTCATTGGCCTCTTCCCATATTGTCATATCCGCGGTAAAGCAGGTGTCGTAGACGTATTTGAATCCCATCATCTTTAACGCGCTGACCAATCTGCCGGCAGTGTTGGCACCTGGCTCAAAACCAAAATATTCACCCAGCGCCACCCGCACCGCTGGAGCAATTTGTGCAATCACAATTTTTTCAGGGTCGTAAAGCGCGTTCCAAACTTTGTCTTGATGCTGGCGCGGAATCAGTGCGCCGGTGGGACATACCGCAGCGCATTGACCGCAATTAACACATTCAACTTCACCCAAATCGCGTTTGAAGGCCGGCACGACACAGGCGGCAGCGCCGCGAAAAGCGAAGTCTATCGCGCCAATGCCTTGCACTTCTTTGCATACTCTGACGCAGTCGCCGCAAAGAATACATTTGTTGGGATCACGTTCGATGGATGGCGAAGATTTGTCAATTTCTGCCATTTGTGTGCGTTGTTTGTAGCGGATTTCGCCAACACCGAGACGTCTGGCGATATCCTGCAGTGAACAACTGGAGCTGCGCACGCAGGACGGGCATTCACGTTTATGATTGGCCAGCAGTAATTCAATATTGATTTTACGCATATCTCTGATTTCTTTGGTGTCGGTGCGGATAACCATGCCTGGTTCCGGCGGCGAAGAACAGGAAGCAACAACCCCGCGCCCTTCAATATCTACTAAGCACAGGCGGCATGCGCCGTAGATGCTTAATTCTGAATGATAACAGAAGGTAGGGATATCGATTCCGGCTTTGCGGATTAGTTCCAGCAGGTTGCGTTCAGCAGCAATTTTTACATTAATGCCATTGATGGTAACAAATTTGTTTTCAGTGTTCATAGTCATATTCCTTTATGCGATGGCTTTAAATTTACACGCGGTTTTGCACGCGCCGCATTTGATACAGAGTTTAACATCAATACTGTGCGGTTGTTTTTTCTCACCGCTGATTGCGTTCACCGGACAAACCTTAATGCAAGCGGTACAACCCTTGCACAGTGCCGCGGTGATCATTAAATTAGTCAAGGCAGCACATTCTCCAGTTGGACAGCACTTATTGAAGACATGCTCCTCATATTCGTCCCGGAAATATTTCAAAGTGGATAGTACCGGATTAGGCGCGGTTTTGCCTAATCCGCAGAGCGAACCAAGTTTGACAGCTTTTGCGGTGAGTTCCAGTAATTCTAGCGTTTGCCCGTCGCCTTTTCCGGCGATGACATCATCGAGCATTGCCAGCATTTGCCTGGTTCCTTCGCGGCATGGGACACATTTACCGCACGATTCATTTTGAGTAAACTGCATAAAAAATCTGGCGATACGCACCATGCAGGTTTGGTTATTCATCACCACCAGACCGCCGGAGCCGACCATGGCGCCAACATTTTTTAATGAATCGAAATCAAGCGGCATATCCAGCATTTCAGGTGTTAAGCAACCGCCGGAAGGACCGCCAATCTGAACCGATTTGAAATTTTCTCCAGTCACGAGGCCGTCATTGTCAATTACACCGCCGCCGATATTATTAACGATTTCGCGTAAAGTTGTGCCAAATGGTACTTCAATCAGGCCGGTATTGGCAACGTGACCGGTTAATGCAAAAGTTTTTGTGCCGGGAGATTTTGCTGTGCCGACAGCACGGTAGGCTTCAGCGCCTCCGCTAATAATCATCGGCACTGACGCCAGAGTTTCAACATTATTAATTACTGTTGGTTTTCCCCAGAGACCCTTGTGCGCGGGGTAGGGCGGTTTTGGCATTGGCATGCCGCGTTTGCCCTCAATTGAAGCCAATAGCGCAGTTTCTTCACCGCAGACAAAGGCACCGGCGCCCTCCATAACGTGCAATTTAAATTTAAAATTTGTGCCAAAAATATTATTGCCAAGCAGACCTGAAGTAATTGCGGCGTTGACGGCGTTGCGCATACGTTCTACAGCCAGAGGATATTCGGCTCTGACATAGATGTATCCTTCATCGGCACCTACTGCCTTGCCGGCGATAATCATGCCCTCAATAATTCCATGCGGATTACCCTCCATTACCGACCGGTCCATAAATGCGCCCGGGTCACCTTCATCGCCATTGCAGACGATATATTTTTTGCTGCTTTCAGATTTTAAAGTTATTTGCCATTTTACCCCGGTTGGGAATCCGCCGCCGCCGCGTCCGCGCAAACCTGCGTCAAGAATCCTTTGGCATATTGCGTGATTGTCCATTTCAGTAATAGCCATCCGGGCGGCAAAGTAACCGCCGCGGTGAATGTATTCGGCAATACTGCCTGGTTCAATCATACAGTTTTTTAAAACAACTCGATGTTGTCTGTTATAGAACGCAATTTCATTATCGCCTTTGCAGCGTTGACCAGATACTGGATCCAGATAAAGCAATCGTTCGATTACCTCGCCCTTAATGAGAGTGACAGCGACAATTTCCTGAACATCAGCAACTTTAACCCGGGTATAAAGTATTCCTGCCGGCTCGATATGCAGCAGTGGTCCCATTTGGCAAAATCCCTGACATCCGCTGCTGGAAATATAGTTGGCATTATGATTGTCCTCATGGGCTGAAAGCTCCAGTGACACATTGAGATCATTATTCTTCAGCTCCCTGGCAAGCGCTTTGCGAACGTCCAGCGCACCATTGGCGACACAACCGGTGCCAGCGCAAATAATTAGACGGCATTTTAGTCCCGCAGCCGCAGCAGAGTAGTCTGCTGCAACTTTGTCAAGGTCAATGGTAATGTTTTGGTTAGGCATATTATTTCTCCTCCGCGCTGAGTTTATCTTGAATAATAATTTTATCAACTATTCCCACGGCTTGTTCCGGCCTTATTTGTCCATAGACTTCGCCATCAACGACCATTACCGGTGCTAATCCGCAGGCGCCAAGACAGCTGACTGTTTCAACAGTAAACATCATATCATCGGTAGTTATTTTAGACGCGGATAAATTTAAACGTTTATACAGTGCCTCCAGAATTCCATGTGATTTTTTTACGTGGCATGCGGTGCCGTCACAGAGGCGAAAAATGTGTTTACCTTTCGGTTCCAAAGAGAAATGCGCGTAAAATGTTGCAACACCAAAAACTTCTGCCTGTGGCAGTTTTAGATCTTTGGCAACATAGCTGATGATATTTTCAGACAAGTAGTGGTATTCCTTTTGTATTGCCTGTAAAATTGCGATTAATTTAGCTTTGCTGTGCCGGTTTTCTGTTAAAATACGGTCAATTCCTGCCATATTCTGCGGTTCAGCTTGTTTACTGCAAGTATTGTTGCACATTTCTGTTTTCTCCTGCGTTTAATGATACTCTATTGTTGTCGTTTTGTAATATTTATTCTGCAGCGCGGCGGCGATGCGTTTTACTATGTTTCTTCTGATTTCAAGCTCAAACGGTAAATTAGGATCTTGATGTGCCTGATTGACCCGCGTGCCGACATGAAATTCAATAATGTCATGAACCAGCAGCATTTTTACCAGTTTCCCAGCAGCATTATTGCGAATATCAGCCCGTCCGTTTTCTAAATATTGTTCCACCTGAGTTAGGGTAAATATTCCTTCAGTTACCAGGTCAATATCTTCAAGCGTGGAGCAGGGCGGCAACGTGTCACCGGAATGGAGCGGCTCGATATTTAAAGTTTTGCCGGATTCGCGGGCAATAATATTGGCAGTCGTGCCGCCGCAAATAATTTTTGTGCCATGAAAATTCGCCAGCTTGTCAGCAAGTAAATGATCATTGTTATGGTCAAATGGCGGACCGGTTACCACTATCAGCTGTCGCGGTTCACGGAAGTGTATGACTGCGCACGTCATATCGTCACCGGCACGGTATTGAGGTTCGTGCCGCAATGCTTCACGAATTGTCATGTCAGCCAGCCACATCGCCGGTTTGTCCAAATTAGCTTTGATTGTGTCGGAGATAAATTGCCGGCACCCAATGATTCCCCAGCCGGCAGGATAGTCATCACTGCCGATACCGGCCTGACTGATGCCGTCAGATAAAAACACCAATCTGTCGCCGTGCTTAACTGCAAATTCAGAGATATGTATTGCTCTTCCTGCACACATTATTTCAGATTTTTCAGCGGCAATGCTGTTTTTTAAATTGTCAGTGCGAAATGTTAAATAGTCCGGATTATCCAATTCAATTATTTTCACTTTCCCGCTTAGCAGAATATCAATCATGGTAAAAGTGGCATAGCTGATTTCACGTTTACGGCAGCATGGAAGCGCACCGATTATTGTTTGTACTGAACTAATGATTTCCATTTTTGCCTGCATAAATTTCAATGCCATCGTGACAGTCATATTGGCAAGAATGTTAGCTTTAACGCCGCTGCCTAATCCGTCTGAGAGCACTGCGGCAATCCGGTTGTCCTCTGCCAGTTGACGATAATTAAATACATCACCGCAGATTTTTTGACCGTGCTTGTTGCAATGGCTTACGCCAATATCAGCGAATAAAACTTTTTGATTATTCATAACCAAACATCCCTTTATTGCGAATATTGTGATTATTAGAAAAATTTTCCCCTATCGAACGCAATAGAATTTCTGTTTCAGCCATATTTTCACCGAGTTTGCAGGCTATATCCTGTACTGCGGCCAGATTTTTGCTGATGATTTCGCTGGCGCGCTCGGCAATTTCTTCACGCCTTAGTTCAGCGCCAGTGATATCCGTTATAATTGCTCCGGCGATGGTTTCTGCTTCAATATTAAATATTGTTACTCCCAGCACCCGTTCCTCACAATGCACTGCTTCCAGTTTTATGTCGCCACCGCAGGTTAATCCAGCGGCAAAATAGTTGTAAAACGGGACAATCCGTTTAATGTCTGCCCCGCTCATCCCTGGAGATGCTTCAAATGCCAGCACTGCTGGTTCGCCAAAAATCTCTGCAAAACGTCTGTTGCATTCAACTACTTTCAGGTTTTGGTCAAAAATCACCACGCCGGAGGGGATTGAGCGCAATAATGCATTTGCTTTCTTCTGTGTCTGTTTCCGCAGATATGATACGCACATTGAGGTTTCCGCTTTTTTATTCAATAATGCCGCAGCAAAGTTTCTACAGGTTTCATAGCCGCAGCCGCCGCAGTTCAATTCGTCTTCCGGTGTGCTTTTGCCAATGCTTTTCAATGCCTGAGTCAATTCGTACATTCCGATATCGGCGGTAATAACCGGTGCTGCTGGAAATTCTTCAAATATGCTCGCTTTAAGTTCATTGTGACGCGGATTATGCGGAATAGCGGCTTCATTCATTACCATTAATCTTGCCAGCAGCGGGGAGATGCTGAGTTCAGTGCAAGGACCATGAATACAGCCGCCGCGGCATGCCAGCATTTCAATAAAAACCGCTTCGGTAATCTCATCAATCTTAATGCCGGTTAATTCTGCCTTAATATTATCAATTCCAGCTAAGGTGATAAATTTTACCTGTTCCGGCACGTGTCGTGCTTTGATGGTTTCAATCATTCCACCTTCAACCGGATACAGTGCACCTTCTTCGGCATGGCGCGGCACAAAATAATTGTCGCCGGCGGGGATATCACGCAAAATAATTTTTTCACGGTTAAACCAGCGTTTTAATTCAGTGAAGGTAAGCGCCAAATTCATCAGCTCAGGATGGCGGTCAGATTCATTCTTTTTCGCCACACACGGACCAATGAAGATCACGCGAATTGCATCACCAAAACATTCACGCAGCATTTTACAATGAGTTAGTGCCGGAGATAATAAGCCGGTAATTGCCGCAGCTAATTCCGGTTGATAACGGCATAAATAATCAACCACCGCTGGACATGCTGAAGAAAGTGTAAAACCAGTGTGGTCACTTCTCATCATCGCAGCTATTTCTTCTGAAACAACCTGCGCACCAAGTGCAGTTTCGCTGACACCGGCAAATCCTAACTCGCGCAAACCGGCAATCATCTGCTCCGCGCTTACTCCAGCGAACTCACTAACCCAGGACGGCGCCAAGGAAACATATACTGGTGCAGTATCGCGCAGAATGGCTTCCGCTTCCGCTAAATCATCCCTGACTTGCTTCGCGTGAACAGGACAAACTGCAACGCAACTGCCGCAGCCGATACACAATTCTGCAATAACTCCAGCTCGACCACCTTCAACCCTTATCGCTTTTACTGGACAATGGCGTACACACTTGTAGCAGTCCTGACACTCGGCCGTAATCGTATATATTGGATAGTTGTTGTTCATTGCTGTCACCTGGTCATATATTTCCAAAAATATGATACATTTAAATTAATATAATTGAATAAATATAAATCTATTAATAGTTAATATAAGCAATGAAATGTTAAATTCAAGCTATAAAAATAAATTTATTGATATTTTTATATTAAATGA
>CAZITV010000027.1:0-19798 GCA_964542255.1 uncultured Victivallaceae bacterium
CGGCTTATAAATCCTTGTGCCGATCCATCAAAAATCACCTGACGGGCTTTTGGCGGGTTCATCAGTTGACCTCGCAATTAAAAAAACGGTATTTTTTATTTTGCCGCGCTTGACAATAAAATTGCGGGTGAGATATTAGTTCTACAAAGTTATTTTGAAAGGCTGACCGGTTAAGGATGAGCCAGTCAATACCCCTGTGTCATCATCCGGAAACTTAAACCCTGGGAGGGGATCATGAAAAGAATTATGTTCTTTGCCGCCGCCGCACTCGCACTCGTTTTGGTACAAGGCTGTGCCTCAACACAAGTCGCGGATGAATTGAACGGGCAAAAAATTTCAACCCAAAGCGGCGCAAAAGATGTTGCCCATGTGTTTGGGTCAAATTGGGGACTTTATTGCTTGTCGATTCCGATTGTTTCCGGCAGCACCGCTCCAAGCGGCGCGACAATATGGGGACAAGACACCGTCAATGTTAAGTCTGTCACAGAAATGGTTACCGCTAAGAGCAAAGAGCTCGGCGCCACCAGTACAGTTGACTTGAAATCTAACACTTCCGGTATCTGGATTTTCCCGTTATTTGTTGTGTTTTACCGAGAAGTGCAGGTCTCCGGCAACGCAGTTAAATAGTGTTGCGTGGTTAATGTAGTACTTTACAGAGTACTAGTTTGTTGTCGGGCTTCATGCAGTATATATTGTTTGAAGCCCTTTTAATTTTAAGGATTATAATCGTGAAAAATTTGAAAAACTCAAAAACCGCCGAGAATCTTCTAAAAGCTTTTGCCGGAGAATCTCAGGCCCGAAACCGCTATACCTTTTATGCCTCCGTTGCTGATAAAGAAGGTCTTAAGCAAATAAAAAATATTTTTACTGAAACCGCTGACAATGAAAAAGAACATGCCAAACGGTTTTATAAATTACTGCTCGAAGGCCTTGCCGGTGAATTGCCGGCGGTAATTGAAATCACTGCCGTTTTTCCCGTGGCACAGGCAGCTACTGTTGACAATTTGCTGGCCGCCGCATCAGGCGAAAATGAAGAGTGGAGAGACCTCTATCCCGGTTTTGCCGCAGTTGCTGCCAACGAGGGCTATCCGGAGGCCGCCGCCGCGTTCAAAATGATTGCCACAGTGGAAAAACGTCACGAAGCACGCTACCGCAAGCTGGCAAAAAATATTCAGGAATCTACCGTATTTAAAAAATCAGCCGCGGCTGCCTGGAAATGTACCAATTGCGGTTATATCCATGAAGGCAAAGGAGCGCCGGAAAAATGCCCAGCCTGCCTTCATCCCAAGGATTATTTCGAAATTTTTGTTGAAAATTATTGAGATTTGTACAGCTTGCCGGTATTATTTTACTGTGGCTGCTATGATTTCTACGCTATTTTTTGAGGTGCGGTTATTATTCAATAAATTACCTGCCTTTGTAAAAAGCCGTATCGGCGTTATATTATTGGCAGGCAGATTTCAAAAATATTTTAAGATTTTGGGTTTGTCTTAGGAAATTGGAACAAAAAACAGAGGTTATTTGTGACAGTTTCTTCCAATAGGTTTACTTGCGGATTTGTCCCTGACCAAAATTATTTCCTCAACCTTACCCACGTTTGTTTGATTAAGGATTTCAGGTCAGCCGCAGAGGTTTGGCATTGATCATTTTTGCTTTTTGTGTTGCGAAGTAGGGATAATCAGAAAAAGGCGGGCGAAAACAGTTTATAACAACGCGCCAGTTCAGAGCAATTATGCCCAGAACATGCTGCAACAAGGAAAAAAATGAGTGATTTAACTAAGTTCAGAGAGTTGGGAATTTCAGAACCAACACTAAAAGCATTGGCAAAAAAAGGTTTTGAAGAACCATCGCCAATTCAAGCACTAACTATCCCGGTACTAATGAAAGGCGACCAAGATGTCGTCGCTCAAGCACAAACCGGCACCGGCAAAACTGCCGCATTCGGCATCCCCATCATCGAAAAATTGGAAAAAAAATCCAAGCACGTCCAGGCAATAATTCTTGCCCCAACACGCGAACTCGCTGTACAAATCGCCGAGGAAATGAATTCGCTGAAAGGCAATAAAGCGCTGGAAATAATGCCCATCTATGGCGGTCAGTCCATCGAACTGCAAATCCGCCATTTGCGTCAGGGCGTTGATATCGTCGCCGGCACTCCCGGGCGCGTTTTGGACTTACTCAAACGCGGTGAACTCTCCCTTGAGCATGTCCGTTTTGCCGTTCTGGATGAAGCTGATGAGATGCTTAACATGGGCTTTATCGAGGATATTGAAACTATTTTGTCCAAGACCGCAGTTGAAAAACGCATGCTGCTCTTTTCCGCCACGATGCCGCAGCAGGTTGTCGGTATCGCCAAAAAATTCATGCGCAATTATATCGTGTTGACCGCTGCCAAACAGCAGATTACCGCGAACTTGACAGAACAAATCTACTTCGAAGTCCGCCGCGAGGACAAGTTTGAAGCCATTACCAGAATTATTGACGCCGAAGATGAGTTCTACGCACTCTTATTCTGCCGCACCAAAAACGACGTGGACGAACTCACAGAAAAATTGTCCCGGCGCGGTTATGGCGTTGAAGCACTGCACGGCGATATTTCACAAGCACAGCGAACCAAGGTCATTGAACGTTTTAAACGCAAAGCATTTAATATTTTGATTGCCACCGACGTGGCGGCACGCGGCATTGATATTGTTAATCTGACCCACGTGATTAATTTTTCAATCCCACAGGAACCGGAATCATATATTCACCGTATTGGACGTACTGGACGCGCGGGAAAAACTGGTACCGCCATCACTTTTGTTACTCCGGCAGAATACCGTAAATTGACTTACATCGAGAAACTCACACAAACCACCATCTCTAAACGCAAACTCCCTTCTTTAAATGATATTGTCAACCGCAAAAAAGCGCGTATGCAGCAAAAACTGCAAGATGTTATGGAACAAGAAGGACATCTCGGCTATATTGAATTTGCCCGGCAGCTGCTCGATGACAAAGACCCGGAAAATACTATCGCAGCACTCCTGAAAATGATATATAAAGATGACCTGCTCAAAGATAACTCCAGAGATAGTGCCAGAGACAATGGCCGGGATCAGGATGGACAGCAGCAGGTTGATGTACAAGGTAAAACTAGACTATTTATTGCCCTCGGCAAAAAAGATGGAAACAACCCGCGAAGTATTGCCGACTTACTCTGGGATACCGCCAAAATTAAAAATCATAAAGTCGGAAATATTCAATGTTTCGACACATTTACTTTTGTCACTGTCCCATTCCGTGAAGCTGAAATTATCTTAGAAACTTTCCAGCGCAAAGCCAAAGGCAGACAATCACTAGTCGCCATCGCTAAACCAGAAAATAATGATGCTTCCGACGCACAACAAGATTCACAAAAACCGCAAAATTCATACAAAAAACGCAAAAAATACTGAAGTGCAGAGTATAATCTTACGTAACTGTTAAAAATAACCCCGCCAAAATTGGCGGGGGGATTCCAACAGAGATAGTAAATGAAAAGACTGGTAATTATTCGTCATGCTCATGCCAAACACTCTGGTCATAGCGATTTTGAACGCGAACTAAACAACGCCGGAGCGGCAGAAGCGATTGCCGCAGGCAAAGCGTTATTCTATGCCGGCGTGGTTCCAGATTTGATTTTTTCCAGTCCGTCGCGGCGGACATCCGCCACAGTTGACGCTATTGCCGCGGTTTTGGATATTCACCCTTCTGCGATAGTCTTTGAACTCGACCTATATGGCGGCGATGAAATGGATGTACTGAGGTTAGTCGGCAATGCGCCTGACCGCGTCAAAACCATCTTTGTCGTTGGCCATAATCCCACGATGCTTGATGTCATCAATGCGCTTGCCGATATTGAAATTGATCATCTGCCTCCTGCCGGCACCGTACTCCTGGAATTTTCCATTGATTCCTGGCAGAATCTTGCCGCAAACCACGCGGTCTCAGTCAAAGTTTTATTCCCCAAATAACTTTTTCCTAGAATTATGATGCCGTTTTTTATCACGGATTAGCGTAAAGTTATTGCTTTTGCCAACTTGTTTAACTCCAAACACTGCTCGCGAGTAACTTGAACCCGCTGCCGACAGTATGGGAATGGGGCAATCATCAGTAAACGCCCGGAAGCGCAATCATCAAAATAACGTCCGCTCGGTTTATACATTGGCGGGAAGCCGTTGGCAAGCAATAGAATCAACGGTTTACCCGTTTCTAAAACTGCCTTGGCGATGGTCTTCTCCCCGGGACTTATGCATGGAGAAACCGGAACAACTCCATGCTCAGATTCAATAATGGTGTTTTGCCGCATGAAATTTAGCTCATCGGAAGAAACATGCCGCGAAACTTGCACTTGCTTTTTCATGGGGTAATCCAATAAAAACCGATTGCCAACAGCGGCACATTTAACCCCAGGAATTACCTCTAAACCGGATAAAGTGGTAAAATAATCGGGATTTGCTTTTTTTAGCGCAAGCCGTCGCGGATTATCTGCAATATATGCAACCATGGATTTTAGTTGCCCACGGCGTTGCAGAATGGTGTCAGTGAAGCCGGTTTGCCATAATCTGGCAGAAGGGGCTTCTGCCTGAGCTGAACCCGAATGCGAATGCAGCTCAACACCTTCTTCCTGTAACAGTCGCAATTCTCTGCAATCCATCGTGCTTGCTATTTTAAAAGCCTTTATAATATGTCCTAATGGTCTTGGCTGGTTCTCTTTAACTCGCAACAGACCATGAAAGTGATCAGGCATAACTACGCACTCACAAGCCTCGATGCCTGAGTAAATGGAGGATGTGCGACGCCAAGCGGCAAGCACGGCTTCTCCCATACCTGAAAGTTTTATAAACGCATTGCCGTTATCGCTTGAATGCAAAGCTCCAAGGCAATTGCGCCGCGGTTCCGTCACAATCGTGATCAGGTAAAAGCACGGAGCGCAATAATCATGATTCCAGCAACGCTGCGACATCCCGGAATTGCTCACATTCAACCTCGTATCCTTTTTCAATTCTCAACCATGCATGAATTATAAAATAAATCAAATCATGTTTGGGTCTTGTTTACGGAGCAGCCCTCTGCTCCCGTGCTGAATTAAAAACACCTTTCTTATTAAAGGTCAAAGTTTTATTCCCCGTTTAGCTGCTTATAGCTGCTTTTGATATATTCTATCGTTTCAGTGGTAGGTGTCCCCGGGGTAAATACCGCGGCGATGCCGGCAGCTTTGAGACCGGGAATATCCTCTGCCGGAATGACTCCGCCGCCGAATACGGTGATTTTTTCCAAGCCGCGTTCTTTGAGCAAAGCTGTAACTCTGGGAAAAAGCGTATTGTGGGCACCGGAAAGCAGGCTCAAACCAATAAAATGAACCTGTTTTTGCGCGGCAATTTCGACAATTTGTTCCGGCGTGTGACGGATTCCAGTATAGGTTACATCAAATCCGGCGTTAATGAGGGCATGGGCAATAACTTTAGCACCGCGGTCGTGACCGTCAAGACCTGGTTTAGCAATCAATATACGAATTTGTTCGCTCATAGTTAGTTTCCTTTCACCGCAATAGTTTGCGGTGCTTGATATTCTCCAAAAACGTTACTCATCACTGTGCAAATTTCGCCAATAGTGGCATAAGTCTTAACTGCGTCAAGGATGAATGGCATGACATTGACCTGTTCGTCTGTACATGCCTGCTTTAGTGCAGCCAGCGCTGCAGCGGTTTTGGCATTATCGCGTTCGCCGCGCAGTTTGGCAAGTTGTTGTTTTTCCATTTCACCCACTGATGCGTTAATATGCGTTAACCCGGTGACAGACGGCTCGTCAATGTGAAATTCATTGACACCGACAATGATTTGTGCTTTGCTTTCAATCTGCATCTGATAATCAAAGGCGCTATCCTCAATTTCGCGTTGTACGTAGCCATGTTCGATGGCGGCAACCATGCCGCCAAGCGCGTCAATTTTCGCGATATAAGCGGTTGCTTCTGCTTCCAGTTTATCGGTTAAAGCTTCTATGCAGTACGAACCTGCTAACGGGTCAATGGTATCGGCGATGCCGCTTTCGCAGGCGATAATCTGCTGCGTTTTCAGCGCCACCCTTACCGCGCTTTCAGATGGCAGTGCCAGCGCCTCGTCTTTGGAATTGGTATGCAGTGACTGAGTTCCGCCTAATACTGCCGCCGCCGCCTGCAGTGCAACGCGCACAATATTGTTTTCCGGCTGCTGTGCGGTCAAGGTGGAACCGGCGGTCTGAGTATGAAAGCGCAGCATCATGGATTTTTGGTCTTGCGCGGCGAACCGTTCTTTCATAATTTTCGCCCACAACCGCCGCGCGGCGCGGAATTTGGCAATTTCTTCTAAAAAATTGTTGTTGGCGTTGAAGAAAAACGACAATCTACCGGCAAACTCATCCACATGCATTCCCGCTTGAAGTGCCGCATTGACATAGGCAATGCCGTCGGCAAGGGTGAACGCTATTTCCTGTGCCGCGGAGGAGCCGGCTTCACGAATATGATACCCGGAAATCGAAATGGTGTTCCATTCCGGAATATTTTTTGAGCAGAATTCAAAAATATTGGTAATCAGCCGCATCGAGGGCTTGGGCGGGAAACGGTAGGTGCCGCGCGCGATATATTCCTTGAGAATGTCGTTTTGAATAGTGCCGCTCAATTTATTCATCGACACGCCCTGTTTTTCACCAACGGCGACATACATTGCCAGCAGGATAGAGGCAGTGGCGTTAATGGTCATTGAGGTTGAAACTTTGTCCAGCGCGATGCCGTCAAAAAGTATTTCCATATCTGCCAGAGAATTAATGGCGACGCCAACCTTGCCCACTTCACCTTCCGAAATCGGATCGTCAGAGTCGTAACCAATCTGCGTTGGCAGGTCAAATGCCACAGAAAGCCCGGTTTGACCTTGTTCTAATAACATCTTATAGCGTTTATTGGACTCTTCCGCCGTCGCAAAGCCGGCATACATCCGCATCGTCCAAAACCGGCCGCGGTACATCGTCGGCTGTACCCCGCGCGTAAATGGATACTCGCCCGGGAAATTTAAGTCACGCTCATAATCAAAATTTTCCAGATCTAGCGGACTGTAAACCCGGTTTAACTTCAAATGTGCCCGTTCGGGATGTTTCGCCGTCACTTTTCCCGCTAGATTTTCGTATCCAGCTTCGTCCTGTCTTAACATTTCATCGATCATATTAGCTCCTTGTTGTCAAAAAAATAAGGATTTATTAATGGCGATATCTTATTTTACTAAGCCCATCTGCTTGGCGGCATCGAGCAGTGATTGCCGGAATGCCGGTGCGGCGATTTCAATTAGTCCCAGCGCCCGTTCGCTGCTGGTTTTGCCTTTCAGATTTATCATACCGTGTTCAGTGACAATGTACATCGGTTCCATACGGGAATCAGACATTACTCCGGAGAGCTTTGGCACAATTTTTGAGATGGTGCCATTTTTTACGGTTGCTGCGGACGCTAAAAAAGAGAGACCGTTCCTGGAACGGAACGCGCCGCTGATAAAATCACGCTGTCCGCCGACACCGCTGAATTCGTGTCCGCCGAGCGATTCGGAATTGACCTGACCGAACAAATCAATTTCAATCATGGCGTTGATGGAGACCACGTTATCATTTTGTGCGATGATTGCCGGATCGTTGATATGGCTGGCAGGGTAACTCTCCACTGCCGGATTGTCATCGATAAAATCAAATAATTCACGCGTCCCCCAGCAGAAGGTAAATACCGTCTTGTCGCGATGTAAGCTTTTGCAACTGTTATTTAACGCGCCAGATTCGTACAACTTGCCTGCTACATTGGTTAGCATTTCTGTATGAATACCCAGATTTTTATGGTTGGTGAGATATTTGGCCACCGCGTTGGGAACACCGCCAATACCAAATTGCAGACAGGCGCCGTCCGGAATCATCGCCGCAATATTTTTGCCAATAATTTCGTCTTCTGGTGCCAGCGGCCGGTCCGGTAATTCGATTAACGGCATTGAATTTTCAACGATGCCATCCACTTCCGTGACATGGATGAGATTGTCGCCAAATACCCGCGGCATTTGGTCGTTGACTTCAACTAACAGTGTTTTGCAATTTTTTGCAACGGTAGAGGAGTAATCGCAGGATGTCCCCAGGCTGAAATACCCGTGTTTATCCATCGGCGAAACCGTAATCATAAATACGTCCATCGGAATAAAACGCGAATATATTATCGGCAGCTGCCATAAATATGAGGGCATAAAATCGACCACCCCGCCCCGCTTCATAAAATCACGATCCAGCTCCGACATAAAGTTCGGATGCAGCTGTATCCGGTTCAAAAAATCTACATTGAATAAACCCGCTGCCGGTTGACATGCCAGTTGGTAGTGAATATGTAAATCATCAACTTCGCCCGCACTAATACGTTCCACCAGCGCCGATAAAAGTTGCGGCGGATTCGCCGGGCCCATCCCAAACGCCAAGTTGCCGCGGCGCGGCACTAATGCAGCCGCCGCCATTGAAGAAACCAGTTTGCTGCGATAAAGCGCGGAAAATTCGTCGCGAGTAAATGTAATCATTGTCGTTTACCTTTTTTATAGCGCACGCCGCTTTGTGTGCTCCGCTTGACTTCAAGAATAACCTTACAGCTGAATGTATCTCATGCAAATATAAAAACAAGGTTCGTTCCTCTTTCAATAAACAAATTTTTCAAAAAAAATAAAATTTTTCAAAAAAAATAATTTGTAAAAATGAGATATCGTGATAGGTTATACCTCTGCCGCTAATACGTCCCTATCGTCTAGAGGCCTAGGACACCGGGTTTTCATCCCGGCAACGGGGGTTCGAAACCCCCTGGGGATGCCATTTTCTACTATTTTTCATTTTCCAAACCAATTCTCAGCTTTTATCTGCGTTGTAAACATAATTTATTTCGCATAGAACTCTTGAAATGATAACTATAAATCAAGAGAAAATAACAATCAATGATTGCGAATTGGTATAATTGGTGTTTTGCGCAGATGTCCAAGAAAAAAGCTGACCTCCGGCAATTCCGCGAAGTCAGCGATAATTTTTTAAATTAGCTCGAAAAACCTGTTAACTGTTAAATTCCATGCAGCGCTGATGGAAATATAGATAATCCTGATAGGTAACCTCTTCGGGTACGCCGTGGTCGCAGGTGGGGATATAGCCGCCGCGCTGATACATTACCGGGAAAATTCGTTCGACCTCGCGGTCAATAGCAGCGCGTCCCTTAGCTAAGATTCGCTTGTCAAAACCGCCACTGAGTACCAAATCCGGGTATTGTTTGGCGATTGCGACAACATCGCATCCGGAGGCGACTTCAAACGGCGTCATCGCATCCATGCCGATTTCACGATAAAGGTCTATGACCGGGCGGCAATCGCCGTCAGTATCAATCTGAATATACAATTTCCGCGATTTATCTATTTGTCTTGATTTGGCATTGGTGATTAACTGCTGATAGTATGGGGATAAAAATTCACGAATCATGTCCGGAGATATCAGCGGGCCGTGATTGTAACAAATATCTTCCGCTAAATAAAGTTCATCGAGGGTTAATTGAGTTTGATGTTTTGCGATAACTGCATCAGAAAGTTCAAACCATGTTTTCATACAGTCGTGAATCAAATCCGGTGCATCGTAAAACATATAGAGTGCGCCTTCCGGTCCAAGCAGACTGCGCAGGTACATATACCCGCCAATTAGATTCTGTGTCATCATCAGTCCGTTGGCTGCATCATTTTTGGCAGCTTCCATTTTTTTGTCAAAATCACTAAACCTTCCTGGCGCGTCTGCCTTTAACCGCCATTTTACATTCTCCTCCCACGTCTTCCAATCCTTGACCGGATGGTCAACGTATTCAGGCATGAAGCCGTGGCGGCGGTTCTTGAAATAAAGCACTTTGCGTCCGGCATAATCTTGGACAATTTCCGTGTCGCCGCGGTCTTCGAGGACAATTTCATCAAATACCGGAGTAAATGCAGCTTCACACCAGCCTAAGCCGCCTAAAGAATTTTTTCCCGGCGGGTCAAACATAAAAAATTCATTTAAATCGGTGTCCCGCGGCAACCCGTCATTGTACCATTTTTCAATACACATCCACAAACCGAATGTGGTCTGGACAAATGGAGCCCCTGGCGTCACCGCATAAGTGTCACGCCATTTTTTTGCAGGTGTAGTCATTTTGTCACGGGCAACCATCGCATGGATGCCGTCTTGATTACCGGATATGCACATTTTAGCCTCCTAAAATTTATTGTTGCTATTGAAAATACACCTTTTATATATAAATTAATATGGAATTATCGGAATATTTTATATATAAAACGGACAAAATAATCATGAAAGACCGTTTTGCCATCGCGCCGGGCGGTTCATTGCCGCCGCCGGTTGAATTATGTTGTTTTTGGGAAGTTTTTGCCGACCGCAGCTACAATGTGGAGCGTTCATCTTACCAGCTGGCCACGCAGGTCGCCATTCTAACCTTCGGCGGGCATGGCGTGGTAAAATCGCGCACCGGCAAAAACTTTGACTTGAAACCCGGTTCGCTGTTCTTCTTTCACGAAAAGGATATTTATCATTATTACTGTTACGGCGATGAATGGAATTTTTATTGGTTTGTTTTTAAAAGCTATGAATTGGCGGAAATAAACTTTGAGGAGGAACAAACCGTAAAGATGGTTGGCGACGAACAGCATACTGTAGAAGAAATATTGAGACTGCTGCACCGGGACAGTCCCTATTTGCGCCGTTCCGCCTCCGCTGCCTTCAGCCGCCTGCTTTTCCGCTGGCTGGCAGAAAATGAAAATTCCTCAAGAGAAAAATATGCCGATAAAATTGAAACTATAATCGATTTATTGTACCAGCATCAGGATGGACGGTGGACGGTTGAAAAAATGGCGGCGCGGGCCAATATGAGTTCCCGGAACTTTAGGCGCTCGTTTATTGCGCAAACCGGCATAACTCCAAAAAAATACTATGATAATATCCGTCTTGAAACCGCATACAATCTGTTGCCGTTAAATATGTACTCCATTGCACAGGTAGCGGAAATGCTGGGTTTCTACAGTCAGTTCCATTTAAGCAAAATATTTAAGCGCAAGTACGGCATCCCGCCCGGCAGAATGCAGCAGTGATGCTCATGGTGAATGCCCCCGGCAGTTTATGGTCAATCACTAGTTGATTTTTTATGATTACAGGATAATGTTATTCAGCTGATATTCAAAACACAATTTTTTGAATTTAGGAACTGAGACGAATGAATACTGCTGAGTCTTTGGACAATATCCGCAATATTGGGATAATCGCTCACATTGATGCCGGTAAGACCACATTATCGGAACGCTTTCTCTATTATTCCGGCAAAACCCACCGCATTGGCGAAGTTGACAGCGGCAATACCGTCTTGGACTATCTGGACGAAGAGCGCAACCGCGGTATTACGATTGTCGCGGCGGCGGCCTCGTTTAACTGGCAGTCCGGCAGCAATTCCGGACTGGTTCACCTGATTGATACCCCGGGACATATTGACTTTACCGCAGAGGTTGAGCGCTCGCTCCGCGTTTGCGACGGCGCCGTAGTGGTATTTAGCGGGGTTGAGGGCGTCGAAGCTCAAAGCGAGAAAGTTTGGCGCCAGTCCGAACATTATCATGTGCCCAAAATCGCCTATATCAATAAACTTGACCGCGCCGGAGCTTCATTTTGCCGGGTAATCAGTGAGATGCAGGAAAAGTTTCCAGCCATAAAAGTGGTGCCGCTGCAAATTCCGGTTGGTTCAGAGAGTGAATTCAATGCGGTAATTGATTTGTTGGCAATGTGCCTGCTGCGTTTTACTGGTGATGACGGCAGCAGTGTTGGCCGGGAGGCGATTCCGGAGTCTTTGGTCAGCGAAGCCGTGGCGGCGCGCGAACAACTTGTTGCCGCTATTGCGGAATATTCTGACCAAGTTGCGGAATATTATCTGGCAGAGGAATTCGTTCCGGAAGCAGAGCTGCGCCGCGCGGTGAGGACATTGGTTGTTGCCGGCAAAATTTGTCCGGTGTTTGCCGGTTCCGCTAAAAAGAATATTGGTGTTCAGCCGGTACTGGATGCGGTGCTTGACTATTTGCCAAGCCCCAGAGACCGCGGCAATTTTGAAGGCATTAATCTGAAGCATGGTGTCGCAGAACAAATTAATATTGACAGTCATAATTTTTGCGGACTGGTTTTTAAGGTTATCGCCGGCGATAGCGCCGATCTGCTCTACCTGCGCAGTTACGCGGGAAAACTCGGCGTCAACGATACCCTGCAAAACTGTCGAACCGGCGAAAAAGTCAGAATTAAACGGCTGCTGCGGCTCTATTCAAAAAATATTGAGGCAATCGAACACATCGGGCCTGGAGATATTGTCGGCGTGATTGGTCCGGCAAATACCGGCACCGGCGATACACTTTGTTCCATTAATCATCCTGTTGCGCTTGAAGCCATTGCTTTTCCTGAACCAGTCATCTCAATTGCCATTGAACCAAAGTCGGGCAAAGACAAGGAACGGTTGGGTGCTTGTCTGGAATTGCTTTGCCGTGAAGACCCCACGCTGAAAATCAAACGGCATGACAGTACCGGACAACTGATTCTTTCCGGAATGGGCGAACTGCACTTGGAAATCAGCACCAATCGAATTATGCGGGAATTTCACCTTGAAGCGAGGTTCGGCAAACCACGGGTGGCATTCAGAGAGACACTAAAAAACAGTTCTATGGTTACCGGTGTTTTTAACCGGCTGATTGGCGAAACTTTGATGCATACCGAAGTTGATATTACTTTGAATACTACTCCGGATGAACCTAATATTGCCGTAAAAGAAAAGCTTCGCAGCAAGACTGGAATACCGCACAGCTGGATACATACAGCTGTGGACACTTTGACCAATGGTTTAAAAACCGGTGGCAATCTCGGCTATGCCTTGATTCAAATTGAAGCGGTAGTCACCGCCATCCGCGGCAATCCGGAAAACACTTCCGATGGCTCCGTCGCCGGAGCGGTTTTGGACGGATTACAGCAGGCCATCGCCAACGGCACCATTATGCTTGAACCACTGATGAAACTCGATATCATTGCTCCAGTCAGCACGATTGGCGAGATAAATAACTATCTGCAGCAGCGCCGTGCGCTTATTTTGGGGATTGATGACTTGAGTGGCGCCCGGCATCTGCGTTGTCAGGTGCCGCTGGCGGAAATGTTCGGTTTCAGTGCCGCCCTGCCCAAACTCTCCGGCGGCCGCGGTTCGTTCAGCATGGAACCATGCGGCTATCAGGCGCTCACGGAACAAGAATTGCAACGTCTGGTCAATGACAATAAAGTCTGCTTTTGACGCACCTGACGCAGGCACTTGCCAGTTACTCGCTTAACGCTTCCCCGCACTCCTTCACTAGTCACGATGAAGATTTACCCGCAGGGCGGTTAGATTTTTTTAGTGGCGATGAATTGGATAGGATGGTAAGTGAGAGCGATACCGCCGTCAACGCTGTAGCGGGCAACATAATCCCTGACGAAGTTGTGCAGCATAGCTTTAGTCCAGACCTGCGGCTGCTTCACCCCGGTTACTCCAGTATGGCGCAAGTGCTCCAGCGCTGCCAATGGCGATATAAACACCAGTTTTTCAAAATGCTCACTGAATTCAATGACGTTAAAGTGCTGATGGAGCATTTTATGCCATTCCGTGATGGCAAAATATTGCAGTTTGCTGCCGGTCAGTGCGGCGATTTCATGGAGATTATCGGCGCCGAACGTTGTAACGGCGAGAATGCCGCCAGGATTAAGCGCGGCGGCGAATTTTTCCAGAGCCTGTTTGGGATTAATCAGCCACTGCAGGGTTGCGTTAGAGATAATCATATCCATTCCGGATGGAATTATGATATGTTCAATATCTCCGGGTAAAAATTTGCACGGTGTGATTGCTTCGATAAACGGCTTGCATTCCGGTACTAAGTCATTGACAAAAAGTTGCTGGTATTTTAAATGTGCGGCAATTTCCTTCGTCATTAACCCTGAACCGCAGCCAAACTCAAGCACGGTGTCAAACTGCCGCTGTACCGCCGGGTGGGCGGCAATGGTATTTATTAGTCGTTTTGCCATATTCTGCTGTACCGATGCGTGAGCGGCGTAAAGTTTAAGACTGCCGGCAAAACGGTTCTTTACCAAAAATTTATCAATATTTTGCAAAATTCAGCCACTCCTGCCATCGATTGAATAGTGTAAACGGATAGTGAGGCATGGCATGTTGCGCTACCGGCACTCCGGCTTTTTGCCATGCTGCTACTTGCGCCGCTAGAGGGAATATCCGGTCGTCATTACCGGAGAGCGCCAATTTAAAAATGGCGGCATTGGGTGTCTGTTTCTGCGCGGCTATCATATTGGCAATGGCCTGCAGCTCGATGCGTTGTTCCTCTGGCGAACGTTCCGGCAGATTGGTATCAAAAAATTTTAATATTTCTGGTTTCGCGCACATCCGGCGATTAAATTTTTTTCGACTTAATTCGTCCCAGGTATTCAGTGTGGCGTGAAAAATTTCCGGCGGAATGCCGTATTGGCTTGAAACCGGGGAAACGGTACCGTTAATGGCAATGGCGGAATCAAATTTTATAGAAGAGTTTTCCAGCACAATGGCTGCCGCCCATACGCCTAGCGACCAGGCCAGCAGATGCACCCGCTGATAGCGGCGGCAAAGCTCTTCGAGGTTAATTGGCAGTTTCAGAATGGTATAATCAAACAGCAGCAGCACATCCATTGTCACTTCGGCAGCCAAATGCTGCACCGGGCGGGCGTCCATACCCCAGCCGTTAAAGAAAATGATTATTTCCGTTGCGGACTGGCCAGCAATCAATTTGTGCTTCATTTGTGCTTCCTCATTGCCGGATTATTTGTGCAGTATTTTTAACAAAGCAACCGCCAGCACGATTAGCAGCAAACAACCGCAGCACCCGGGGCCGGAATTGCCTTTACTCGCTGGTGGTTCACTGCCCGGTGGCCAGCTCAACCGACGCGATTTACACTCCGGACAGCAATAATATTCGCCCGGACAAAAAAGTGCATAGACAATCGCCGGTAATATTCCCAGCAGCAGTAAAACCGCAAAAATAATGATGTTGAATCCGCCGCGTTTCTTGGGATTGCCTTTGAATCCGCAATCGGCGCAGGTAACTGCGCAGCGTGCTGCAACGTCCGGACGGGACAACGAAACAGGGTTGCCGCATGCCGGACACGCCTCGGGAATTTCCTCATTGGGCGCAACGTTAAAATGCACCTGGCAATGTGGACATTCAATATCTAAATTTACCTGGTCATCATTCATAAAAAAATTTACAAATCCGTATTATTTCTGGTCTATAACTATTTGCTCATTGCTATTACAGAATCAGGCACCGCTATAATTTACCGTTGAAACTGCTTCGGTGCAATACAAAGTTCAACCACTGCGTTAAAAATCTTACAAAAATGGCTCACTATTTTGTTGTTTTTTCCGATAGGCGGCGGGCGGTATGCCATACGCTTGCCGGAATGCTTTGGAAAACTGAATCTGATTGCCAAGATTCAGTTCAAAGGCTATTTCTTTAAGCGACATACCGGTAAACTGTAAGCGTTCCGCCGCCGCTTTCATTCTGGAGCGCAGCAGATATTGGTGTGGCGGGACTCCGGCATATTCTATAAACAGCTTACGGAAGTGGCTGTAGGAAACGCTCATGGATGCTGCTATTGACTTAAAGTTGAAGTCATTTTGTAAACGGTCTCTCATATTGTCGCAAATTATTTTAATCTCATCACGGTATTTATTGAATCCTTTGGGACTGGCCGTATCTTCCATCGCGGAAATAAGCAATTCCTCCAGATGAAAAATAGCGCGGTTCTTATCCAAGCCTTGATGCTGAAAAATATGATGTATCATACTGAACAGATGACGATAGTGTTCAACCCTTTTGATCGCAATGAAGCATTTATCCGCAAGCTGCGAAAACCCTTGTTCATATAACTGCTTGCCGCGGTCACCGCTGAAAACAATATAGTAATGTTCCCATCCCTCCCGGTCCACCGGACCGTAATTGTATGTTTGTCCCGGTTCCTGCCAGCGCAAAGTCGGATAATCCATTAAAACAACTTCGCCAGGCTGATGCTGAAAATACATTTTGCCGGAGGCGACCAGTTCGATAGAGTAATTCCTCGGGTTATAATTTTTAGAGTCATGCATAAAATGGGTATAGATGCCGGTAAGCATTAACTCAATGCCGGAAAAATATTCTACTTTAAGCATTTTTGACAGTACTTTAGTTATTTTTGACAATTGTTATTTGTTGACATTAGCTCGGGATAATGTATTATAAGAGAGCAGATAAGTCAAATACAATAAATATTTTTAACAATAAATCGGAGTTTGCAAATGGCTATTGTGAGCGGGATAAAGGAAAACAACAAACAGTT
This sequence comes from uncultured Victivallaceae bacterium, assembly GCA_964542255.1. Taxonomy (GTDB): domain Bacteria; phylum Verrucomicrobiota; class Lentisphaeria; order Victivallales; family Victivallaceae; genus CAYMSF01. The sequence goes on from CAZITV010000027.1 coordinate 16,480, forward strand.
GGTCCGTGACATCTTTGCAGGAACCGCAAAGCGTCACGCCTTCATTTATCGGCCACCACTGGTACCGTTGGCTGAAGTAGGGGATTATACGCTGTCGAGCGAGCCGGTGCGGAAATGGGTGCCATGGGTGGTGGAGAATTACATGCGGCAGGTCAAAGCCCTGGAACAACACCAGGACGACAGCGTACCTTTGGCCAGCTTGATGACCGGTACGCAAATTTTCGGCAATGCGTTCGGCTGCAAAGTTCATATTCCCTCCAATGATAACCCCTGCGCACTGCCTATGGTGAGTTGTGCGGCAGAGGCGGACAAGCTGGAGGTTCCGGATATCTGGAAGACAGAATGCCTCTACCGCATATTCGAGCTCGGCAACGCCGTGCGCCGGGAACTGGGTGCAGATGTGGATTTGTCGGTCTGCGACATGCAGACCGGGTTTGATATCGCCAACCTGATCTGGGACAAAAGTGAACTGCTTTGCGCGATGTTGCTGGAACCGGAAGCGGTGAAGCGGCTCAGCGCCAAATGCGCCCTGCTGCTTAAAACGTTCCTGATTGAACTGCGCAAGGAGTTTCCGACCATGAGCCCCTGTCACTGCCCGGGCAACTGGACGCCTCCGGAAATGGGTCCATGGGTGTCCAATGACGAAGTCGGGATAATGAGTCCGGAGATGTTCGAGGAATTCTGTCTGCCGGAACTAAATGACCTGTGCGACACTTTCGGCGGAGTCGGTATGCACTGCTGCGCTGATGCTGAGCATCAGTTCCAGGGATTCAAGAAAATCAAGAACTTCTACGGCTTCAACCGGGTTGCGTCCAAGCGCGGTTACCTGCCGCTGCTGGAACATTTTGGCGGGCCGAACGCGCCGGTTCACTGTCTCGGCTGGCTGTCTGATGACACCATCGAGGCGCTGGTCACCAAGGCGCCGGTCGGCACCAGATTCATTTTTCAACAGAAGGGCGGAGACGACGAGACCGCCGCGAAGTGGCTGGCCAAAGGGCGCGCCTTGTCGGCAAAGGTCAATTACTAAAAAATTGGACATAAATAACCTGTTTAGTTTTTGATAGTAATTTCGCGTTGACTTTGGGGTTGCTTGAGCAAAGCATACCAGCGGTATGTAACAAACAAGCGGCACAAAAAGCATCCGAAAGAACAGAGAAAAGCACAGGTTATTTTGAAACAGTTCCTAAACCATAGAAAACCTCACAGAGATATGTGACAAACTGAACAGGTCACGTTATGACCCAGGTGAAGTGAAGACAAATGAAGATTACAAATCTTGTTACATTATGAACAGGAGTAAAAAGATGAACCAACACCAAGATGACATTGCCATTCTGCGCAACCTGGCGCAACAAGTAATGGCTGCGTCGGCACAGCCGAAATATGCCGAGCGCATTCGCCTCTGGACTGAGCACAACAGTCTGGAGCGCACCCGCCCGCTGGTAGTGGTCAGTTGCGGACGCTACGCGGCTTATGAGTATGAACTTATCAAACACGAATGCGTTGATCCGCTCTTTCGCGATATCGAATTCCAGTTGTGCCACAAACTGTTTCAGGATTGGATTGATGACGATTCGATTCTGAAGCCGTGGGTGCAGGTGCGTGCCGTTTTCACCGATCCGGGCTGGGGGATTCAGTCAACTCATGCTCAAAGTTCTGAGGGAGTTGAGGGTGCCTACAAGCTCGCCGCCGAAGCCGGGATTACACCCGGCGACTCCATTCAGGCGAAGATGCGGAAACCGCACCACGCCATTGACGAAGCCGCGACCAGAACCAGAGTCGAATTCGTTCGAGAGGCGATTGGCGACATTCTGCCCGTGCACGAGGACCGCACCACGCCATATAACGGTTTTGCCGCCGACCTCTCTTATACCCTGGGTCAGTTTATCGGCATCGAACGCTTGATGATGCACATGTACGACGACTCGGCGTGGCTGCACGAGCTGCTGGCATTCCTGCGCGATGGCATACTGCAGGCACGGGCCGAGGCGGAGCAGGCTGGTGATTTCACTGCTCTCAGCCAGCACAACCAGGTTGAGACATATGCGCGTGAAACGGTTGCTCCAGTGGCCAATGGCGGAGCAGTGCCGCTCCGGCAGCTCTGGGGATTTTTCGCCGCCCAGGAATATGCCTTGATTTCTCCCGAAATGCATGATGAATTTCTTTTTCAGTACCAGTTGCCGATTATGGAACAGGTTGGCCTGGTCTCCTACGGATGCTGCGAGGATTTGACGCGAAAATTCGACATGCTGCGGCAGTTGAAGAACCTGCGCCGGATCACGGTTGGCCCATGGGCCGATGTCGCCGCCTGCGCCAGCCAGATTGAAGATAAATATGTTCTCTCTTGGCGCCCAAACCCCGCCACACATCTCTGCTGCGGTTTCGACCCCGAGTTCATCAAAACATCCTTGCGCAAAGGTCTGGCCGACTGTGCCGGGTGTCATGCCGACATCCTGCTCAAGGATATTCAGACCGTGCAGGGTGAACCGGAGCGTCTTAAAAACTGGGCGCGCCTGGCCAAAGACATTGCCGAAGAAAACAATTAATCAGCCAAGAAATAAACAAAAGGAATTATAAACCATGCCAAGAAATTATTCTATCGAAAACCGCACCTGCCTCAACGGCTGGTGGGATTTCCAGCCGGTCACTGATAAAGCGGCAGCAGCTGATGCCGTGCCCTCTGAAGGCTGGCATAAAGAGCAATATCTGGTGCCGTCATTCTGGACCAAAGTCGTCGATGGGGTGCGGCAAAAGGGAGAGAAATATTTCACCGACCGGAAAGGGCTGTTTCAGACGCCCGATGCCGTGACGGCGGACACAGAGTTTCTTTTCGACGCCTTTGGTTATCCGCTTGACTGGACATTGACGCGACGCGCCTGGGCAAGACGCACCGTGGAGCTGTCTGAGCTGACTGCAGGTCAGCGTTATTTCCTGGAATTCGAAGCGGTGGAACCGAAGCCAACGCTGTTTGTCAACGGAAAGAAAATCTGCACCCACATTCATCCGACCCTGCCGCTGGTGGTGGATGTTACCGATTACCTGCGTGCCGGCGCCAACGAAATCGCGCTGTTCATTGATGACTATGACCGCGATGATAACAATCGGATTAAGGTGCCGAGCGGCAGTTGGAATGTTCAATATCACTGCGGTATCTGGCAGGACGTGCATCTGGTGAAACGCGGAGCTGTCCGTGTCGAGGATGTGACGATCCGCCCTTCAGTCCGCAAACAAAACATTGAAATCATTTGGGAACTGGCGAATGCGACCGGAGTGGAATGCACGGTAGAAATCTGCCCGTCGGTGCATGAGTGGGAACGGA
>CAZITV010000028.1:0-18920 GCA_964542255.1 uncultured Victivallaceae bacterium
CATTGGTTACAAGTTAAAAAACTGTTCAGCACTGCAAATACAGACTGAATAAAAACAACACAAAAACCATACACTAAAACTTAACTGGTTTTATTTATTTTTCAACCCTTTATTCTCTGCATTATTACAAAAATACGCCGTTATTAACTATTGACCTGCTACTTAACTTTTACTGCTGTCACTGGTGCAGCTTCCTGCTGTTTAACTTTTTCTGGAGTGGCTTTATCAGCGTTCACAACAGCCGGTTTGGTTTCGTTTTGCTTAACAACTTTTACTGTATTTTTTTTCTCTGGCGGTTTCACTTCTCGTGGGTGTCCAGAATTATAAAAATATACACTCCAACTTTTGCTTTCTGATAAAACGTCACGCCTTAACAATATCTGCTCGTAAGCAAGAGCAGGCTTACCGTTCACAGTATAAAAAGCCCGATTAAGCAGTGAAACAAATTCATATGCGGCCATCCCCGGTACGTCCTTTTTGTAATACGCCTCTTGAAAATCACGTTTTGAAGGCTTACCAAACATTAAATTAAATTTGCGCAATCCGTTAACATACTCATAAATAGATTGCCTGCCAGACTCGCGTGCCATTGATTCAAAAAAATTAACATCTTGAGAATCCATTGCTCGACAGCATTCAGCGGCGATTTTCTTCAGTTCAACGATTTCATTGCCATCGTAAATTCCCCATTTAGAGCTGAACATATTATTGATAATATATTTGGCACGTGAAATGCTGAACTTTCCTTTTGGACTTTCCTTGATTTCCACCTCTTCTGTCAACTTGTTTTTTTCAAATTGTGTATCAAAATAAAGGGTAAATACCCCGCTACCGGGTTGCCGTTCAGATTTAATTTTCAAATAGCGGGATTTTAGTTTTCCCAATGATTCACGGTCTTTCTTAAAATATTCGAACCAGGTGGCATCATCGGTAATCATAGTTTTGCATTTATCAAATCTAAACTTATCAGCATATCTAAGCCATTCATCAGCCTTGCGAGCCGCCGGGTCATTAAATACGGTATAATTGTAATTATTTATGCAGTAGTAACAGGAATAAACCACGCCCAATGCCAGCAACAAAAGCAACAAACAGCGCAACCACCCCAGTTTAGCAATAATACTGTTTCCCATCATGACATCCCTTCGTCGATAACTATGCTAAATATGAGCAGCAATAATCCGTTATTGACTTTATTTTAAGACTGAATTTTGCATTGGCTGGAACATAAAAACTATCCCCGGCCTTAAATACTTGCCAGCCACTGCCAGGTAATTCAACCTCTAAATCTCCAGCAATTATTTCCATTTCTTCGGCGCAACCGGTTGAAAACTCATATTCACCAGGCAGCATAATGCCAAGCGTTTTCTTTGAACCATCCGCTAAAAAAATTGTTCTGCTAGTAACTTTCCCATTGTGATATACATTAGCTTTTTTTTGTACACGGGCTTCAGTAAATTCTGACATATTGTCGTTTCTCCTTGTAAAATAAATTACTTTAAAACATTTTTGATTAAATACTTTAATTCTCAACAGTTATTTTTTTATCGGTGTTTTTTGTGCCGGCGCATCTTCTATTAAATCTTTAAAGTCTTTAGCCTCAACCTTACCATGCTTAACTAAATGCTGTTCTGTCTGCCATTTTTGTTCTTTTTTTAGTACAGATACACGCCAAGATCTATTTGCAGAAAGCAACTCGCCCGTGGCGATAATTCTTATATCCCGTGAAGGCAAACTCCAGAAAATAATCATTTTTCCCGTTTTGGGTCCAGTGTATGATGTTTTTACTTCTGGTGCTGCTGTTTCTATCAAGTTGCGCTCACTGTCATTAATAAATTTCTTTGAATTTTTTAGAATTATAAATCTGGCGACTGTTACCAGGTCAGTACTTTCTTTGTCGGTTAATTTATAATTATCATCAGAATCATCCTTAGCAGTGCTGCTGCATGAACACAAGACTGCGCAACAGATGAAAGAACACGATAACATCATTAAAACTTTATAAAACATACTGCACCTATAGTTACAATCCTGTATCGTTGTCTATAAACTCACACTTAAGTCCCAAATCAAATTTAACTTTATTCATCAATGCGACTAAACCAGGAACTTCCGATTTATAATGACCCAACGCAATTACTGCAATGCCTGATTCCTGAGCAAAAGAGTAGGCACTATGAGTTACTTCTCCGGTAATCAAACAATCCATCCCAAGCTCAGCCGCCGCTATAATCGCGTCATGACCACCGCCACCAGAAACAATACCAACTTTTTTAACTGAATTAGTTTCACCATACACCGCTATTTTTGGAGAAATTTGACTTAGAATTACACATAAACCTTTAACAGTTTGAGTACGCTGCAACTCACCGGCAACTCCGATATTCACTCCGTCATATTCAAAAAACATCCGGCGTTTATTGAGTCCAATAGTTCCGGCAATAGATGCATTATGCCCCAAAACAGGGTGAGCGTCTAAAGGCAAGTGAACTGCATATAAAGAAATTTTATTGGCGAATAAATACTGCATGCGCCTGGCAGTCAACCCGGTAAAACGCTTTGGATCGCCCCCCCAGCTCAAACCGTGGTGGACGATAAGCATACTTGCCCCGGAATTTGCTGCCGCCTCAAATGTGCTGAGTGATGCGTCAACGGCAAATACAGCCTTAACGATTTTATCGCACGCCTCCAGTTGTAAACCGTTATTGGAATGGTCAGACTTAAATGCATTTATATTCAATACATTATCTAAATATTCAGAAAAAGCTTTCGTATCAATTATTACTTTTTTCATATACTCATCACTCGCGTCACGACTTTGTTGAAAAAAATCTATAGTTAATAATTCGCCAACGTAATTCACTATTAATATATTTGTCTAAACATTGGCGCAATCCGTCTGCATTTTTGTAGTATTTAGCAATAGCTGAAATCTCGTCACTAGTACACCGAAATAACACCGGAGCCGTATTTACTATGCCAATTTTAGCCAGTGCACCAGCAGCACGATTATAGCAAATTCTGCCTAACTGGTTTCTCGTCAATAAAAAAAATGGAAATGCCAAGGCTGCTATCCACAATAACCACATCGGCGGTGCAAAAGCAGTAAATGTCTCTAATATCTGGGCAGCCAACAGTATTAGAACAGGAAATAAAAACAGTACCGCATCCGTTTGGGTACGGAAACAATTACCAATATAACGTCGAATAATACTCGGCGCAGTTTGATATGCAAAATGTTCCTCGTAGCGCCTGTCGCGCAACGGACTCCTGGCAGCATGGCATAACTCGTGAGCCAGCAGTTCTTCGCGGCGGTAAATCAACCATTTTTTCTTGCGCTTGAATGACTTTCTGATTAGGAATACGGTAATATGTTCTTCTGGAATATAAATCGCGTAACCTGCCCATAGCCAACCGATGCTCTGTGAAAGAAAAAAACCAGGCACCCAATCAATCGTAAAACAATAGAGTTTTCCGGTAATAGATGCTGCTTCATTGATAATGTCTGTACCAATGCGGTCATCTTCATACAACTTCAATTTATCAAACAATGAATATTCACCACTATCACGCAGTGTCGTCTCAAATTTTTCCAGTACTGCAGCATGCGCCAACAATCTTGACTTGAAATCTATAAGTTTTTCTCCTGTGCCGGGGAAAATTCCGCAGGAATCCAGTTCAGCCAGCAAAGGTAAATTATTCTCAGATAATTCATTAATTGTCTGTTTAGCGATTTGAGCCATTTAGCGCAGTACCCCAGTTTGGACAAAAGTCTAATCTTCCAGTTTCTTGATAGCTTCATCATTTTCATCAAGTTCAGGCTCTGCCGCAATTTTCTTCCCAATCTTAAATTTTTCGGGATAAACTACTCTTACCTCACTGCGGTGGCAACACAAAACGTTGCTGGTCTCTTCTAACTGTACTACCACCTGCTGAGTAAGTAAATTTCTATCGCAAATCTTACCGCGACCTTCTTTGCACTCGCACATATCACCGCGACGCGGCATGGTTTTTTCTAACTCTAAATACCCCTCGTGTTCATACTTCAAGCAGCATTTTAAACGTCCGCATGAACCAGAAATTGTGCTTGGCGTCAACGATAAATCCTGGTCTTTCGCCATACGAACATTGATTGAATCAAAATTGCGTAAAAACCGGCTGCAGCAAAGCGTTTGACCACAAATACCGATACCGCCATAAATAGCGGTTTCGTCTCTAACACCTATTTGTCGTAATTCGATTCTTGTACCCAACGCTTGCGACAATTCTTTGACCAGTTCACGAAAATCCACTCTGCCCTCAGCTGTAAATTGAAACGTTATCAGTTTGCTGTCAAAAGAGTGATGTCCATTCAACAATTTCATCTGTAAATGCAGAGAATCTATATATTTCTGTGCTGTCCGCAAAGCCGATTTTGACCTCATTTCATTCTCATGCGCGATGCTTTTATCATGCACAGTTGCTTTACGCTGGACGCGCGGCATATCTTTCACTGCCGCTTCAGAAGTAACTTCACCGTCGCACTGAATAATCTGACCATAATCAAGATAAAAATCTTTCCTTACTACGCACCAATCAGAAACCTTCAAATTCAAGCTGTCTGACGAACGTACCTGATATTTTGCGCTATTAGACAATTTTATCACATATATTGAATCCATCACGAAAATCGCCTTTCAAAAAAACATCGTTAAAATCAATAATTTGTACCGGTATAAATTAAATAGTGCCAAGTACTGGTTCAATAGAAAACATTTTCAGCAAGACAAAAAAGCATTCATAAATACTTAAAATTGCATTGATGATTTGATTTTTTGCTGTGTTGTCGTTTTAGGCAGTTTATGGTGCCGCAGCACAAAGTATTATCTGCTAAAAAAGGCAATAAACAAAAAAACACAAGCAATTTTTTAATTAACCCAAACACTATAATTTTAATATCACTCTCTTAATATAGCAGTATCCTTTATGCTGGCAAATTAAACTGCTAAGTTATTTAGACTATATTTACAAAAATATTTCTGATTGGCATTGTTTAGTATTGTCAATAAATAAACTTTACGTGATTCACGAAATATCTAGATACATTCTTTGAATTGGCCAAAAATACGGTAAGCTCATGAAAGAAATATCACACAATAGAGGTAATTGCATAACTATTTTGAATTGATGTTTGCAGAATTTCTTGAAGGTTTTGCTGATTTTAGGCGAAATCAAGCTAAGCAACGTTACGTAAGATGAGCTTAAGTCACCAAAAACTTAAAAAAGACGCAAAAGTATCAAAAGAGTTTTGAAATTAGCTAAATATCTTTATGGCAATAAAAGCAGATGTGTGGTTTGCCAAACAACACACCATCACTAAACATATGCTCAAATATATGGACATGAATGATTTCAAATGATGCAATAGGTTGAACGCAATTTAGCTAAGGTAATTGGCACACTCCACGCAGTATTATTTGACAAATTTAATTAACAGTGAACCGGCGATTGCACGCAGCAGCGGAATACTTTCTGCAAGGCAACAACAATTATTTAATATTGGTATTAATGCCGCAGGCGTTGCCGGATGAAGAAAGTCAAATGTTTTAATAACAATACCCTTGAAGTTATATTTTATCAACTGCCGCCGCATCTGCCATTGAATGAATGCTGTTTCATCAGGCGAATCACCCAAACGCCGCTTGAGCCATGGTATGTTTTTTTGTAACGCTATTTGAGGGTTCAGCATATTGGGTTCAGTAAACACCGCTGTACCTCCCGGCTTTAACACACGGTAAATTTCAGGTAAGACGAGGCCAAGGTCAAGATGATGCAGTACTGAACTGCCGATGACTGCGTCAAATTCCCCATCTTTGAATGATAGACAGCAGGCGTTTTCCTGTTTAAATTTGACGTTAGCGGCATTAACCGCTGCTTGAGCCTGAGATAATAAATCGGCGGAAATATCAATTGCAGTCAAATCAGCACCAGTCTTAGCAAATGCAGCAGTAAACAAGCCAGAACCGCACCCCAATTCCAATACACGCTTATCATTCCCTAGTCCCGCTGATAACATCTCCACCCTTCGTTGATACCGAACGCGTCCAGCTGGAGAAGCCCAATTCCAGATTTCAGCAGCATCTGATTGACTTAAATACTTACCGTGTTCAATTTCATTTTCCCAGCGTTTATCCATTAATGCACCTCAATGAAATTTAATCTTAAATAAAGATATCAGCGACATACGCAACATAATCCAGCCGTTTTTTATCCGGTTTGTCATTTTAGTTTCGCCATATGTGCGCTCCATATAGTGTACGGGCAAATCAATCAATTTACGGTGAGTTTTTGCGGCGCCAAAAATTAATTCGTAATCCCCCCAGCGGTCTTTTATCCCCCAGGTATTGCGTAATTTTTTTATACTTTGAAAATCATCGCGCCAAAGAACTTTAGTGCCGCACAAGGTATCTTTTATTGGATTATCTAAAATATATGAAAACATCATGGAAAAAAACTTATTGCCGATCATATTCAAAGGGCGCATGGCTTGGTCATGCATTGGGTAAACTAACCGCGAGCCATTAATAAATTCCCCCCTGCCCTTAGCAATAGCCTCATAAAAATAGGGAAGTTCTTCCGGGATAACAGTTAAGTCTGCATCGAGAATTAGCAGTATATCTCCTGATGCATGATCAAAACCGGTCCAAACATTGTCTGCCTTGCAAATTCCTGGACCGGCGAATAATTTAATGTCTTTATTCGGATACTTTGAAATCATCTCCAGAACAATGTCAGAAGTTCCATCTGATGATTTATCATCACAGAAAATTATCTCAGTATGTTTGCCCAATAAAGGCATTCTTCTTACTGCATTCTCAATATTACCTGCTTCATTTCGGCAAGGAATAACCACAGAAACTGAATAATTTTCATTTGTCGCTATTCTGGCTCTGGCAACTGCCATTCTACTCATCGTTAATTGACGGAACATAGGCAAACGAGCAAGAATCCTATCAAAAAAAGACGACAGCAAAGGAATATAATAAGGAAATAGTATTAAAGTTTTAGTATTAATTAAGTCGTAACCAGCGTGTTCTAAAAAATTATTAATATCGCTTGCCGAAAACCAGTTGTGCACCTGCTGCGGAATGCGCAAATGCAGTTTTTCCGCCAAAGTAACCAGTGGCTGCCAAAGATAGCTGTAATAATTTATGACAATTCTAGTGTGCCTGGCACAATTTCGACGAATTGAATCCAAAACAGCCTTCAAATCGACCATGTCCTCGCCGCCAGTAACAATGATATAATCAAAGATATTGTCGATTGCCACATTATCCAATTCTTGATCAAAAAACACCAACTCCGGATAATTTTTTTTAGCTATTGCAAGTTGAGCCGCAGAACTCTCCACGCCAACGCCATAAGCTGGTTTTAACTCATTTAAAATATATCCGGTGCCACATCCTACATTAAGTACTTTTGCTCCTGGAGGAATGATATATCGCAAAGAGTTTAATAATCTGCCATAATAATATGGGTTGTTGCGGATACGCTTATCGCGCTTTGCAGCTATGTCATCTTTCTTTTTTCTTATTTCCAAACGCAGTTTATTTAAATCATCATAATCAATCATGCTGCACCCTGTTAATTTTGCAATTTTTATATACTATTATTTTAGGACAAATTACTTCAAAATAGAGATTTAAACGATGTTTGCGCGTCAATGGCAACAATCCAAAAAAGGCTAATGGCACATACTCAAATTCTTTAATTTTAGCAATATTCCGAGCAATTGGCTCTTCATCGCCATATGTTAACCGATTAAAAAAATCTTTTGCAAGCCATTCATACGAGCTATCAAGAAAGAAATCAGCATTATTGAAAACCTCGTTGCCATCAATTTTCGCATTAACCAATTTATAACGATTAGGACTAACCATCGGCACACGATAATTTACCGGATACCAAACGGTGCCGAGCGTACTGCCCGATGCAATGTTATCATTTATCCACTTTGCGGCAGTAATTCTAGAATTTTCAGAAAGCGCCGCATCGGTATATGCCAGTGAATAACTAAGGGTGCCAACAACAACAATTCCGGCGACAATCCAGCATACAATGCGTTGATGAATTGCATTAATCACTCTACCTGCCATTAAGCAAAGCGGAATGTATGCTGGCAGCATATATGCGTCTGAAGTGGCCAAGCCCCGACTGGCGATAAATAAATAAAGAATAATACCAGGAAACATAGCAAGACAGATTTTGTCACCTTTGACAATGGCAAATAATACCCCGGCGGCAATGACCAGAGACGCGGGGATCCCAACGGTATAAAACAACGCATCGTAGGAGTAGCAAAGCAGCGCATTCAGTATATTTAAAAATTGATTGCCATCTCTGGAAACACTTTGTATCCAAGTCAAATCTGACCAAAACGTACGCCAATCGAGCAATATTGCGGGTGATACCATAAAAAACGTTAAAATTGCTACGACACCTGCAGCGATTAATTTAAAATCGTCATAAGTAAATTTATGTTTAATTTTAAATTCAGGCATCCGCCGTACTAAATGGAACATTATTAAAAAAACCGCGTTAATAGCGGCCGGATATTTAGTGGCAGTAGACAATCCCAAGAACACACCGCTTAATAGATAGTACCGCCACTTGGAACTGTTAATTATTGTAACTGAGAATAATAATGTTACTGCTGTCCAGAACATCAAAAAGCTATCCGCTTTGATAAATTTTGAAGATAATGAAAATAATGGAATAAATGTCAAAATTGCCGCGGACAATATTGCCAGAGGCAATTTGCCGATTTTATAGCCTAGCATAAAAACGACAACTACTGCCAAAGCTCCAAAGAACGCCGATAGCAACCTGCCGCAGATATAGAAATTGGCAAATTTATCCGGGTTGACAAGGTAATAAGCTGCTGTTTGACCAGAATGAATAACTCCTAGCATTTTGCCAATTGCCAAAGAAAAACCAATTTGATAAAAGAAAAATGGTCCGTAAATATAAGTACCGGTAACAATTGTATGATTATTACGCATATGAGCTAATACTTTAAAAACCATAAATTCGTCTGGATTTGAACTGCGTACCTGGTCTAAATATGGTGAAAAATCAGCTAGTTGGCGAAAATTCTCGCCACAGGTTTTGTCAATAAATTCTGAACGATTGCCCAAACCGTTATTTATACTTTGGATAATGGCAGGTATTTTTTGCTCCATTACGTTAACCCCGCCCAATGATACAGCCAAACGCTCAGAGGATGGCAAGCCAACATTTATGCCCCTGCAATTAATCCAAAAAGAAAACGTGAACAGCAACATCAAACATAAAAAAACTTGCCAGTGACAAAAACCACGCAGAGATAATTCGTGATGCTTAATGTTCTCATTTGTCGCAGAATTTGGCAAACCCGTTGTCATACAATCACCATTTCGTATTACCCGATTATTAGCCTATAACGCCAAAAATTGATGAGGCGCTACCGGTATCTTTGGGTAAAATATACTGCAACGAAAGTAACTTTACAAGCACGTGGGTATTGATTAAATATAAGGCATTGCTATTACCAACCCGCATATAAAAAACTTAATTTAACACTATTTTAAACGTGGGCAACATACACCATCATCGTAAAGATTTGCGAATTATTCAACTGCATTACATAGTAATGGTAGCGCGGCAAAAAAAGGAATGTTAAATCAGGTTAGCACTATTTTTTTTCGGGCTGAGCAGCTTCGGTCAAATTCCCACTACTGTCAGTGGTAAATCGCTGCGTAGTAAATTTGCTTAGTAGATTTTTTATTTCACCAATACCGGGGTCAGCCATATGAGCAATTTTATAACCAAACTTACTTTTTCTAGCTTCTTCCAGTCGTTTCTTTTCTTCAATATCGCGCAAAGCCTCGTCACGTCTGGAGATAAATGATTGATTCAAAGTATCAAGCGCAGCAATTCGCCGTTGAGCAATTTCTATCTTTTCAGCTGCATTAGTTAGATAGTTCGGACGATGATATTCACGGTAAACTCTTACTACACGACTATAATACTCCTTTTGCAAATCCTCTGGCATCGACTCAGCAAATTCAACAACAACAGCATATTTTGCCATAATTTCTTTTGAACGCAGTACATCAAGCGGTAAATCTGTCATCAAGAACAATTCGCTTCGTTCCGCTTTATATTGTGAACGTAATTCTGTGCTGTGCATACGTTGCTCCAACTGCTCACTTGATAAAAAATCATCACGCAATTCAAGAAATTTTTCTTTTAAATCAGCAGGTATAAAATCCTCCTGATTGATACTCTGACCAGGCTGTGGCGACAAAATTTGATAACTATCCTGTCCACCGTCAAGGCCATCCTCTGCAACATTTCGCAAAAAGAGGATACCGCGCTGCACACGGTCGTTTAACGCAGCGGCTATCTCTTCGTCAGAAAAAGCAAAAGATCCATAGACATCAGGCTTATGGTCGCGTAAAATCAACGGTCCAAATTCAGTTAAATCAAGCGTTTTATTATAAATAAATGATTCATAAATCAGGTGAGTTAACGCCAAACTGCGCTCTTCAGAATTTGTTGCCACTGCGGCAGCTGGTATTTTAAAAGATGACACTGCGTCTATTGGAACAGCTTCTGGCGTCTCTTCAGAAGACTCACTTGCTGTGGTAATGTCAGAATTCACTACCGATATGCCTGCAGCTGATTGTGACGGTGTTAACATATTTATATAATCTTGTCCGGATGGAGTTAATTCATAGCTAAAATCGTCAATTCTTGTCATCATTCCATTGGCTTCCAATGTCTGGATTGCCCACTGCAAATCTTCAGCAGGTATGGGTTTCGACTCATCAACGGAGATACTATTCAAATCTAATCTTCCGTTATCAATGCTCAGTGCAATACTTTCTACCAAAATTTCGCGTAAATAATCTTCTGAATAATTACCGCTCATCTTAGCTCCAATCATAATAGTTAGTTAATCAGTGACGTTATATAGATTACTAAAGTCAATAAAATTAATTGGGATTCGAGAAATTGACGTTGTGAATGCTAATGTTACATCTCAAAACAGTGGTCATTTGTAGTCCGTATTTTTCGTTGCTAAATCCGGCAACATCTATGCAGATACTAACATTTTAACTTAGATAAAAATTAAAGCCATCCCAATTTAAAAGCTTATTAACCTGATTTTATCAATAAATTAATAAAAAAAAACATTTATTCAATACTTATGATACTAGTCAAATACAGCTTGTCAAATCGCACTTAATATTTTTTTACAAAAAAAGATTATCATTGAATCGAGACCAAGATGTATATTGTCTTTCAAAAAAATAATCTGGCGACATTAAATTTAATGATGGATAACTGTTAGATATTTGTTAAAAAAACGAACAACGAACAATAGCGGGTAAAGCTTCTCATCATACCATAAGGCTGCAAAATATAACCCAATAGGGCTCGCCGGAGGAATATTTTCAGCAGATTCAATTACAGCGTCACACAATAAAGCACATGCTGCAGCAACATTGTTGCGGCAATTCGGGAATGAGCAAAGTGCTGTTGCGGCGATAGCAGTACATTCAATATTAGATTTTGTGCCTAATGCCCCACCCCAGCCGCCATCACTGTTTTGAGACACACACAAATAATTAACCCCGCGATTTAGAGATTCGCCTTCATAGCCAATAGCAGTTAAAATATCAACAACGATTCCGGTGCCATATACCGGATTATGTTGACCAGCGCTGTTTTGGTCACCAAACCATAATGGATTCCATGAACCATCGTTATTTTGCACACGTTCAAGATATCGTATAATCTTAACGCAAGCACAGTCAATTTTTATTGCCAATCTTGATTTTAACCATTTTCTCCAGTTATAAAAAGCAATAAGCGTATGAACACTAATGTCGGGACTACTGCGGTCAAATGGCAAAAATCCCCAGCCTCGGCAAAATGTCGGAATGCCACCATCACTATTTTGCATATTCAATAACCACCTCAGTCCGTTTTCAATGCTGCTATCGCAGCGTTCCGGTTGCAATATTGCAAGCGCGTTCAAGACTGATGAAGTATCGTCTGCATCAGGGACTCCGCCAGGCAAATTCGTCCACGCCCAGCCACCGGGAGCAGACAATGTAAAAGGATGAGTGGTTTTAAACTGAAAATCGCGAAATTGCTCTCCAAGCTTAAGTTTGTCGTTTTCAGTCATAACGCTTAAACTACTGATTGACCTGACCGCATTAGAAGTCAGCCAAATGGTCAAATCCGTATCTATTGCCCATGAGCCGTCTGTTCTGGCTGTATTGGCTAAAAAAGATATTGCCCGGCTAACAACGGCATGATTTCCATAACCGGCAACGGAAAGGCAAACCGCAACGAACCCAGTAAGCGGTGCTGCTTCCAGAAAACCGCCATTTGACGGTTGCATTCGACAAAGTTTTTGTAGTAAAATATTTATAATTGTACCATAGAATCTACGTATGATGCGATTGCTTGCCGTCATCGAACGGCGTGCAAACCCGACTGCGATTAAAGCTGGAATTGCATAACTGACCACAGGTAATTTTAAATATTTAAACAAACATTGCGGAATCAATGCTAATTCGAATGGCAAATTCGGTACGTATTTCCACTTTTCACAGGAGTCCCCAAAATGTCCCGACAAGGCGCATACGAATAAAATCGGAGTAGAAAAAGTTAAATCATCTCCATAAAATTTAATTACCCCTGTATATATTGCCGCCGGGTTGTCACCGCCAACCAATCTAGAGACGCATTGAGATGCTTTATCTAAATTTTTGCTGTTATTTGAAGCGCAGGCAAGAGCTGCTCTTGCCAGTAATGTTGCGGTCAAATTTGTTGGGCTAGAGTCACTATCACCCCATCCGCCATCCTCATTTTGATGCGTTTCCAGCCACACTGCCGCTTTGCTTATCAGCAAACAATTAGCTTGAGCAACGGTATTGCCGGCATTCTTTGCAAAATAAATTGCCAACAATGCCACTGCCGTTGACACCGCGCTGGAAGATAAATTACCATGCCATAATCCGTCAGAATTGCGCTGCTTTAATAAGGCATTTACAGCCAAAGATATAGCTTCATTGAATTTAACGCTATTATTCATTTGAGAGCCCCAGAAGCTAATAGGCCATAAAATGTATATTCACAATCAGCCGTCAGTCCATGTGGAAGTGCAGAAAATCCGCCGCATTCTGACCAGCAGTGAATAATATACTCCTTCGTCGCTGTACAGTTTTTTATCTCCAGTCCACTGCACATATTCAACGCAAACAATGAAGTGCCTGTTGAAAGCAGGTCCGATGACAATGCTGACGAAAAAGCTTTAAAACCACCGTCTTCAGCTATTTGTTCACGCAACCAATGCAACGCTGCAGTATCAAACAGACCGGTCAATTGTCGTTTTAAAATAATTGCAGCTACAGTTGCATTAGTTGAAGCAGTGTCACTTTCTAGTAAATTAGAGAAACCACCATTATTTTTTCGAAAAAGCTCCAGTGAATGCGGTATAGTCTTTGCATCGGTTAGCAAGATACCGCAATCTTGCGCCAAATTCATCTGTAAAAAGCGTTCGTATGGAGAAGACCGCGAATTGGAAAATTTATGTATAACATTGATAATTGAACTTAAATGTTTTCGTCGAAAATAATATTCGCGGATTTTATTTGAATGTCCTGTAATCAATGTCACAGTCGGGAATTTAATTTGTGCCAACGCAGAATAACACTTAACCAGACATACTAAGTGCGGTAAATCTAATTCCTCTGGGTCAATATTATTCAAAAAAATCTCAATTTGCCGGTACGGCAGGCGAATATTGAGAGGTAAAGAACACGCAAGACCAAACATCGTGTAATATAAGTCGCTGTGCCCATCAGCGCCAGCGAATCCACCATCTGCGCAATACTGGGTATTGATAAAATTGCTGATTGCCGCGATAGCATCTCTATCTAGTTTTTTTACACCGGCAGAAACAATTTTATATGTTTCCACCGAATGATTTTTGACTTTTTTCTGAATCATGAAGTAATTTCCCGGCAATTCTAAACAATAGCCGTTTTAATCCTGAGTGGTTAATAGGCCTCAACGCCCGTACAGCTTCATTGTGATAATGCAGCAGTAATTGCCTAACTTTTGCCAACACCTTATCAATATCAACTTCGGCAGCGAAAACTGCTTTAACACCTTGTGCATCCTTGCATTGCCTCAAATGTTTAAACAACCGTTCACGGTTTGCTGCAAAATCCCCGGCGGCTGCAATAATCACCGATAGGTAAGGTTCATCATGCCAGCCCTGTTCACTTTCTGCATAAAAATCATCTAAATCATCCTTAATTTGATATGCAACACCAAGCGCTTCACTAAATGTCTTAAGGTGAAGACATAATTCATTTGAAGCACCGGCACACAATGCTCCCAAAGCCAAAGAAACTTCAAAAGCCGGGGATGTTTTTCCGCGGAATATTTCGATTGTATCAGCTAATAGTAATGGTGAGGGATTGCGCCGCCATTCCAGCTCGTCCCCCTGCCCTCGGCACAAATTACGGTGAGCATTGGCGGCAACTTTAATCATTTCGCAGCGAATATTGTCTGACACATCACAAATCGACAGTAAGCGATAGCCTTCACCCAATAAAGCATCGCCGGCATTAAGCGCAATCGGCAAATTGTAACTGCGGTGCAACGCTGCGCGACCATAACGAAAATCATCATCATCTTCAATATCATCATGAATCAAAGACGCCTTATGAAATGATTCTACCGCTACTGCTGCCTGCTTTAGTCCGATAGAATGCGGTTTATTTCCAGTCAAAACAGAATATACTGATGCGGCAATCAGCGGACGCCAACGCTTACCATCACCAGCCAACCACTCGCGGGCAACTAGTTCAGCAGCACCTATTGGTACTCCCATAATTGTTTCTAATTCGGCTGGCTCAAACCACTGCTTTACCTGTTGAGCCAGCTGATCCAAATTTATCGGATGACAATCTGAATTTTCACTCATCAACATCGCCTGCCTTACGATATCTATATCGACGCAAGTATCATTACAACCGGCTTTTGTCAACGGCACAGCAATACCGGGCACTGCATGAGAGACCATATATGGAAAAGCTTTTTCCAAGGCATCAAGACAGCTTACACCAATGACGGCGTCAAACTGACCAGACTCGAGCATTCCTGCGACAAGAGAAGAACCTTCTGCAACCAAAGTCATCATTCCAAGTGCATCTGCCTCCAACTCTAACTTGCCAATATCACAAGAACCGCAATTTTGGCATATCAAGCCAAGCTCATCAATGACAGATGAACAAACGCTTGAACTACGTAAGCATTGCGGCAGCATCAGCATCCTGCGTTCACGCGGTATCGCCGCGATTGTTTCACGCCATACCTCATTGTTTATCATAATCATCAACCATTTCTGGAAAACCGGGGCAATGTGGTGAGTAGCTATGAGTGTTTTTGCTGCGTCCTCAAGTTCCTCCAGAGATAAAGGTGGCTGCAGTTTGCGATTTGCCACATTGCTTTTTACCAATTCTACCAGATGAATTCTGTCTGCGGCAGAATGGGGTATAGCTTGGTCGGAATTATTATTGCTAATATTCATTTTATCAGTCTAAAGTGTTAATTTTAACCGTACGTACCAAATCCAAAAAACCAATATTTTTTTGCATAGCGGTAAAGCCAGTTTTTTTCAGGTATTTCTTTACCTGGCAAATGATGGCAGATCATCGAACTTCTTCTTGCCAGTTCATCCATTCCGCAATTTCTGCCGCTGCAATCGTAAACGTGGTTTATTTCTAAAAATTTTTTTAACTCATGCGGATACTCCATCAGCACACATCCCCGCGTAGTTTGCGCAGCAAATCGACGCATTGCGTCCATAAAACCATTTTTATTGATTTTTTCACTCAGTGCATTTCCGTCACCAATATTTGCAACGGCAAATTGAATTGGCGGGCAGAATTCAATATCACCTCCCGGTCCAATATGAATACTTAGCCCCATTGCGCCGGGGCATAACGCGTTGCCATCAGCATCCCAGTAAGCATCAACAATAATTAATGGAACCTTGCCGCGAAGCTCCACAATCAAGCGCCTTAACTCCAAAATTTGGTCTTCCGTGAGCGCCAGTTCTGGACATGCATTTTGCCCGGATGGGCGGTAAATATAATACCAAAGATAATGCACCCCTCTGCTAACTAACATTTTAGCAAAAGTGACATTAACCAAATCAGAAAAATTGGATTTACATATACTTGCTGCAACTCCAGTAAAAAGACCATTATTAACACATGAATCGATTCCATTAACCGCCCTTGCGAAAACATTGTCGCCACCACGTCTAATATCGCTGGCACTGGCTAATCCTTCAATGCTGATCAGCGGAGTAACGTTACCCAATTTACGCAATTTATCAGTAATCTCATCACATAATAGTGTACCATTTGTAAAAAGCTGAAAATAACAATCAGGATGAGCTGCAATTATTTCAAATAATTGTGGATATAGCAATGGTTCACCACCAAGCAATCCAAAAAAGAACGATCCATTCGTATTAGCTTCTTTAATTATGTTATTTACTTGTTCCGTACCAAGTTCACGTGCTGGATGACTCTGCGACACCCAGCAACCTTGACAAGAAAGATTGCAACGGTCAGTTAAGGAAAGCATAATAAAAGCCGGAAAAAATTTCCCTTTACTTTGACGCTGTTCGAACCGTATTATGGCCATCCTCCCCTTCCAACAAAAATTATAGAGCAGTTTCCATAAACATTTTGCCGGAAGCTTACTAACGATACGGTATATAATTTTTAATATCATAATATTATGTGCCTGAATTAATCACGAAATAATTTTCTCTTTTGTTGCTTACGAACTTCCAATAATTGGCGCAAATTGCCAGATTCTGTCCGTATTTTCATGATGTGCTCAGGCTCAACTTTGGCGCCGTTAATTGGAACCAAGTCAGATTTTGGAAAAATTATTGCTTGAAATGGACAAATTCTTGCACAAGCAGGACAGTTATTTTTACAATTTGCCGGATTTACTACACAGACCTGTCCGTCTTGAATAGAATAAACTCCGAAAAGACAAAAATCTGCACACTTACGGCAATTTGCACATCGTTTACGATCAATCACGGGGTACCAGGCGGGCCAACCGGCATCAATCTCGGGAAAAGAAATATCAGCAAATTCATCGGTCAGGGCAAGTCCAGAGGCAGCGAGCTGTTCCGGTGCAAATTTATCTCGCAACGACAATACAAAATCAGGAATATTTGCATTGGCTGCGGTAAATAAGGCTTCTATTGCACGCGGCTTACAACCAGCGAATAAAACCGGTTCTTCGCCAAAGGTCAGCGCCTGAAGTTGTTCAGGATTTTTTGCGGTCATATAGCAGCAATCTGAAACTATGATTAGAGGGATTTTAGATTTTTGTGCTGCGGCAACAAATTGCCGGATGTTATCATCTGGCAGTAGGCGCCGTTCAGCACATACACAAACAATAATTTTGCGCCACTTTAGCATGCTTAGCCTGAATATTCAATGGTTGCGTTACGGCAAAATAGCTGGCAGAAAATCATTTTGCACTCAAGCAAACCAACTCGCCTTTATCGCTTCGGCAGTAGATTTTGCCATCTGCCAACACTGGCATAGTCCAACATTTACCACCGCTAATAACCTTTACAGATGCGATGACTTCACATTTTCCTTGTGCCGGATTTATCAGATTAAGAACACCATTTTCTTCAAGATACAATAGTTCTTGCCCAACTTGTATTATATTGCCAAATTTAAGCTTGTTTTTAGTAATTAACTTACCATCGCTCACGGCAATTGAAGAAAGCAGTCCACTGCCAGCATTGCCGCTAACCCCGTAAACGACACCATCAATCAATAGAGGTGTAGAAAAATGACAACACATATCTGTGCTTTCCCATACTTTTATAAGCGATGAACCATCGAAAGCAAGCAAAGCGGCGCCATGGTTGTAAGCAGATGAAATTATAATTTTTCTGCCTGAATCAATAATAATCGGGTCTGCTGCATTTACATTGTATTTTGTCAACCACTCATACGAGGCAATTTTCTGACCATTCTTAGCATCAATTATATTTAAAGACTTTTCATTAAACATCGCCAGCAAATCACGACCATTAAAATTAAATACAACAGGGGTTGAGTAGTTGCAAACACCTTCGCTTTTCCATATTTCCTTACCGGTCGCAGCGTCAAACACCATGCCGTTCTCGCCCAAATTAACATAAATATTGCCATTATGCAGTAAAGCCGATGAAGATATCCCCCATATCAAATTTTTAACTCCACCAGAAACAAGTTTTTTATGCTCCCAGACTACTTTACCATCGGCAAGATTCAAACAAATCAAGTCGCCGTCAATGCTCAGCATATAAACATTTTTACCATCAGTTACAGGCGTTGCCCTGGTTCCAGGATAACTTTTATTGATTCTGGACGGATAAGAATACTGCCATATAACCTTGCCGCTATTAGCATCAAGACAGTATATCGTATCACTATCCACAGAACTTCCAGCGGTAAAAACCTTGCCCTGATATACAGTTACAGCCGAATAACCATTGCCAACCTGCACACGCCAAAGAGGTGTTTTAGCAGCAAAAGTCTTAGCATCTACAGTCTCTGATGTTGCACCATTAAAATTAGCACCGCGCCATTGGGGCCAGTCAACTGCTGATACATTTATCAATCCCAAAACCAATATAACCATCGCAAATATATATTTTTTCATTATGCTCATCCATTTTTATTGGCAACTATTTGACGTGAAACACAAAATATGAACTGCTTTAAGATATTATTCAAGTCACTAATTGTCAAGGTGTCAAAGAACAGTGCAGCGTT